>DATGUB010000128.1:0-4399 GCA_035301585.1 Beutenbergiaceae bacterium | reverse complement strand
TCATCAGTACGAACGCCGCGGCCGCTCTCGCTGGGCTGATCGTGCCGCGGTTGCTCGGTGACCTCGTCGACACCGTGCGAGGGGGCGGGGCGACGACCTCGCTGGTGACCGCGGCGATCATCGTCGTGCTTCTACAGACGGCGTTCACGTTCAGTGCCCGCGGGGCCGCCGCCGTGCTCGGCCAGGGGGTCCTCGCCGAAGCACGTGAGTACGTGGTGCGCACGATCCTACGTCTGCCGCTGGGCCGGGTGGAATCGGCGTCGACGGGCGACCTGGTCACGCGAGTGACCCGCGACGTGTCCTCGATGAGCACCGCCGTCCGGTGGGCGTTGCCCGAAGGGATCATCGCCGTCACCACCGTGCTGCTCACCCTCGCCGCGATGCTCCTCAACTCGTGGCTACTCGCCCTTCCTACGACCATCATGGCGGCGCTGTTCACCGGCCAACTGCGGCGCTACCTCAAGGCAGCTCCGGCAGCCTACCTGTACGAGGGCGCGAGCTACTCCCAGATCAACTCCACCCTCACCGAAACGGTCGAGTCTGACCGGCCTCCCCCTGTAACACCTGCGCCGGGAGGTGGCATTGGTGACCCAGGAACATCACATCTTCCGGGGGGCCCTGCGCGATAACATCGTGCTCGCCCGGGAAGATGCCGGCGATGAGGAGGTCCGGGAGGCGCTGGTAGCCGTCGGTGCCGGCGCGTGGGTGTGCCAGCTTCCTGCCGGCCTGGACACCGTCATCGGTTCCGGGGCCCTCCAGGTGAGCCCGGGCCAGGCCCAACAGATCGTGCTCGCCCGGCTCTTACTCGCGGACCCGCACACGCTCGTGCTGGATGAAGCGACCTCCCTCATCGATCCCGCCACGGCGCGGAACGTGGGGACGACGATGAGTGCGCTCATCGAGGGGGAGAACGATCGTGGCGATCGCGCACCGGTTGCATACCGCTCACGACGCCGATCGGATCGCCGTCATCGACCAGGGGCGGTTCATCGAGCTCGGCAGCCACGAGGAACTCCTCGCCGCAGATGGACAGTACGCGAGCCTCTGGCGGGCGTGGACAGCCTAGATGACTTACGATGGCCGGGTGTCTACGACGTCATTGACCCCGCGCAGGATTTACCGGATCGTCGCGATCGCCGAGATGGTCACCTGGGCGCTTCTCATCCTCGGGATGGTCGGCAAGTACATTCTCAAACTTGGGGACTGGCCGGTCCGGGTGTTCGGCCTCACCCACGGGATCGTGTTCGTCACCTACGCCTTCATCGCGCTCCTCGTCGGGGTGAACCAGCACTGGCGGCTTCGGCACGTCATCGCTGCGGTGGCGACGGCGGTGATTCCGTTCGCGACCTACCCTTTCGACGTGTGGCTCGAGCGGCGGGGCATGCTCACCGGCGGTTGGCGCACCGAACGCAGCGAGGATCCCCGGGACCACACGAGGCTTTCCGGCGTGCTTCGGTTCGCGCTGCGTTACCCGATCCCACTCGCGGTCGTCGTAATCATCGGCGTGTTCGCGGTCGTGTCGTTCCTGTTGTGGCTCGGCCCGCCGACGGAGTGGGGCGCTTAACGGCGCTTCTTCTCGCGCACCCGAACGCTGATGGAGATGGGCGAGCCTTCGAAACCGAAATCCTCCCGGAGCCGACGTTCGATGAAGCGGCGATAGCCCGCGTCGAGGAAGCCCGTGGCGAAGATGACGAACCTAGGCGGCCGGGTCGAGGCCTGCGTCGCGAACAGCACCCGCGGCTGTTTCCCGCTGCGCACCGGGTGAGGGTGGGCGGCGACGAGTTCTGCGAAGAAGGCGTTCAACCGGCCCGTGGGCACGCGTGTCTCCCACCCCTGCAGGGCGGTGTCGAGGGCACGCACGAGGCGATCAGTGTGCCAACCGGTCCTGGCGGAGAGGTTCACTCGCGGCGCCCATCGCATCTGCCCCATGTCCCGATCGATCTCACGTTCGAGCAGCTCTCGGCGGTCCTCATCGAGCAGGTCCCACTTGTTGAACACCAGCACGAGGGCTCGCCTGGCGTCGATCGCCTGCTGAACCACCCGCACATCCTGTTCGGTGAGCGGCTGGGACGCGTCGATGAGCGCGAGGGCCACTTCGGCCTTTTCGAGCGCGGACTGGGTGCGCAGGGACGCGTAGAAGTCCGCCCCCCGGGTTTGATGAACGCGGCGGCGGATACCGGCGGTATCGACGAACCACCAGTCGCGTCCGCCGAATTCGATGAGTTCATCGACCGGGTCGCGGGTCGTTCCCGGCACGTCATCCACGACGGCGCGTTCCTGCCCCGCAAGCTTGTTCAGCAGCGAGGATTTGCCCACATTGGGTCGGCCGATGAGCGCGACCCGGCGAGGGCCCTGCGGGATCGGCGCGGACACCTGCGATACCTCGGGTAAGGCATCGACGACGCGGTCGAGCAGGTCCCCCGAGCCGCGCCCGTGCAGCGCGGAGACCGTCACCGGTTCGCCGAGCCCGAGGTTCCACAGCGCGAGCGCGTCCGCCTCGAGCTGCGCGTTATCGACCTTGTTCGCCACGAGGATCGCTGGCTTGTTGCTGCGGCGGAGCAACCGCACCACATGCTCATCGGCGTCGGTGGCCCCGACGGTCGCGTCGACGACGAACACGACCGCGTCAGCGAGTTCGATCGCCGCTTCGGCCTGGTCGGCGACCCGTTTGGCGAGCCCTTTCGCGCCCCGCTCCCAGCCACCAGTATCGACGACGGTGAATCCTCTACCTGCCCACTCCGCCGTGTAGGAGACCCGATCCCGCGTCACGCCCGGGGTATCTTGCACGACCGCTTCTCGCCGGCCCAGGAACCGGTTCACGAGCGTTGACTTGCCGACGTTGGGGCGGCCCACGACGGCGAGGACGGGTAAGGGGCCCGCCGGGGCGTGGATCGCTTCCGGGGAGTCCCCGAGTTCCAGGAGGGCGCGGTCCTCCTCGTCGAGGTCATACTCGGCTAGGCCGGCCCGGAGTGCTTCGGCGCGAAGACCCTCGTCGCGGGATTCCTCAGTAGTCACGATAGGTATTGTCTCAGGCGTCGTCGGGTAGGTCGACTCCGGTGCGGGCGATGGCGTGTTCGACGTGATCGCTCATGTGTGCCTGCACCTGCCCCATCGCCTCGTTGATCGCGGCCCGGCCCTTGAGTTCGGGATTCGCCGGGTGGAACGGTTTGCCGATCCACACGTACAACCGGCGCCGGAACCCGGGGATGTAGGAACGTTTATCGCCCTTCTTGCGGGTTCCGAGGATCGCCACGGGCACCACCGGTGCTCCGGACCGAACGGCCAACCACGCGACACCGGCCTTCGCGTCGGAGACGTCTCCGCGGCCGCGGGTGCCCTCCGGGAACACTCCCACGAGTCGGTCCTCGCCCAGGAGCGCGAGCGCGGTGACGAGCGCGGCGCGGCCGCTGTTGCGGTCAACCGGGATCTGCCCGGCCCCCCGCATGAGGAACCCGATGACCCCGGTGAACGCCTCCTCTTTGATGATGAAATGCGAACCACGGGGAAGAGCGCCGTGCAGCAGCGGGCCGTCGATGATCCCCGTGTGGTTGGCGGCGACGATGACCCGGCCCTCGGCAGGGAGGTTCTCCGCGCCGATCACCTTGGTCTTCCAGATCCCGAACGCGAGGATCTGCCCGACCCGCCGGGACCACTTCGGACCCCATCGCCGGATGTGCTCCGGGCGGATCTGTTGGCCCGGGGTCGGCTCGGCCGTCATGAGATGAGGCTCCTGACGGTGTCGATGGTTTCCTCCAGGCTGAGCTCGGTGGAATCGACCGTCAGCACGCCGTCGGCCGCGACCGTGAAGTTCGAGACCGTCGAGTCATCGCGGTCGCGGCGAAGGACCTGGTCCGCGGTTGCAGCGAGTACCTCCTCGGCAGCGGAACCGTGGAGTTCCTTCGCGCGGCGTGCAAGACGCGCGCTCTCATCCGCGATGAGGAGGATCCGAACGTCGGCATCGGGGGCGACGACGGTGGTGATGTCCCGCCCCTCGGCGATGATCCCTTGCGGGGCGGAGTGGATGATCCGGCGTTGTTCGTTCTTCATCCATTCCCGCACCCCAAGATTCGTGGCGACCTGGGAGACGACGGTGGAGATCTCCGTCGTGCGGATCGCCGTCGTCACGTCGATGTCGTCGACGATGAAGCGCGGGTTCTTCGGGTCGGTGCTGATCCGCCATGGAATGGTCTCGACGACGGCGAGGGTCGCCTCCTGATCGGCGAGGTCGACGAGTTGGCTGATGCACCACCACGCGGCCGCACGGTACATCGCCCCGGTGTCGAGGTAGGCCATGCCGAATTCCTCGGCGAGCCGGCGCGAGATCGTGGATTTGCCCGAGCCGGACGGGCCATCGATAGCTACGGTCGTCATTTCGCGACCACCCGCCAACCTCGGTTCG
>DATGUB010000127.1:0-2143 GCA_035301585.1 Beutenbergiaceae bacterium | reverse complement strand
ACAAATCACCCATTAGTTTTCACCCTCCTCGTCGATGTACTCAGCGGCCTGCTCCCCGGTGATCGGGCTCAGGATCACCCGATCGACGCGGTGCTTATCCATCGACACCACGCGCGCCAACCAGCGGTTGTTCAGCCCGCTTTCAAACGAGTCCCGGAGTTCCCGCTCGGAGCGGGGGAGGACCACCTGGTCGCCCTCCAGCGGCACTCTGCCCAGGGCGGACATCACGAGCCCACCGAGGGTCTCGTAGGGGCCGTCCGGGGCGGTGTAGCCGACTTCCTCGAAGATCTCGTCGGTACGGACCAAGCCGGACATCTCCCACATCTGCCCGGTGCGGCGGACCTCGGCGTCCTCGTCCTTATCGTCGTATTCATCCCAGACCTCGCCGACGATTTCCTCGACGACGTCCTCGATGGTGATGATGCCGGAGGTACCGCCGTACTCGTCCGCGACGAGGATCAGCTGCGAACCGGCGGAACGCACGCTCTGCAGGACGGCCTCCCCGCCCAGGCTTTCCGGAACGGTGGGGACGGGGCGGGCGAGGCGTTTGACGGTGGTCGTCGCCAGTCGCTCCGGCTGCAGCGCGACCGCGTCCTTGACGTGGACGACGCCGATCGTGTCGTCCAAATCGCCACGGGTAACGGGGAAACGGGAGTGGCCGGTCTCCATTGCGAGCAGGATCAGCTTGTCGGCGGTGTCCTCCTCATCCAGCGACTCGACGGTGGAACGCGGCGTCATGATGTCGTCGGCGGAGATGTCCCGGAATCGCAGGGAACGGTCCAGGATCTGTGCCTTGGCCTGCGTGAACTCGCCGGTACCGGCGGAGGACTTCACGATGGCGGCCAGCTCCTTCGGGCTACGTGCGCTGGCCAGCTCATCGGCCGGTTCGATGCCGAAGCGGTGCAGCACAAAGTTCGCGAGGTTGTTCAGCCAAGAGATGAAACCACGGAAGAACTGGTTGAAGGCCCACACCGGGCGGATCGTGAATCGTGCGACCTTGATCGGGTCGGTGATCGCCAAGTTCTTCGGCACCAGCTCGCCGAAGATCATGGAGAGGGCCGTGGCCAGGATGACGGCGAGGGTCAGCGCGATCGCCATCGAGGCGGAGTGCGGGATGCCGAATAGATCCAGCATCGGGGTGAAGAACTTCGCCAGGATCGGCTCGGCGAGGAAGCCGGTAGCCAGGGTGGTGATCGTGATGCCCAGCTGGGCGCCGGAGAGCATCAGGGAGAGCTCGCCGTGGGCCTTCTGGATCAGGCGGGCCGGGCCGTCGTTCTTGTCCTTGACGTGCTGGTCAATAGTCGATCTTTCGAGACCGGTGATGGCGAACTCGATCCCGACGAACAGCCCGGTGCCCGCGGTGAGTGCGATAAAGCCCGCGAGGCCGAGGATGCTCAGCAGTATGTCCATATTCTTGAGAAGTTGTCCTTGGTGAGGGGTGAGTGGGTGGTGGGTTGTCCATACCCCGGCGACCCGGGGCAGTGGTGGTTATTCACGCAGGATTCGGCGCACAAGCCGGGTGGGCTCAATCTTTTGATAGCCCAGGTTAGCGGCGTGCATCATGGTCGAAAGTTCGCGAACCTGATCGGGGAAGGCAAGCAGGGCGACGGCGCCGGATGCGCCCGCGCGTCCCGTCCGACCGGAGCGGTGGACGAGTGCCTTGGGGTCCCGCGGGGGGTCGATGTGCACGACGGCACGCACGCCCGGCACATCGATACCCCGGGCTGCGATGTCGGTGGCGACAAGCACGCGCACCTTACCCTCCCGGAAGTCCGCGAGTGCTCGCTGGCGGGACAGATGGCCGCGATTGCCATGCAGTGCGGAGACCTTGATTCCGCCCGCCGAGAGGTATTTCGCCCAGCGCGTCACCGCATGAGTAGTGCGCACAAAGAAGATCACGCGGGGCACCTTGCGAGCGATCCCGCGGACCGCCGCCTGACGCTGGCCGTTATCAGCAACCTCGCTGAGGAGGAACTCCACCGGGGAGGTCAGTTCCTTGGTGGAGCGTGGAGCTGAGCGAGTCGCCGCGGCTCGTGCGCTTGCCCCGGCCCCGTCTCTTGCACCTCGTGCGTCGGTCGCGGCAAGGCCCGGAGCGGCTGGCGAGGCGGAACGTGCCCCCGCGGCCTCGATGCGGACCGGGTTA
>DATGUB010000126.1:0-6613 GCA_035301585.1 Beutenbergiaceae bacterium | reverse complement strand
CAATAGGGTTGCGGATAAGGGCGTGGTTCGCGCGGCCGCGAGCTCCAGGGCGCGCTCTCGAAGGTCGCGGGCTCCCGGGACGCCCGCGGCGAGCAGCGTGGCGAGCAGTCCGCTCACGACGTCATCACCGAAGGGGGTGAGCCCCGTGCCCTTGCCCAGCACGGATGGAAGCGCCGCGGCGGGGTCACGTGAGAGCAGGGCTAGGTCCTTCTCGCTGAGCTCCTCGGAGGCGGGCACGCCCAGCAGCTCGGTGAGCCGGGTGCGCATCTGGGGCGCTGCATACAGAGAGAAGGGGCGCATGCGGAAATTGAGGAACCGCCCGATCCGGATCTCTGCGCCGGCGAAGCGCGCGGCGCCGGCTCCGATCGAGATCTCCTCCCCGATCGAGGGGAGGTGCTCGCCATCGAAGAGTTCCTCCAGCCGCTCCAGGCGGGTGGCAACCGCGCAGGGGATCGAGGTCGCATGCCGCGACGTCACGCCGAAGACGTCGTCGTAGGAGGTGAAATAGACGGCATCGCTTCCCGCGTGGACGATTCGCCCCTCGTGCGGCTCGGCGTTGAGTCGATCCCCAATCCACGCGGGAGCGGCTCCTGTGACGACCGTCCGACACCGCACGGCATCCATGGCACCCCCCAACGAGTGAGTAGTCTGTTCCCTGACCCTATGACGTTCCTCACGGGGTCGTGATGGCAGAAGTTGCCAACGATGGCCTCGTTCCTGCACAACACCCGCGCATGCGGGGTTACCCGCTCTCCACCTCGTCCAGCCACGCGCGGATGGCCGCATTGTGTTGCCCGAGGGTCGGAGGTGCTGTCACCTCCGCGCGCGCGCCACCAAAGGGATTGTCATCGAATCTGATGACGGGCCCGGGGAGCTGCAGGGTTCCCTTCGTTTCGTGTTCCACCTCCACGAGAAGTCCTTGCGAGCGCACCTGCTCCCATTCGTAGACCTCTTGCAGGTCCCGGACCTTGCCCGAGGGCACCCCTGCCTCATCGAGTACGCGCAGCCAGTGTTCGGCGGGTTCTTCCGCGAAGATGGCGTTGACCGCCTCGACGAGCTCGCTGTGGTGGTCGACCCGATTCCCGTTCGTTGCGAAGCGGGGCTCATCGGGGTCGATGCCGATCGCTCCCGCGAAGCGCCTCCAGAGCGCCTCGGACCCGCAGGAGAGCTGGATCGGTGTGGTCGCGGTGTAGAACAGCCCGTAGGGCGCGATGGATGGGTGGTGCGATCCGGATAGACCGGGGCGTTCCCCGCCCACGGTCCAGCGCGTTCCTTGGAAGGCATGGATGCCCACGATGCTGCCGATGAGGGAGGTGCGAACTACCCGCCCCCTGCCGGTTCGTTCTCGCTCGACGAGGGCAGCGGCCACGCCGTAGGCGCCGTTCATCCCGGCCAGGAGATCAGCGATGGGAACGCCCACCTTGGTGGGTTCATCGATCCCGGTGATGCTCATCAGCCCCGCCTCCCCCTGGGCGATCTGGTCATACCCCGCGCGCTGGGATTCCGGCCCGTCGTGGCCGAACCCGGTGATGGTGAGGATCACGAGTCCCGGGTTGAGCTCGTGGAGTCGTTCGACGCTGAAGCCGAGCCGGTCCATCACCCCGACCCGGAAGTTCTCCACCAGCACGTCCGCCTGGCGCACGAGCCGAGCGAGAAGGTCGTTGTCGGCGTCGTCTTTGAGGTTGAGCGTGATGGATTCCTTGTTCCGGTTCGCGGACATGAAGTAGGTGGATTCCCGCTCCTCACCCTCCCCGAGGAACGGCGGCCCCCAGCCGCGACTGTCATCGCCGCCGGCCGGGGTCTCCACCTTGATCACCCGGGCGCCTAAGTCGCCCAGCATCATCGCCGCGTGCGGGCCGGCCAGGGCGCGGCTGAGGTCAAGAACGAGGGTTCCTGACAACAGCCCCGCCGCGCCGGAGTCGTTCCGATGCCCCGAGCCCTCTGGCCGGTTCGGGGTGGGTACCTGATCCGACACGTCAGCTCATATCGACGATCGCGGCAACGGGACCGCCGCCTTCGGGGCCCTGGTGCGCGGCAGAGACGGACACGAAGACGGCCGGGTCGCCGGTCACCGCCGAGGTGACCCCGCCGACGGCGGCCTTGATCTGCCGGTGCCAGTGGACGTCGGAGTCATCGAGCATCGCGTTGCGCCGCCCGCGGACGTTGCCTTCCTGGCTCGCTTCGCATTTGAGGAAGACGTTCACGAGCCGGTCGTCCAGGTCCGAGGTGTGCGGCCGCTCGGGAAGGTCGACTCCTGCGTCTCGGATCGCTTCCCAGATCCCATCGGAGTCGATGGCATCCTTCATCACCGAGTGCCCGATGCGGTACTTCCCACCGATGCCGCGCACATTCCCGACGACGACGACCTGCGCCTGGTCGAGTTCCACCCCGGAGGAGCAGGAGGCGACGGAGGAGTACAGGTCGCGGTTGGACAGGACGTCGGCGTCGTCGGGCATGTCGATCTCACCCAGGGCGACGGCGATCCCCAGCCCGGTGACACCGTTGGACAAGTCCATGGACTCGAGCGTGTTTTCCGTCCACACCTTGTTACCGCGGCTCTTGGCGTCCCGGATCGTGTGGATCGTCAGCAGCGGCGTTTTGGTCTGCACGTAGTGCACGTCGGCCGGGTCGGTGATGCCGGCTTCGGCCATCGCGTCCTTCACGGCGCCCGCGACCTTGGAGATCATCGCTCGGAAGCCGATCTCTTCTGGCAGGATCGGCTCGCTCATGGCGAAGCCGACGCTGAGGCGCGGTTCATCGGTCTGCACGGTCTTGTCTTCGGGGAGGGTGGCGAAGATCGTTGCGTGGGGGCTGATCACTCCGTCGGTGCCTCCGGACCAGACGATCGGGATCTGCCGGACCTCCTCCATCGAGCGGGACCCCTTCTCGGCGATCACTTCACGGAAGGCACGGTCAGCGATGATCCGCGTGTAGTCGTTCACCCCACCGTTACCCTCGGTCTTGCCGATGATCGCGATGATCCGGTCGGCTTCGAACACGCCGTCGTCGATGAGCCGGGCGAGTTCACTCGCGTCGGCGACCGAGTGGATGGGTACCTTGCGAACCTCGATTGCAGGTGGCATGGATTGATCCTTTCTGATTAGCGAACAACAGCTTCTGGTTGGGGCATCACGCGGGTTCCGGCGTCGGCGTTGACCGCGCGGGCGATCTTCTCCAGGGAAGTGATCACGCCGGTCCCGGAGCCGGCGGCGGCGAATCGCGTGATCGCCTCCACCTTCGGCCCCATGGATCCGGCCGCGAAATTCTGCTCGGCGGCGATCTTGCGCATCTCCTCGACCGTCACGTGGCCGACCGGGCGCGGGGTACCGGTTCCGAAACCGGTGGCGACGGCGTCCACGTCCGTGGCGATGATGAGCATGTCGGCGCGGAGTTGGCGCGCGAGGAGCGAGGCCGTCAAGTCTTTGTCGATGACCGCCTCGATCCCTCGCAGTTCCCCGGTTTCGGTGCGAATCGTGGGGATCCCCCCGCCGCCGGAGCACACGACGAGGTAGCCGGCAGACATGAGCAGGCCCGCGCTGGGGGCATCGATGCAGTCGATCGGCTGGGGCGAGGCGACGACGCGGCGCCAGCCGCGCCCGTCCACCTCGATGAATTTCTGGCCCTGGGCGATCAACGGCTCCGTCTCGGCGGCGGTGAGGTACCGGCCGATCGGTTTGGTCGGCGTGGTGAACCCCGGGTCGTGTGCGTCCACGAGGGTCCTCGAGACGAGCGCGGCCGTGGGTGCGCCCAGCCCTCGCCGCGCGAACGCGTTGTCGAGGGCGTTGACGACGAGCATCCCGATCGTGCCTTGGGTCTGCGCGCCGCACCAGTCGAGGGGGACCGGCGGCACGTGACCGGAGGTGAGTTCGTTCTTCACCAGCAGGTTGCCCACTTGCGGGCCGTTGCCGTGCGTGAGCAACAGCTCATGACCCTGCGCCACCAGCTCCGCCACCGGCGAGGCAGCCTTCTTGATGGCGGCGATCTGGTCCGTGGGCGTGGCCCGGCCATCCGCGGAGGTCATGGCGTTGCCGCCGAGTGCGATCACGATGCGCATGAATACGAGGTTAGGTGGCGCAGGTCACGTGTTCATGGGCAGAAGCTTCCTGAGCCCGGCGGGAAACCTCGTCAATTCCTGCCAAGAGCTAGAACATCCGTTGCGGCGGCGCGCCCAGATGCTGCAACTCCCGCGCGAGGGCACTCCGGAGGGGTGTGGGAGAGCGCTGCAGGGCGGCCTCCGTGGCGAGGGAACCGCACAACAGGCCGCGGGCGTCGTAGTAGTCGAACATCCGGGTGAGCCACTCGCGTTCCCGCGCAGTCAACTCCGCCCCCGGCCCCCTCGCCCACTCGCGGGTGCTGATGGAGCGCACCGGCACCTGCCGGCCGAGCAGCTCACCGGCCGCGCGCCCGATATCCTCCACCGACAGGTGCTGCGGACCGCCGAGCTCCAGGGTCGCCCCGAGGAACCGATCCTCGGTGAGTGCGAGGGAGGCCACCGCAGCGACGTCCTCGAGATCGACGAGCGTGAACCGCACCTGCGGGTTGTAGGCCACCGTGAGGGAGGGCGCCTGCGAGGCGAGCTGGGGCACGAAGTTCTGCATGTACACCCCGGGCTGGAGAATCACCCAGGGCAGGGAGCTGGCCCGCACGAGACGTTCCGATTCAGCTTTCCCCAGATGGTGGGGCATCTCCGGCAGGTAGGGCGCGGCGACCGAGTGGTAGACGAGCCGGCTCACCCCCGCGGCCTGCGCGGCGGTGAGGATCTTCGCGACGAGCCCGGGCTCGTCCGGGTGCATATTCGGCGCGATGAGGTACACCGCTTCGCAGCCGGCCAAGGCCTCGACCGGCCGCTGGAGTTCGGCCCGGCCGATCGGGCGGACCGATCCTCCGGCTGCCTCGACTGCCCCGGCCACGGCGCGACCGGTTTTCCCCCGGCCTCCGACGACTGCGGCAGTGACCATGGCTACAGCCAGTCCACCTCGGCGGAGCTGGGTCCGCCGCTGAGCCGTTCGTAGCCGGGCCCCCGGTCGAAGAAGGGCTCTGCCCCGCGCTGGGCGCGGCGCCGCTCCCGTTCGGCCCTCGTCGCTGCGTCGTCGAAACTCAAGTCGTCGGTTGCCACCGCCCCCGTGAGCACGACCCCGTAGTCGCTGAGCGCGGCGTCGGTGGTCACTTTCTCCCACGTGACGTCGCGCACGACCATTGCGGGGTCCCGGTCGAGGGGGTCGCCCCACCCGCCGCCGCCGGTGGTGCAGATCCGGATCACATCGCCCGCGCGCACGAACTCAGCGTCGACAAGCGCGGGCACGTCCCGCTCATCCGGTGTGCCCGGGTTGATCGTCACCCGGAACGGGGCACCGGCCTTGCCGCCATTGACGCCCCAACAGGCGAGGATCGAGCGGTCCGCGATCGACATGAAGTGGGCATCTTTGAGCATCCGCAAGTGTTTTTCGTATCCCAGCCCGCCACGGAACTCGCCCGCACCGCCGGAATCGGGTGCGAGTTTGAGCTTCTCCACGATGAACGGGAACCGTGACTCGGTGAATTCCGTTGGAAGGTTCCGGGAATCGGGGACGACGTGGATCGTGTCTTCCCCATCGGCGTAGTACCGGCCCCCGGCTCCCCCGCCGAGCACTTCCCGCATGAGGTAACGGTTGCCGTTGAGGTCCTCTCCGTAGACGCCCGTGTACCGGATGGTCTCCTGATCCGCCGGCATCTTCCCGTCAACGGCCTTGGCGATGACCCCCGCGAGCACGCCGAGCATCCTTAGAATCACGAAGGTGCGCGCGTTCGTGGGAGCGGGGAACACCGGCGTGAGCAGGGTACCCGGTGGCGGGAACCGCATCTCGATCAGGGGCACGATCCCTTCGTTGACGTCGAGCTCCCCCATCCGCTGCGGGGTGTCGGCGAGGTTGCGCAGGATCGGGGCGAGCCATTTCTTCATGAACACGCCGTCGGAGTAGTCCGCGCAGTGGTTGATCGGTCCCTTCGCCTGCGGCGACGTGCCAGCGAAGTCGATGATGAGCCGCTCGCCGCCCGGGTCGTCCTCCGCCGTGCGGGTGAGGGTGATCCGCTGCCGGTGCAGTTTCGGTTCGTCCACGCCGTCGTGCTCCGCGTAGTCCTCCCACACCCACGAGCCGACGGGAATCTTCGACAGGATCTCTCGGCGGTAGGTCTTGGTGGAGTTGTCGATGATCGCATCGAACGCCGATTCCACCGCGTGCTTGCCGTAGCGGTCGAAGAGTTCCCCGAGCCGCCGCGCGCCCATGAGGCACGCGGAGCATTCGGCGTCGAGGTCCGCGGCCAGGGCCTCGGGCATCCGCGAATTGCGGGTCATGATCGCGAGCGCCGAACGTACCGGCGTGCCGGCGTCCCAGAGCTTGATGGGAGGCACCATCAGGCCCTCTTCGTACACCGAGGTCGCCCCACTGGGCATCGATCCCGGCACCGCCCCGCCGATGTCGTCGTGATGCCCGAAGGCTTGGACGAACGCAACGACCTCTTCTTTGCCCGTGTCCGGGTCGGTGTGGAACACCGGCACGGTCACGCACAGGTCGGGAAGGTGCCCGATCCCCCCTTCGGAGCGGTACACGTCGTTGTGGAAGAAGACGTCGCCGGG
>DATGUB010000125.1:0-12406 GCA_035301585.1 Beutenbergiaceae bacterium | reverse complement strand
GCTGGCGAGCCGCATCCTCATCGAACAAGCAAAGGGCGCCCTCGCGCAACGCTTGGGAGTGTGCGCAGATGAGGCCTTCCTCATCCTGCGGGACCATTCCCGCCGGCACCGCCAGCCGCTGACGGACCTGTGCAGCGACGTCATCAACGCGTCCGGCGCCCTCGCGGCCGTGGCGGCGCAGGTGCGCGTGCCGAGCAGCTGATCGCCTCGGGGCGCCGGTTACGCTCCTCCGCGGCGGAACAGGTCCTCCTCAGCCGACCGGTGGATCGCTTTCGCCCCCGGGCCTTCAACCTCGAGCACGTGTTCCTCCACGCCCCGCACGACGGCGACGGGGCGCCCGCCGATCTTCCCTTTCGCAAGGTCGGCGGCCGCGGCGATCTCGTCGGCGATGTTGCGGATCGTCGCGTGCAACGTCGCCCCGGCGTCGTCGGTCTCCCCGCGCAGGTCGTGCAGCGGCTGGATGCCGGCGGCGCCGATCGCGATGTCGGCGATCCCTCGGCGCCAGGGCCGGCCGACCGTGTCGGTGATGATCACGCCCATGGGCATCGCGAACCGCGCGTAGATCCCCCGACGGATCGCGCGGGCGGAGGCGTCGGGGTCTTCGGGCAGGAGCAGCGCGGTTCCCGGTGGCACGTTGGAGGTGTCCACGCCGGCGGCGGCGAGCACGAGCCCGTGGTGGGTCTCGACGATCCGCATGACCGTCCCATCGGGGTTCTCCCGCCGCGCGACCTCGCGCACGGTTTCGGCCTCGATCGCCTCCTCGCGGTCCTTGGCGGCGATGAGCCGCCCCTCGGCGCGCGCAACGATCTTGGAGGCGATGACGACCATGTCGCCCGCCCTCGGGCCGACGCTTCCGTCCGGCCAGGTGAGGTGGCCCAGAGCGGGGGTGATGATGGCGGCGATGTCGTCGCCGCGGGCGAAGGTGGGCAACCCTTCGAGGGCTTTCACGATGACGGTCACGGGGTCTACCGTAGCGCGGGCAGGATGCCGGCTCGGACGGCCGCGAACCAGTCCTCATCGTTACTGCCGACGTTGTGCAGGTAAACCTCGTCGAACCCGAGGCCGCGGTAGCCGCGGACCAGGTCGGCGATCTCCCCCGCGTCGCTGGTGATGAGGAGGTTGCCGGCGAAGTCTTCCGGGCGCACGAGTTTGGCGATCTGGGCGACGTCGAAGGGCGAGCGCAGGTCGGAGGTGTTGAACCGCATCGCCGCCTGGGGCCAGTGCCGCAGCGCGGCGGTGGTCGCCTGCTCGATGCTCGGCGCGAACGACACGTGCAGGCGCACGACCTTGAGCGTGGCGCCCGGGTCCTTTCCGGCCTCGCGAGCGCCTTGGGTAAACCGCTCCATCAGGGTGGCGGCCTTTTCCAGCGAGCCACCCATCGTGATGAAACCGTCGGCGTGGCGCCCGGCGCGGCGGGCGGTGAGCGGACCCGCGGTCGCGATGAGGATCTTCGGCGGGGCGGGCGGCAATGTCCACAGCCGGGCCCCTTCGAGGCGGGCGTGGGTCCCGCTGATACGGGTGTCCCGGCCGGCGGCGGAGTTCGTTAATAGTTTGCGGATGTGGTCGGCAGCCTCGAACATCGCGTCGATCCGCTCCGGCGGGCGCGGCCAATGCGCGCCGGTGATGGCGTCGTTGAGCGCCTCCCCCGCCGAGAGCCCGAGCCAGTGCCGGCCGGGATACATCGCGGCGAGGGTCGCGCTCGCCTGGGCGATCATCGCCGGGTGCCACCGGTAGTTCGGGGTGAGCACGGCCCCGAGTGGACCGCTCGTGTGCGCGGCCGCAGCGGACAGGACGTTCCACATGAACGGCGCGCGATCGGCGTCGTCGGAACTGTTCGGGGCGGGGATCCAGGGTTGGAACACGTCGGCCGCAAGGAGGCCGCTGAGTCCCGCGGTTTCGGCGGCGCGGGCGAGGTCGAGGGCGCGGGCGGGCCCGAATTGTTCGAGCATGAGCGCGAGCCCTACGTGTGCCATTCATGCCTCCTCTACGGATGGGGTAGGGCCGCGGCGATGAGGGGCTGCGCGGCGATGTAATCGTTGACGAGGTCTTGGGCCACGGTGGCGGAGTCGACGAGGGGGTGGACCCCGAACGCGTGCCAGGCCCCGGAGCGGGAACCGGCGCGGACGGCGGCGATGAGGGCCCGGTCGGCGGCTTTGACGGCCGCGACGATCCCCAGTTGGTCGAGGTCGAGGGCCGCGGCGGGGCGGATCTGGTGCACGCCGCGCTCGTCGACCTCGCAGGGGATCTCGATGACCGCGTCGTCGGGCAGCGCGGGGATCGCGCCGTTGTTCGGGACGTCCAGGATCATCCGGCCCCGTTCCCCGGCGAGGAGTCCGGCCATGAGGTCGACAGCGACCTCGTGGTAGCCCCCGCCCAGGTCCTCCTCCTCGCGCTCATGGTCGCGGGCCTCGGCCATGTAGGTCGCTTCCCGTTCGGCGAGCGTGGTTTCCCAGAGTTTCCCGGCGATCTGCGGGTGCTCGGCGACCTGGTTGTAGAACCCTCCCTGTTGGGCGTCGAGGAACTCTCCGCGGGTGGCCTGCGCGCCAGCGATCGAGGCGATCGCCTCGCGGGTGAAGTAGTAGTAGTACAGGTACTCGTTCGGCAGCCCGCCGAGCGCCTGGACCCACTCGATGCCCAGGGTGCGGGCCTCCTCGATCCGCCCGAGCAGCCCCGGGTCGGCGAGCAGGCGGGGAAGGTGATCGACGCCGTCGATAATGAACGTGCGCAGCCATCCGAGGTGGTTGAGCCCGATATAGCCGATCTCGGCGTCGCCGATATCTACCTCGAGGACCCGCGCGACCCGGCGGACGAGCCCGATCGGGGTATCGCAGATCCCCACGACGCGGGGATTGTGCGCGTGCATCGCCTCGGTGATGAGCCCGGCGGGGTTGGTGAAGTTGATGATCCAGGACTCGGGGGCGAGCCGCGCGGCGCGGCGGGCGAGGTCTTCCATGACGCCGAGGGTGCGGATGGCGTAGGCGAGCCCGCCGGGGCCGATCGTTTCTTGGCCGAGCAGGCCGCGGGAGAGGGCGATGCGTTCGTCCAGGATCCGGCCCCTCGTGCCGCCCACCCGGACGGCGGCGAAGATGACGGCGCTGCCGCGCAGGGCGTCGTCGAGGTCGGTGGTCGTGTGAACGGGGAGCGCGCCGGCGCCGGGCACGTCGGCGAGCACGCGGGCCATCGCCGCGAGGCGCTCGGGGTCGGAATCGGTGAGCATCACCTCGGTGATCGGCACGCGGTCCTTCGCCCGGGCCACGGCCTCGTACACGAGCGGAACCCGGAAACCGCCTCCGCCGACGATCGTTAGTCGCATGTGTTCACGTTACCGCGACCTCAGTGCGGGAGGACTCCGCGCGCCCAGCCCGATTCCCCGAAGGTGTAGACCACCCGCTGGTGCAGGCGCCCTGGGTCGGCCTGCCAGAACTCCACCCGCGCGGGCCGCACGACGTATGCCGCCCAGGGAAGTGGGCCCGCCGCCGGTGAAAGCCCGCTCGGGCCCTCGCGCAGGCGGTCCTCGGCGCCGCGTAGGAGGTCAGCCCGGTCCCAATCGGGGGTGGTGCGGGCCAGATCGTGGGCGGCGAGGATTACCGCTCGGGCATGAGCGCTGCGGGCGGCGAAGTCCGCGGCCGAGGTGGTCGCAGCCGCCTGCCGGGCTCGCCCCTGCACCCGCACCTGCCGCCCGAGGGCGGGCCAGTAGAACGTCAGCGCGACCTGCGGGTTCACCGCGATCTCCTCGACCTTGGCGCTGAGGGTGTCGGTGCTGAAGGACCAGCCGTCCTCGGCGACATCGGTGAGGATGACGGTGCGGGCGTTCGGGAGGCCATCGCCGTCAACGGTCGAAAGGGTCATCACGTGCGGTTCGGGCACTCGTGCCGCGATCGCGTCATTGAGCCACGCGGTGAACAGTTGCCCGGGCGTGGCCGGGAGGTCATCGAGGTCGAGCGTGCCGATCGGTTCGCTGAGCACGGGCAAGGCGCGAAGGCGTTCACGCCACGTCGACGACGGGGTGGTGGGCATGGAACCCAGTCAATCAGGAATTCCGTGCCCGGCAATCCCGCGCCCGGGCCTGCTGGTCCGGTTCCGGGGCCACCTGACACAATTGCCCTATGACCTCCGGGCCTTACGAATACATTTCCCAATACCCCGCCTTCTCCCAGATGTACGCGGCGGCCGAAGACACCCACGGCGCCGCCCCCGCGGGGGAACACCAGCCGCTCACCCACGACGTGCTGCTGACCGGGATGCTGTTCTTCGACATCGTATTCACCGGCTTCCCCGCCCCGCCCACGCCCGGCCAGGAAGTGTGGACCCAAGGGATGGGTTCAGCCCCCGGCGGGATCGCGAACCTCGCCGTCGCCGCCGCGCGGCTGGGCCTGGGCACCTCACTCGCCGCGGGATTCTCCACCGACGTCTACGGCGATTGGATGTGGCGCACGCTGCGGGATCAGGAACACATCGACCTCACCTACTCGCGGCAATTCCGCAACTGGCACACCCCGGTGACGGTGTCGATGGCCTACGGCGGCGATCGGGCGATGGTAACGCACGGCCACCCCACCCCCGCCCCCATGTCCGACCTGCTCTCCGACCCCCCGCCCACCCGCGCCGTCATCCTCGACCTGGGGGACCCGCTGCTACGGGAGGCGCCGTGGTGGCGCGTCGCGGCCGAGCGGGGCGCGCTCGTGTTCGCCGACGCCGGCTGGGACCCCGAGGAGCGGTGGGACTCGGCGATCCTCACCTCCCTGGAGGGGGTGCACGCGTTCACTCCGAACGCCGGGGAGGCGATGGGGTACACCCGCACCAAGGCCCCGAAAGATGCGCTGCATGCGCTGGCAGATCTCGTGCCCCTCGCAGTCGTGACCGACGGGGCGAACGGGGTCATGGCGATCGATTCGGCCACCGGTGAGCAGGCCGAGGTTCCAGCGCTCGCCGTGCGCGCGACCGATCCGACCGGCGCGGGCGACACGTTCGCCGCCGCCCTCACGCTGGGCACCCTGCGGGGATGGCCGCTGGAGCGCCGGCTGCGGTTCGGGGCGCTGTGTTCGGCGCTGGCGGTGCAGGAATCGGGCGGCAGCCTCGCCGCCCCCGGATGGGGCGACGTGCTCGACTGGTGGGAGGCCGCGAAAGCCGCTGCCGAGGCGGGAAACCCAGACGCCCGCGAGCTCACCGGGCACTACTCCTTCCTCGGGGAATGCTCCGCCGGCATGCCCACGCGAGCGGTGCGGCGGGCCGAGGCGACGATCGCCCATTACTCCGACGCCGACCTCGGCTGGGAGGAGGGGCCGTAGACGGATTCGAAGTGAACTCTCTGCCCCGGCGCCCGGGCCGCCCTCACGGTCGCGGCGAAACCCGCGGTTCCTCTGCTGATACCGGGTCCTCCTAGGGCGTCCTGCTCCGGGGGTAGCAATCCATCGTTGGCGCAGCATTTTTCCCCGCGGCCTGGCCGGCGCGGTCTGCCGGGAGCGGAGTTTCATGGGAAAATGTTCCCCATCAGCATCCTGAGGAGGATCCATGACTCACCGAGGACCTTGGCCTGTTGCCCTCGCCGCCATCGCTGCTCTTGCCCTTGCCGCGTGCGCACCGGGCAGTTCCGGCGATTCGGGCGCGGACGAGGAAACACCGCCCGGCGACGACGGCGCCGCGGGCCCGCGCACCTTGACCGTGTGGGATCAGGAGGTCCGCGGCGGGCAGGACGAACAGATGAGCCGGCTGAACGAGGCGTTCGAAGAAGAACACGGCGTGGAGATCAACCGGAACTCCCAGAGCTTCGATGACCTCGCGACGACCCTGCGCGGCGCGCTCACCGGATCGGAGGCCCCCGACGTCGTCCAGGCGAACAACACCCGCGGGGACATGGGTGCCTTCGTTTCCGCCGGATTGCTCCTCGATCTGTCTGACTACGCCGCCGAATACGGGTGGGCGGACCGGTACGACGATGCCGTGCTCGCGATGAGCTCCTACTCCGAGGACGCCGCCGAGTTCGGCAGCGGCAACCTCTACGGCCTCCCCCAGACCGGAGAAGTGGTGGGCGTATTCTACTCCCGGGACGCGGCCACGGAACACGGCATCGACGTCGATGCGCTCGCGACGTGGGAGGACTTCACCGCCTCCCTGGACACGATCGCCGGCGACGGCGGCACCCCGATCATGCTCGGCAACCTCGACGGATGGCCCGCCGCGCACGTGTTCGGCCCCGTCCAGGGCCAGTACGTGGACCCCGAGGAGATCGCCGATCTCGCGATGGGCAACGCCGGCGCCTCCTGGCAGACCGATGAGAACCTCGTCGCCGCCGCCGAACTGCAAGAGTGGGTGACGAGCGGCTACTTCAACGAGGGCCCCAACGGCACTGACTATGATGCCGCGTGGGCGGATTTCGCGGGCGGCGGCGCCGTCTACCTCATCGGCGGTTCCTGGCTCGCCGCGGACCTGGAGGAGGCGATGGGTGAGGACGTCGGGTTCTTCGCCCCACCCGCGCCCGAGGGCCGCGAGCTCGCCACGACGGGAGGCACCGGGTTGCCGTTCGCGATCACGGCAGACTCCCCGAACGCCGACCTCGCAGCGCAGTACCTCGACTTCATCACCAGCGATGAGGCGATGGAGATCCTCGCCGAGACCGGGAACATGCCCGTCAACCGCACCGGCGATCTCGCCCCCGAATCCGGGGTGAACGCCGAGGTGTTCGCCGCGTTCGGGGAAGTTACCACCGAGGGACACCTGCTGCCCTACCTGGACTGGGCGACCCCGACGATGGGCGACACGATCGGCGCGGGCCTGCAGGACCTCATCGGCGAGCAGACGACCCCCGAGGCCTTCCTGGAGACCCTGCAGGCGGACTACGGCGAGTTCACCTCGAACTAGACCCGGGAGCGGGAGAGCCATGCGCAGGCGTTGGTACGTGCCCTATCTGTACATGGGGCCGGCGATCCTCCTGTTCGGTGCCTTCGCCCTCTACCCGCTACTGCGTTCGGCGCAGTTCTCGCTATATGAGTGGGACGGGCTCGGCCCCTCCACCTTCGTCGGGTTCGCCAATTACGCGGACCTGATCGCCGACCCCACGCTGCGGGCGGCGTTCGCCCACGCGCTCGTGCTCATCGCCTTCTTCGCGCTCCTGCCGCTCGCGGCGGGGCTCGGCCTCGCGGGGATCCTCGTGCGCGGGCAGGCCCGCGGCCTGTCAGTGTTCCGGACGGTCGTGTTCCTGCCGCAGGTCGTGGCGATGGTCGTCGTCGCCGTCGCCTGGCGGCACATCTACGCACCCAACGGTCCGCTCAACACCCTCCTGCGCGCCGTCGGCCTGGGCGGGTGGGCGAAGTCGTGGCTCGGGGATTACACGTGGACCCTGCCCGCCGTCGGGTTCGTCGGCACGTGGGTGCAACTCGGGCTCGTCACCGTGCTGCTCATGGCAGGGATGTCGAAGATCTCCCCGGAGATCTACCAGGCGGCCCGGCTGGACGGCGCGGGTCCCATCCGGGAGTTCTTCGCGATCACGCTGCCACAGGTGCGCGGGGAGATCGCCGTGGCGCTCACGCTCACGATCGTCGCGGCGCTGAAGACCTTCGACCTCGTGTACGTGACGACGGGCGGCGGGCCGGGCACGTCGACGACGGTTCCCGCCTACGAGGTGTATATGCGCACCTTCCGCCAGGGCGCCGTCGGGTCCGGGGCGGCGATCGCGGTGACGCTCGCGGCGATCATCTTCGCGATCAACCTCGTCGTCAACCGCGTCGTGGATCGGAGGCAGCGGTGATTGTTTCCCGGTCCGAGCGGGCGATGAACTATGCCCTGCTCATCGCGTTCGCGGCGTTCGCGCTCGCCCCGATCCTCGTGATCTTGTGGACGGCGCTCGCCCCGACGGCGAGTTCCGGGGGTGGGTTGGGGGTGTTCGCCGAGGCGTGGAGCGAGGCGAACTTCGCGGTGTACATGCGTACCTCGCTCCTCGTCGCGATCGTGGTGGTCAGTACGGCGGCGATCAGTTCGATCATGGCCGGTTTCGCGCTCGGGTCGATGGCCTTCCGCGGCGCGGGGCTGTGGTTCTCCGTGTTCCTGTTCGGGCTGATGATCCCCGCCGAGGCGATCGTCGTGCCGTTGTTCTTCGACCTGCGCGAACTCGGCCTCACCGACACGTTGTGGGCGGTGGCGCTTCCGCAGATCGCGCAGTCGATCGCGTTCGGGACCTACTGGATGCGGGCCTACTTCCGCGCCGCGCCGCCCTCCCTCATCGAAGCGGCAACGCTGGATGGGGCGAGCACGCGGCAGACCCTGTGGCGGGTCCTCGTCCCGGTTGGGCGCCCCGCGATCGTCACGCTCGTGCTACTCACCTTCATGTGGACGTGGAACGAGTTCCTCATCCCGCTCGTCATGAGCCCCTCCGGCACCTACCGCACCGCGCCGCTCGCCCTCGCCCTGTTCAAAGGGCAGCACGTGCAGGCCACCTCCCTGCTCGCGGCAGCGGCGGTGCTCGTCGCCCTACCCGTCGTCGTGTTGTACCTGTTCCTGCAGCGCCACTTCATCCGCGGGATGATCGAGGGGGCGGTGCGGGAATGAGTCACTCCCCCGCCCCGGCCTTCCTCGAGGTGGATCTCGGTGCCGCCTCCCGGGAGGCGGGCATCGTCGCGGGATTCACCACCCGGGCGGCGGGAAACCTCGCGCTGGACGTCGGCGACGATTCCGACCGGGTCCGCGCCCGGCGCGAAACCGTCGCCGCCCTCGCCGGTCGGGGCGTGGAGTTCGCCCATCACGTGCATGGTACGCGGGTGCTCGACCCCCAGCGCCCGGAAGCTGCCGCGCGCGAGGACCCAGTCCCGGACCCCTGCGGCGACGCGTGGTGCGCCGAGGCACCTGCGGGCCTGGGGGTGCTCGCCGCGGACTGCCTGCCGGTGCTGTTCGCCGACCCCACCACGGGGACGATCGGGGCCGCGCACGCGGGGCGGGTGGGCCTGCTCGACGGGGTGCTTGCCGCCACCGTCGCCCAGATGCGCCGGCGCGGGGCGCGGGAGATCCTCGCCGTCATCGGGCCCGCGATCTGCGGGCGCTGCTACGAGGTTTCCCCCGAACTCGCCCGGGACCTCGCCGCGGGCGGTGTAGGTATCGGCCGATCCCGCTGGGGCACCCCCGCTCTCGATCTCCCCGGGATCGCCGAACGTCAGCTGCGCGGGTTGGGCGTGGACGGGCGCACTTTGGGGTGGTGCACGCGGGAGGACCCGCGGTTCTTCTCCCACCGCAGCGCCACTCGCAGCGGCGGGCGCCACGCGGGGGTGATCACTCGTGTGATCGGCTAATCCTCGGCCCCGGCGAAGGAGAGGTAGATCCATTCGTCGCCCGCCAGCCCCACGGTGAGTCGCTGATCGGCGAGGGTGAGCGGCTCGAGGTCGATCGTTTCCCCTTCGGCGGGCACGCGCACGCCCTCGGAAAGGTTCCAATCCACGGCGACCTCCCAGGCGTTGCCGTCCTTCGACCGCGACGGCGCGGGCTCGCCCAGGGAGACGACGTTGCCCACGGCATACCCCCCGTCGTCATACAGATCCTCGACGTCGGTGATGAACGCGTGGCACGGCTCGCAGCTGTCTGCCGAGACCTGCCGCAGCGGCGCGGTGTCGCCGGTGCTGTGGGCGTAGTTCATCAGCGCGACGAAGTATTCCGCGGCGAGTACGGCGTTCTCCTCGGAGTCCTCGCCCCTCAGGTCGGGCGGGTAGGGCGGGCTCGGAAGTGGTTCCGGCGGGGGCACGCTCGTGCTCGGGTCGCGGCCAGTCTCCCGGTCGGACGGCGAGGGCCGCGGGGGCGGGGATTCCACCGCGGTGGCCGGCGGCTCCGGCACGATGGGATCAGGCGCAGTGGGCTCGGGCGCGCCGGTGCACGCCGCCGCAGTGAGGAGCACGGCGAGCGCGAGCGTGATTCCAGGGCCTCGTCGCCTCATACGGGAAACCTTAGCGATCGCCGGCGCATTTCACACTCCGATTATCACGGCGATGCCCGCGAGCGCGGAGAACCCGAGGACGAGGTAGCGCAGCACCGGGCCGTCCAGGCGGTGGTGCACGAACCGGCTCGCGAGCGCGCCGAGCACGACGCAGGGCAACAGCCAGGCCGTAAGGAGGAGCGTGTCCGGGGCGATCTTCCCGCTCACGCCCAGCACGGCGAGCGAGATGACCTCCCCGATGAGGAAGCAGGTGGCGATGGTGGAGCGGAGCTGCGCGCCCGGTCCGTGTTGGTAGGCGAGTGCGAGGGGCGGCCCGCCCACCCCGGTGGCGGTCTCGGTGACCCCGGTGATCACTCCGACGGTGGCGAGTGCCGAGCGGCTGGGGTGGAAGGCCGGGGCGAGGAGGGCCCCCGCGACCGCGAGCACCGTCGCCCAGCCGATGATGAGGTTGAGTGCATGTGCGCTCACCACGAGCAGGATCCACAGGCCGCCGAACGTGCCGGCGAACCGGCCCACGCTGATCCACCTCACGCCGCGCCAGTCGATCGCGGATCGTTCCCGCCAGGCGATGTAGGCGTTCAGGGGGATCATGAGCACGAGGAGCAGCACGGGGATGAGCCCCGGGTCCAGGAGTGCGACCACGGGTGCGGCGATCATCGCGAAGCCCATCCCGGTTGCCCCTTGGATGAATGCCGAGATCACGACGGTCAGCGCCAATGTGGCAAAAGCAAGAGTGGTCACCGGCCCGATCGTATCGGGTGGGGCGGGGAGCACGTGACATTCCTCGTGAGCAACCGCTCGTCAAGCAAGCTCGCCGTCGCGGCGATCAGCAGATCAGCTGAACCTGTGGGCACGGAGCGCCCCTGCGGGCGGATGTGCGCTCGCGCCCCCGAATCTGGGAGAATAGCGAACCATGACTGCGAAAGCTTATTCTTCCCGCTCCTCCTCCCCCGCGCCGTTGCGCGAGATCCACGTTCCGGATAAGCCGAACCTCGATGGACTGGAAGAAAAGTGGGATGCGGTCTGGTCCCGCGAGCAGGTGTACGCCTTCGAGGAGGACACGACCCGCGAGCAGGTGTTCGCGATCGACACCCCGCCCCCGACGGCCTCCGGTTCGCTGCACGTGGGGCACGTGTTCTCCTACACCCACACCGACGCGATCGCCCGGTACCGGCGGATGTCGGGCAAGAACGTGTTCTACCCGATGGGCTGGGACGACAACGGTCTGCCCACCGAGCGGCGGGTGCAGAACTATTACGGGGTGTACGTCGACACCTCCCTCCCCTACGACCCGGACTTCACGCCCCCGTATGCGGGGGACGTGCCGAAGAAGGCCCGCCCGCAGGCGATCTCCCGGCGCAATTTCGTCGAGCTGTGCCTCGCGCTCACCACCGAGGACGAGAAGGACTTCGAACGCGATTTCCGCCGGCTGGGCTTGAGCGTCGACTGGGCGCAGACGTACCAGACGATCTCACCGGTCGCCCAGGAAGTCTCCCAACGCGCGTTCCTGCGCAACCTCGCCCGCGGGGAGGCCTACCAGATCGAGGCCCCGACGATCTGGGACGTCACCTTCCGCACCGCGGTCGCCCAAGCCGAGGTGGAGGACCGGGAGCGCCCCGGCGCCTACCACAAGGTCACCTTCCACCGCTCGGGGAAGGGCGGCGCTGGTGAGACGGTTCTCATCGAGACCACCCGCCCCGAACTGCTCCCCGCGTGCGTGGCGCTCGTGGCCCACCCCGACGACGAGCGCTACCAGCCCCTGTTCGGCACCACCGTGACGACCCCGATCTTCGGGGTGGAGGTGCCCGTGCTCGCCCACGAACTCGCCCAGCCCGATAAGGGCTCAGGTGTAGCGATGATCTGTACCTTCGGGGACACCACCGACGTCACCTGGTGGCGCGAACTGGACCTGCCCGCCCGCACCGTGATCGGCCGGGACGGCCGGTTCCGCCCCGAGGCCCCCGAGGCGATCACCAGCGAGCAGGGCCGAGCGGCCTACGAACAGCTCGCCGGGCTCACCGTGTTCTCCGCGCAGCAGAAGGTGGTGGAATTCCTCCGCGAATCCGGCGACCTCATCGGCGAACCGGAGAAGATCACCCACCCGGTGAAGTTCTTCGAGAAGGGCGAACGCCCCCTGGAGATCGTCTCCTCCCGCCAGTGGTACCTGCGCAACGGCGGCCGCGACGACTCCGCCGACGGGCTGCGCGCCGAGCTCATCGGCCGCGGCGCCGAACTTACGTGGCACCCGCCGTTCATGCAGTCCCGGTACACGAACTGGGTGGAGGGGCTGCACGGGGACTGGCTGCTCTCGCGCCAACGGTTCTTCGGGGTGCCCTTCCCCATCTGGTACCCGCTGGATGACGACGGCGAGATCATCTACGACTCCCCCCTCACCCCAGGTGAAGACCAGCTTCCCGTAGACCCGAGCATCGACGTCCCCACCGGTTATACCGAGGACCAGCGTGGCGAGCCCGGCGGTTTCGCCGGCGACCCCGA
>DATGUB010000124.1:0-15656 GCA_035301585.1 Beutenbergiaceae bacterium | reverse complement strand
CTGCCAGCTCGGTGGGAATTGCCGCAAGAAAGCGCAGGAACGATGGATCTTACGGCGATGTTCGAAAGCACCGCGCACAAGTTTCCCCACAAAGAGGCGTTGGTGTTCGCCGACACCGCGGCAACCTATGCGGAACTGCTCGAGGCATCGAAGAAATCGGCGGCGGCGCTCCGCGACGCGGGAGTTGCCAAGGGTAGCCGCGTGGGGGTGATGACCTTCAACACGCCGGGTTTCGTCGTCGCCGCCCTTGGCATCTGGCGGGCGGGGGCGACCCTCGTGCCGATCAACCACAAACTCTCCGTCACGGAGGTCGCCTACCTCGCGGAGCATTCGGGCATCAGCCTCGGGATCGTCTCCGAGGAACTCGCCGCGACGGCGTCCGAGGCCGCTCCCGAGATCGATTGGCTCACGACGAATGACGTCCTCACTGGGTCGTTCGACGCCGCGGTGGGGCAGGCTACTGCCTGGGAGGGCGTGGCCGTGAGTGAGGACGACGTCGCCCAGATCCTCTACACCTCCGGCACCGTTTCCCGCCCGAAGGGCTGCATGCACTCGCACCGGGGGCTCACGTCGGTCGCGGCCTACACCTCCGCCACCGTCGGTCTGCGCCGGGAAGACCGGTTCCTCATCGCCATGCCGATCTGGCACTCCTCCCCGCTGAACAACTGGTTCCTATCGATGCTCTTCATGGGCGGAACCACCGTGCTGCTCAAGGAGTACCACCCGATCGAATTCCTCAAGACGGTGCAGGAGCACCGGACCACCGCCTTCTTCGGGGCCCCGATCGCCTACCTCTCCCCGCTGCAGGTGGCGAAGGCCCAGGGGATCGACCTATCGGAATTCGACCTGTCCAGCATGCGGGTGTGGACCTACGGCGGGGCACCTATGGGCGCCGACACCGTGCGCACCCTGCAGGCCGCGTACGGCTCGGAGAACTTCTACCAGGTGTACGGGATGACCGAGATGGGCCCGGTGGGAACGGCGCTCTACCCGGAGGAACAGGTGACGAAGGCCGGCGCGATCGGGGCCGGGGGAATGCCGGGCGTGGACGTGCGGGTGATGACGCTCGGCGGCGAGCCCGCGCTGCCCGGGCAGGTGGGGGAGCTGTGGATGCGCTCGGATACCCGCATGCTCGGCTATCTCGGTGACCCCGAGGCAACAGAGGCGGCCTTCGAAGGCGAGTGGTACCGCACCGGGGATCTCGCCCAGGTGGATGAGGATGGCTACCTCTTCATCGTCGACCGCCTCAAGGACATCATCATCACCGGCGGGGAGAACGTGTTCTCCCCCGAGGTCGAAGAAGCGCTCCTGCAGCACCCGAAGATCGCCGACGCCGCCGTCGTTTCTCGCCCCCACCCCGACTGGGGTGAGACGATCGTCGCCGTCGTCGTTCCCGCCGAAGGGGCGAGTGTGGAACTGGCGGAGGTGCAGGAATTCCTCTCCTCCCGGCTCGCGAAGTACAAGATCCCCCGCGAACTGCTCACCCGCGAGGCACTGCCCCGCAACGCCTCCGGCAAGCTCACCAAGCATGTTCTGCGCGAGGATCTCGCCGGCTGATCGAGGTACTTATCGCTAGGCTTGCCGAAGAGCAATCTGCAGCGGGCGCGGCGCTCATGGTCGTGGGGTTACGTCACCGGTGAGCCCGGAGCCCGGGCAAGGGGGAGGTATCGCATGGCGTTTGATCCGGCGTTCCACGAACGCGTCAACGCACCTGCGCCCGGGTGGTATCGGTGGCCGAGCCAACCCTTGACGCTATGGAAATCTCACGCCGTCTACCTGTGGTGGGACGGCGGAGAGTGGGCGGATCAGGTGTATACGCGATCTGACACGTTCCCCTTGGCTCGGCACCGGTCGGTCATCAGCACCGAGGCGATCGCCGTCGGCGCGCTGGGCGGGGTGTTCGCTGGAACCGTTCTCCTCTTGGATCTCTTCCTGGTGGCGAACCTGTGGCTGGGCGGCGCGGTGAGCTGGAGCGCGCCGGACGTCATCTGGGTGTTGCTTTCGATTGCGGGCTACCTCGTCGGTGGGTTCGCGCTGTACAACGGGATCCGGGCGCGGAAGCATCTTCGCTCCTTGCCCCCGGCGAACCCCGGGCCGTGAGCGCAGGCGGCGATGGCAGGCCTTCACCCCACCCGCCGCATCAGTAGCGGAGCAGGTGGGGTGAACAGCCTCGGGGCTACAACAGCCGCTGGATCGCGCCAGTGACCTCGGCGAGTTTCTCGTCTGGGTTTCCCGCGGCCGCGGCGTCGACCACGCAGTGGCGCACGTGATCCTCGAGCAGTCCCACGGCAACCCCCTCCAGGGATTTGGTGAGCGCCGAGATCTGGGTGAGGATGTCGATGCAGTACCGATCCTCCTCCACCATCCGGTGGATGCCCCGGGCCTGGCCTTCGATCCGGCGCAGCCGCGCGAGGTAGCGGTCCTTATCCAGGATGTACCCGTGGTGGTGGGAATCGTTCGCGCACTGGCCATCGGTGCACTCACCCTGCGCGGCAGCGGTCTCATTCGTAGCGGTCATTACTTCACCTCCGGTGAGATTGAACGGAATCCGCGTAGGCGCAGGCTGTTCGTCACGACGAACACCGAGGAGAACGCCATGGCCGCACCGGCGATCATCGGGTTGAGCAGGCCGAGCGCGGCGAGCGGGATCGCAGCAACATTGTACGCAAACGCCCAGAACAGGTTGCCCTTGATCGTCCCCAGCGTGCGCTTCGACAGCCGGATCGCGTCCACCGCAGCGAGGAGATCCCCGCGCACGAGGGTGACGTCGGCCGCCGCCATCGCGGCGTCGGTTCCCGTTCCCATCGCGAGCCCGAGATCGGCCTGGGCGAGAGCGGCCGCGTCATTGACGCCGTCGCCGACCATCGCCACGTGCTTGCCCTGTTCCTGCAGCTCGGTGATCACCGACACCTTGCCCTCCGGCATGACTTCGGCGTGCACCTGCTCGATCCCGACCTCCTGCGCCACCGCGCTGGCGACGCGCTGGGCGTCCCCGGTGAGGAGTACCGGCGTGATTCCGAGTCCCTTCAGGGCGGTGACCGCCTCGGTGGAGGTCTCCTTGAGCCCGTCGGAGAGGGTGATGATCCCGCGGACCTCGCCGTCCCAGCCGACCGTGATGCTCGTGCGTCCGGCGTCCTGAGCCTCGGCGAGTGCCGCGGCGGCCTCGCTGCTGAGCGAGAGGCCTTCCGCCTCGAGGAACTTCGGGCGGCCGGCGAGGACGGTACGCCCGTCCACGGTTCCGCTCACCCCGAGCCCCGCGGTGTTCGCGAAGCCCTCGACCCCGGGCAGTTCGCCGATCTCCTCGGCCGCGTGCGCGGCGATCGCCTGAGCGATCGGGTGTTCGGAGGCGTATTCCACCGCCCCCGCGAGCCGCAACAGCTCCGCGGTTTCGGTGCCCTGCAGGGCGATGACCTCCGCCACGGACATCATGCCGGTGGTGACAGTGCCCGTCTTGTCGAGCACGATCGTGTCGATCGTGCGCACGTGCTCGAGGGTCTCCGGGCCCTTGATGAGCACCCCCATCCGGGCGCCGCGGCCCGTGCCCACGAGCAGCGCGGTCGGGGTCGCGAGCCCGAGAGCGCAGGGGCAGGCGATGATGAGCACGGCGACCGCGGCGGTGAAGGCCGCGGCCGCGCCGTTGCCCAGGGCGAGCCAGGTGATGAGGGTGCCGGCAGCGAGCACGAGGACGATGGGCACGAAGATCGAGGAGATCTTATCGGCCAACCGCTGGGCCTCGGCCTTCCCCGACTGCGCCTGCTCCACCATCCGCGCCATCTGCGCGAGCTGGGTGTCGGAGCCGACCCGGCGGGCTTCGACGACGATCCGCCCGCCCGCGTTCACGGTCGCCCCGACGACCTCGTCGCCGGGGGAGACCTCCACCGGTACGGATTCACCCGTGATGAGGGAGGCGTCGATGGCCGAGGACCCCTCGACGACCTCCCCGTCGGTGGCGATCTTCTCACCCGGGCGCACGACGAAGCGGTCGCCCACGGCGAGTTCCTCGATCGGGATGCGCTTCTCCTTGCCGCCCACGAGGATCGCGACGTCCTTCGCCCCGAGGTTCATCAGTTCCCGGATCGCTTCGCCCGCGCGGCGCTTGGAGCGGTGCTCGATGTAGCGGCCGATGAGGATGAACATCGTCACCCCGGCGGCCGCTTCGAGGTAGATGTTCGCGGCCCCGTCACTCGGGGCGATCGAGAACTCGAAGTGGTGCTTGAGCCCGAGTTCCCCCGCGGTGCCGAAGAACAGCGCGTAGACGCTCCAGGCGAGCGCGGCGCTGGTGCCGAGCGAGACGAGGGTGTCCATCGTCGTCGAACCGTGCCGCAGGTTGACCAGCGCCGCCTTGTGGAAGGGCCATCCCGCCCACACGACCACGGGGGCGGTCAGGGTGAGCATGAGCCACTGCCAGTTCGGGAACTGCAGCGCCGGAACCATCGAGATGAGGATGACCGGCACGGACAGGATGATCGAGCCGATCATCCGCTGGCGCAGGGAGGCGAGCTCCAGATCCGCAGGGTCGGTGTCTTCCGCCGCGGGTTCGCTCGTGGGCTGCTCGGGAACCTGCGCGGAGTAGCCCGTCTTCTCGACGGTGGCGATGAGATCGGCGACGGCGATCCCATCCTCGGCGAAGATCGTCGCCTTCTCCGTCGCGTAGTTGACCGACGCCTCCACCCCGGGCAGCCGATTGAGTTTCTTCTCGACCCGGTTGGCGCATGACGCGCAGGTCATGCCCCCGACGCTCAGGTCGATGCGAGCAGTTGTCATGGGTCCTTCCTCCCTGGTACGTGGCGGGTCAGGCGAGTTCCGCGTCGTAGCCCGCTTCGTCGACTGCGGCGATGACGTCGGCGGCGGCGAGCGGGTTGGCGGAGGTGATGGTGAGCTTGCCGGTTTCTGCGGAGACGTCGACGTTCTGCACGCCAGCGATCTCCGAGACCTCTTCGCGGACGGCGTTCTCGCAGTGGCCGCAGGTCATGCCGGTGACGTTGTAGATGGTGGTGACGCTCATGGGGTTTCCTTTCGATCAAGCCTCTTCTATACCCTAGGGGGGTATCGCTTCTCCACACTAACGCGGAGCGGCCCTCGGCGTAAAGCCGCGGGGGGTGTCCCGTGGGTCACACCCCTGCGGCGGGCGGGGCCGGCCTTCCGCTATTGGTCTGCAGGTGCTAGACAGAGCAGATGGACGCGGATGTGGCTCTGGAGTTCGTGCGCAACAACCACCACGCGGTGCTCGCCACGCACCGGCGCGGCGGCGACGTGCAGCAGTCGCCCGTGCTCGCTGTCGCCGATTCTGAGCGGCGCGTGCTCATCAGCACCCGGGAAACGGCCATGAAAGTGCGCAATCTGCGCCGGCGTCCCCGCGCATCCATCTGCGTGTTCTCCCCGAAGTTTTTCGGCGAGTGGGTGCAGATCACCGGCGCCGTCGAGATCGTCTCCCTTCCCGAGGCGATGGATCTGCTGATCGAGTACTACCGGCTCGCTTCCGGGGAGCACGAAGACTGGGAGGAGTACGCCGCGGCGATGGAAGCGGAGCGTCGTTGTGCCCTCGTCCTGCACCCGGAGGAGGTCGGGCCGAGGGTCCGCGGCTGAGGGGGCGCCGTTGGGCGCTATTTTTCGCCGCCGACTCCCTATTCGGGCCCTCGGCGGGGTATACTGCGTCTGCAGGTAAGTGACGAAAATGTCTGGGATGACCTGAAACTCTGTACTCAGGCCCCTGGGGGAAGACGCCGCTGTCCGCACCTGCAGATGTACTTTCCGCACTGAGTGCGTTCCATTGATTCCGCGCTGACGCATCGTTCCGGGCGAGTGCCCGGAACTGCGATCGACATTAGGAGGCGTGATTTTCGTGACCCGACAACGCAACGTTTTCGTGCTCGGCCTGGACGATCACAACCGGCGAGTGCTCGAGTCGACCCGCGACGCGAGCCGATACCGGTTCCACGGGGTGCTCACCTACGAAGAGATCTACGCCGCCGAGATCTCCCTTGCCGAGATCCTCACCAAAGCCCAGATGATCATCGACGCCTTCGACGGGCCCGTCGATGCGATCATCGGGTTCTGGGATTTCCCCGTGAGTTCCATCGTGCCGCTCCTGCGAGAGCGCTACGGGCTGCCCACGACTGACCTCACCGACGTCGTCAAATGCGAGCACAAATACTGGAGCCGGCTCATTCAGCAACAGGTGATCGAGGAGATCCCGAAGTTCGGCCTCGTCGACCCCTATCGCGACCCGCTCCCGCCCGCGGGCATGTCCTTTCCCATGTGGATCAAGCCGGTCAAATCCTTCGCCTCCATGCTCGCGATCAGGGTCGACAACCAGACCGAGTTCGAAGAGGCACTGCGAACGATCCGCGGCGGCATCGGCCGCCTCGGCGACCCGTTCGATGCGCTGCTCGATTACGTCGAAGTTCCGCCCGAGATCGCGAACGTCGGTGGACACATGTGTATCGCCGAGGAAGCGCTCACCGGCCAACAGGTGACCGTCGAGGGTTTCCGCCACGACGGCGAGATCGTCACCTACGGCGTCGTCGATTCCCTCCGCTACGAAGGAACCTCTTCCTTCCTGCGCTATCAGTACCCGTCAAGTCTGCCGAACCACGTACAAGAACGCCTCATCGAGCTCTCCCACCGGGTCGTGGGCAAGATCGGGCTCGAGGGGATGACGTTCAACATCGAGTACTTCTGGGATCCGGCCACCGACGAGGTGATGCTGCTCGAGATCAACCCGCGCCACTCCCAATCGCACGCGGACCTGTTCGCGTACGTCGACGGGACGACGAACCACGACATCCTGCTGCGCCTCGCCCACGGCGAGAAGCCCGAACTCCCCTCGGGCGCGGGCGCCTCGAAGGTCGCGGCCACGTGGTTCCTGCGCCGGTTCACCGACGGCATCGTCCAACGGCACCCCAGCCCCGCCGAGATCGCCGAGATCGAGGCGGCCCACCCCGACGTGAGCATCGAGATCACCGCGCACGCGGGGGACCGCCTTTCGCAACTGCACGGTCAGGACAACTACAGCTACCGCCTTGCGACGGTGTTCGTCGGCGCCGCCGACGAAGAGGAGTTGACCCAGACGTATCGCCGGGTCACCCAGGCCCTGCGGTTCGAGATCCTCGACGTGAGTTACGCGGCCCCAGCCACGGTGCCGCCGGCGATGCCCGCCGCCGTCCCGGCCCCCACGCCGGTCCGCGCGCGGAGGCTCGGCGGGCGGGCAAAACTCGGATCGGACCCCGGTCCGCTGCGCGAAGCGCACTAATGCCCCGACCGGGCGGGAGGTCGGCTCCCGCCCGGTCGGGCCCGGCAGCCGAGGATTGGGAACTCCAGGCGGGAAGCTTCTAGGATGCCTCCCATGAACGACCTTCACGCAAATGCACAACGTGTTCAGGCACTTCTCGATGCCGCGGGGATAGATAGCCGGGTCCAGGGGCTATCGAAGGAGACCCGCACGGCCGCGGCCGCCGCCGCGGAGCTCGGGTGCGAGATCGGCGCGATCGCCAACAGCCTCGTGTTCCTCGCCGACGGCGAGCCGGTGCTCGTGATGACCAGCGGCGCCCACCGGGTGGATGAGGCCTTCCTCGCCGGCGAGCTCGGCGTGACCGAGCTCGCACGGGCGAACGCCGCGCAGGTCCGGGAGGCGACCGGCCAACCGATCGGCGGTGTCGCACCGATCGGGCACCCCCGCCCCCTGCCCACGGTCATCGACCCGACACTGGAGAACTACCCCACGGTGTGGATGGGCGGCGGGGCCCCGAATTCCATTTTCGGTTTGACCTACCGCCAACTGCTGGAGATCACCGGCGGGCGGATCTGCGCCGTCAACGGGGCAATAACGCGCGGCTAATGGGCTCGGCTGCGCTGGAGCGTGAGGGGCTCCGGGGTGCGAATCCACGCGAGCAGCCCCAGGAGGCACACGAGGCCGGTGACGAGGAACGCGAGCTGGAACCCGAAGTGGTCGGCGACGAAGCCGATGAAGATCGGGCCGAGGATCGCTCCGCCGTCTTGCACCATCTGGAACGTGGAGAGCACGGTGCCGCCGTTGCGGTCGTTGCCGATGACGTCGGCGACGGCCGCTTGCTGGCCGGGCCCGACGAATCCGGCGCCGATCCCGGCGACGAAGGACAGGCCGAAGAGCAGCGCGAGACCCACTCCGGTACTCGCGTGATGGGCCATCCCGAGCAGACTCATCGCGAGGGCCATGATCAGCAGGCCGGAGATCACCAGTGGGCGCCGGCCGATCGAATCCGCGAGCCGACCAGAGATCTGCAGCGTGCCCGCGGTGCCGACCGCTCCGACGGCGAGAACCGCCCCCGCGACCCACGGTTCGTCGAGGACCGCGGCGGCCAGGAGCGGCAGGACGGCGGTACGCACCCCGAAGTTCGTCCACCCGTTCGCCACGCTCGCGGCGAGCGCGGCCCGGTACACCGGTGAACGCAGCGCCTCACCGATCGTCATGACCTCGCGCTCGGGTTCGGATTCCCCCGCTTCGCGCAGATGCACTCCCCGCAGCCCGAAGCCCACGACCGTCGCAGCGATAATGAGCGCGAGGCCGTACACGATGAACGGGGCCCGCATGCCGAACTCGGCGAGGAAACCGCCGAGCACGGGGCCGATCATCCCGCCGATGAGGAAGGCGGACCCGTAGGCGCTGGAGACCTTCCCCCGGATCGCGGGTGGGGCGAGGCGCACGAGCAGCGACATCGCGGAGATCGTGAACATCGTCGAGCCGATCCCACCCATCCCCCGGAAGATGAGGAGTTGCGCGTAGGAGCCGGCGAACGCCGTCGCGATGGACGAAGCCGAGACGATGAGGAGCCCGAGCATGTACACCGGGCGTTCCCCGAGCAGCCCCACAAGCTTGCCACCCGCGGGGGCAAAGATGAGGCGGAAGAACGCGAACGCGGAGACGATGACGGAGGCCGCGGCCACCCCGACATCGAAGGAGCGCGCATAGGCGGGCAGGATCGGGGAGACGAGCCCATACCCGATCGCGATGACGAACGCGGCGCCCACGAGAACCCAGATCTGCGGGGGAATCCGAATCTTGGCCTCTGGCATGGCTCCATTCTCGCCCGCGGCGCGGTAAAGGTCACATTAGGCTGGCGTTATGTTCATCGCACGTTCCCTTGCGGGGCTGCGCTTCGCGGTCAAAGACAACATCGATGCGACCGGGTTCCCCACCACTGCCGGAACTCCCGGTCTGGCGCACTGCCCTGGCCGGGACGCCCCGGTTGTCGCGCGGCTCAAAGCCGCCGGGTCGCACCTGGTGGGAAAGACCAACATGCACGAACTCTCGTTGGGCATCACGAGCAACAACCCGCATACCGGACCGGTGCCCAACCCCGCCGACCCCCGCCGGATCGCGGGCGGATCCAGCGGCGGCAGCGCCGCGGCGGTCGCCGCCGGCGAGGTCGACTTCGCGCTCGGCACCGACACGGGCGGGTCGGTGCGCATCCCCGCGGCGTTCTGCGGCGTGTACGGGTTTCGCCCGAGCACCGGGCGCTACCCCTCCCGCGGTATCCTCGGGCTCTCCCGCAGCCGGGACACGGCGGGGATCCACGCGCGAGACCTCGCCCTCCTCGAGGCGGTCGATGCCGAGCTCAGCGGTGAGCCGGCACCGCAGCGCGGGTGGGAGGGCCGCGTGGGAATCCCCACGTGGCTGTGGCGCGATCTCGACCCGCACGTGGAACGTCTCGCGCGGGAACGGGTCGAACGAATCGCCGGCGGCAGCGCCGTCGAAATCGCTGCTGATGGCCTGTTCGAGCAGGCGGCGGGGGTGGCCCAAACGCTCGTGGAGTACGAAACGCTCGGTGAGATCGAGCGGTACCTGCGCGGCAGCGGCGTCGCGGTCTCGCAGGTGCTCGCGCACGTGGGATCCGCCGACGCCGCGGCGTACTTCCAGAAACTCGCTGCGCAGCCGGTGACGGAGGAGGCGTACGCGCACGCGAAGGAGCACCAGGGGAGACTGCGGGGTGAATACGAGAGGATGTTCGCCGCCGCGGGCGTCGACCTCATCGCCTTCCCCACCACCGCGATGGTTGCCCCGCCGGTCGCGGATGAGTTCATTACGCGCCACAACGGCCGCGACGTCCCGATCTTCCCGCTCGGGACCCGCAACCTGGTGATCGCCTCGGTCGTGGGGAGCCCTTCGCTCTCGATCCCGGCCCCCGGCGAGGGGTTGCCCGTCGGGCTGTGTTTCGAAGCGCTCCCGGGCCGCGATCGCTGGTTGCTCGGCCGGACGTTCCTGCGCTGAGCGTGCAGAAAGAACCGGCCCCCACCGCAGTGGGAGCCGGTTCGACGGTGCAGGACCGCGCGAGCAGCGCGGCGTGCGCACGCGGCGGGACGGGTAGGGTCACACGCCACTTGCTCCGCGGCGCACGATCGACATGATCACGGAGATGACCGCGAGGATGACCCCGAGCCAAATCAGGAACCGTGCCGCCTCGATCGCGACACCCAGAATCGCAAGCACCACGCCCACAATGATGAGTGTTAACCACATAGCGGACTCCTTTCGGTACGTCCAACGAGCGCGGTCGATCAGTCGAAGGAGTCCTTGACGTCCTCGCCAGCCTTCTTCACCGAGGCCTTAGCCTGATCAAGCTTTCCTTCGCCTTCGAGATCCTCGTTCTTCGTCGCTTTACCAGTGGCCTCTTTGGCCTTGCCGGCGACGTCTTCAGCGGCGTTCTTTGCTTTGTCTGCCATTCCCACGGTGAACCCTTTCGTCGCGGAGACTCTCGAAATCCGAGAGGCTCACACACTAGCACCGGGGCCTCGCTTTGCCACGAGCTCGCTCGGGCCCCTTGGCAAAGGGCCCTGGGAGGGCTATATTCCCGCCCCGGAACCGCGGAACTACCCGCCCCGGAGCGCCGAGAACGGTCTTATGCTGCGATTTCCTCCGGGAAACCGGCATAAGACCGTTCTCGAACAGCGCGAAGAACCCTAAAGTCGTTCTCGCGGGCAAAAACGGGTACTCGGAGGCGGCCACCCCGGTTCGTTAGTCCGCGATCGCCTCGTTCGCCGCCTGCTCGGCCTGCTCCAAGGCCTGTTCAACCGGGATCCGGCCCTCGAACATCTCCGGGAACACCGTGCCGATCGCATCCAGCCCCGCATTCGAGCGGGGACCCACCGGTGCCGGGGTGGTCTCGCCATCGGCCGCCTTCGCGAACTCGGTGGTGTCGATGCCCTTCTCCGCCCAGTACTCGGTGAAGGCGTCCTGCGCGTCGAGTGCGGCGGGGAACGCCGCGCCGGTCTCGCCCAGCGGGCGCTGGCCCTCAGCGGTGCCGAGCCACTCGAGCACCCGGGTCGTCTCTTCGAGGTTCTCCGTGTCGGCGTTACCGAGCGCGGCGACCCCGTGCACGACCCCGATCCGCCCCTGGGGACCTTCGACCATGGGAGCGATGCCCCACTCGAAGGAGTCGATCTCGTCGATCGCCGGCAGGGAGTACTGCCCCGACTGGAACAACGCGAGCTTGCCCTGCACGAACAGGTCGCGGCTCGCGTCGCCGTCGGCGTTCGTGTCCGCGGCCGGCGGCGCAACCTGCTCGGTGTTGATGAGATCAACGAGGTACTGGAACGCCTCCACCCCTTCAGGGGAGTTGAACGCGTACTCGTCGCCGTCCTGGAACTCCCCGCCGTTCTGGGCGAGGAATTCCCGCCAGATCGCTTGCATGTCGTTCTGGGCGTTGAACCCCCACACATCAACCTTGTCCGGATCGAAATCCTCATCGCCGGGGTGATGACCGTCGCCATCGACGGTGAGTTTCTTCAGCGCCGGCAGGAACGTGTCGCCCGATTCCTCCGGTGACCAGCTGAGGGAGGAGACGTCGATGCCCGCCTCCTCCACGACGTCCTTGTTGTAGAACAACGCGATGGAGTCGCTGAGCTGGGGCACCCCCCAGAGCTTGTCGTCACGGGTGTAGAGGTCGACGACGGATTCGTTCCACTCCTCGTGCTCCTCCCCGATCGCCTCGGAGATGTCGATGAGCCGGCCCTGGTCGGCGTAGATTCCGAAGTTCGAAGTGTTCGTCCAGAAGATGTCGGTCATCGTGCCCGAACCGATGTCCTGCGGGAGCCGGGTCCAGTAGTCACCCCAGGGCACGAGTTCGATCTCGACCTCGATATCGGGGTTCTCCTCGGTGAAGGCTTCGAAGGACTCCTCGTAGGCGGCTGCCGCGTTGTCATCCCACAGCCGGAACGTCACCACGGTCTGCTCGCCATCGCCGGAGCCCTCGGCGCCGCCGGACCCGCCTGAACCCGGGGAGCACGCCGCGAGCGCGAGCGCCGATATCGCCGCCACCGGGATGCCCCGGCGCAGAAGAACATTACTCATAGACCTCTCCTTCGATCCTCTCCAAAAGTAGACCCGCTTCCGGTGCTCACATCCCACCGCGCAGCTTTGGTATCAAAATGTGACATTTCAAGTGTTTCGCTTCACAGTTTTCTCTGTATGGTGTTGAGACGACGGTGCTCGTCAACGATGCCGAGCCCGTCACATTAACCCCGCCTCATCGCATCCCCGTGACCCCGAGGCTGGACGTGATCTGTTTCTGGAAGATGAGAAATAGGGTGACGAGCGGGGCGAGCGCGATCGTCGTCGCTGCCATCACCAGGGTCCAGTTGCCGGTGTACTGCGACTGCAGCGAGGCGGTCGCCACCGTGATGACGTTCCACTCCGCCTTCGGGGCGATGATGAGCGGCCACATGAAGTTGTTCCACTGGGTCACCACGGTGATGAGCAGCAGGGTCGCGAGGATGGGCCGGTTCATCGGCACCATGATCTGCCACAGCCGCCGCAGGATGCCCGCGCCATCGATCTCGGCGGCGTCGAGGATCTCCGACGGCGTGGAGCGGAAGTTCTCGCGCAGGAGGAAGATCGCGTATGGGGAACCGAACATGAAGGGCAGCACCAGGCCCCAGAACGTGTTCTTCAGGTCCCAGGCGGTCATCATCGAGAACAGAGGGATGATCGTCACGACCGCGGGGATCATCAACGTGGCGATGTACAGCCAGAAGATCGTGTCCCGGCCGCGGAACTCCAACCGGGCGAAGGCGTAGGCGGCGAGGATGGAGGAGACCATCTGCCCGATCACCAAAACGAGCACCACCTGCACCGTCACCGCGATGGGGACGATGAAGTTGTACCGCTCCCCGAACAGGGAGACGTAGTTCTCCGTCGTCACCGGGTCGGGCAGGGTGAGCGGCAGGCTCGTGTTGAACTGCTTCGGGGTTTTCAGCGAGGTCATCACGGAGAACACGAACGGCCCGAGCATGAGCAGCGCCCCGGCGAGGAGGAACGCGTACGTGAGCAGGTTCGCGCCCGCCCGGCGAAGTTTCGCGGTGGCGGGGGAGGTGGCGGCGGGGGGAGTCGGCGTCATCATGACATGTCGTAGGTGATCCGGCGCCGGAAGTAGCGCTGTTGAACAAAGGTCACGGCCAGCAGGATGGCGAACAGCACGACGGCCATCGCCGCGGCCCGCCCGAGGCGCAGGGAGACGAATGCTTCATTGAAGATGCGGGCGGCGATGACGTCGGTGCGCCCGCCGGGCCCGCCGCCGGTCATCGCGTAGACGGTGTCGAACACCTGGAAACTCGCGATGATCGAGGTGACGGAGACGAAGAACATCGTGGGGCGCAGCAGCGGCAGCGTGACGGAGAACAGAATCCGCACCGGCCCGGCGCCGTCGATCCGGGCCGCCTCATACACCTGGGCAGGGATCTGCTGCAGCCCGGCGAGGAAGAACAGCGAGACGTACCCCACCGATGACCACACCTGCACGAACACCACCGACCCGAGCGCCGTCTCCGGGGAGGTGAGCCACTCCACCCGGTGCCCGAGGATCGCGTTCACCGCCCCGTTGGAGGGGTCGAGCAGCCACTTCCACACCACGCCGAGCGCGAGCGGGGCGCACACCCACGGCAGCACGTACAGCACCCGCAGGGTGTTCGTGCCCGGGAGCCCCCGGTTGATCGCGATCGCCAGCAGCAGCCCGAGCGCGATCGTCGCCGGGATCGCGAGCGCCGTGAAGATCACCGTGACGAGCAGCGAATTGCCGAAGACGGGCCAGGTGAAGATGTACCGGAAGTTCTCCAGGCCCACCCACGTCGGCGCGGACAGCAGGTCGTAGCGGGTGAAGGAGAGCGCGAGCACGATGACGACGGGCACGAGGAGGAACCCGACCACCCCGATGAGGCTGGGCACGAGCAGGGCGTAACCGGCAACGGTTTCGCCGCGCTGGCGGGCGGTCATCCCGCCGCGGGGGCCTGCGGGCACTACCTCCTCCTCTCGTTGAAGCGTCAAGTAAATAATCTACGCCCAATTTCGGGAATTGACCTACGTCAAGGCGGGGCGAGTCGCAGGAGAGTGAACTGTGAGCGTCACCAGATCACCCGAAAGGAAACGACCGTGAAAACCGTCAGCCTCACCACCGAACCGTTCACCTGCCCCTCCTGCGTGAAGAAGATCGAGAAGGCCCTCACCTTCAAAGACGGCGTGCAGGCCGTCCGGGTGCTGTTCAACTCCTCTCGCGTACAGATCACGTACGACGACGCCAAGGCCTCTCCCGAGGAGCTCGCCGAGGCCGTGACGAAGCTCGGATACCCCGTGTTGAGGGTCGCATGAGCACGCGCAACCATAACCGGATCATGATCGGGGCGGGGGCGCTCCTCGCCGCCGCCCTCCTCGCCCACCTGCTCGGCCTGGCCGCGGAAGGGAATCCCCTGCTGCCCCGGCTGCGCGATGGGGCCCTCGCGGTCGCGGCGCTCACCGCGCTCCTGCCCATCGCTCAACGTGCGTGGCAGGCGGCGCGGCTGCGGGCGTTCTCGATCGAACTCCTCGTCACCGTCGCCGTCATCGGCGCGCTCCTCATCGGGGAGTACGTGGAGGCCGCCGTGGTCTCCTTCCTCTTCCTGTTCGGCGCCTACCTCGAGGCCCGCAGCCTCGCCCGAACCCGCTCCTATCTTCACGGCCTCATTGAACTCTCCCCGACGACGGCGATGGTTCGCCGCACGGACGCCGCCGGCGTGGCCCAGCGCGTGGAGATCGACGCGGGCGAGCTCGTGGAGGGAGACCTGCTCCTGCTCACCACCGGCACCCGGATCGCCGCCGATGCCAGCGTCGTCTCCGGGACCGCAGAAGTGAACGAAGCGACGATCACCGGCGAAGCGATGCCGGTGACCAAGAGTGCCGGCGACGTGCTGTACGCCGGCACGGTCCTCGAAACCGGTTACCTCGAGGCCGCCGCCACGAAGGTCGGCTCCGAGACCACCTTCTCCCACATCATCTCGCTCGTGGAAGAGGCCCAGGAGACCCGCACCCCAACGATGCGCTTCCTGGAACGCTTCGCGCGGATCTACACCCCGGCGGTCATCATTCTTGCGGTGATCGTCGGCGTGTTCTCCCGCGACGTCGAACTCGCGCTCACCTTCCTCGTCATCGCCTGCCCCGGCGCGCTGGTCATCTCCGTGCCCGTCGCGATCGTCGCGGGCGTGGGGAACCTCGCCCGGCGCGGGGTGCTCGTCACGAGCGGGGAGGGCATCGAGAACCTCGCCAAGGCAACCACCCTCATGGTCGACAAGACCGGCACCCTCACCCGCGGCGAACCCCGCGTCGCCGGCGCCACGAGCCCGGCGGCGCTACAACTCGCCGCGAGCGTCGAGGTCGC
>DATGUB010000123.1:0-8649 GCA_035301585.1 Beutenbergiaceae bacterium | reverse complement strand
GAAGTGACCTCGAAGGCCCCCCGACGGATCACCTCGATCGCCTGCACCGCGGCGGTGAATTGTTGGACAGTCGTGGTGATCGCCTTATCCGCGGCTGTCGTCGCGGTGCGGATGTCGTAACCGTCGGCGCGGGTGCCCTTGGAGCCGGGGGTGTTGATGACGAGGTCCACTCCCCCCTCGTTGATGAGGTCGATGATCGTCCCCTCGCCGCCCGGGCCGGGCCCGTCGGAGGCTTTGCGAACGACCGTCGCGGCGATTCCGTGGCGTTGCAGCACGCTCGCGGTGCCCTCGGTGGCGAGGATCGTGAAGCCCATCTCGACGAGTTTCGCGGTGGGCAGCCCGATCGCGCGCTTATCCCGGTCGGCGACGGAGACGAACGCGGTCCCGCGCGTGGGCAGCCCGCCGAAGGCGGCGGCTTGGGATTTCGCGAATGCGAGGGGGAAGTCGGCGTCGTACCCCATCACTTCCCCCGTGGAGCGCATCTCCGGGCCGAGCACGGAATCGACGACCTGCCCCGAGGCGGTGCGGAAGCGCTTGAACGGGAGCACCGATTCCTTCACGGCGATCGGTGCTGCCGGATCGGGCAGCACCGCGTCGTGGCCCGGAAGCATGCCGGCCGAACGCAGTTCGGCGATCGTCTCCCCCGCCATCACCCGCGCGGCCGCCTTCGCGAGCGGCACACCGGTGGCTTTGGACACGAACGGAACGGTCCGGGAGGCCCGCGGGTTCGCTTCGAGCACGTACAAGGTGTCGGAGGCGAGCGCGAACTGGATGTTCAACAGCCCCCGTACGCCCACTCGGTGAGCGATCGCGTGGGTGGATTCCCGGATATGCCGGATCATCGAGTTCGACAACGTGATCGGCGGGAGCACGCAGGAGGAGTCCCCGGAGTGGATCCCTGCTTCCTCGATGTGTTCCATCACGCCGCCGAGGAAGAGTTCTTCGCCGTCATAGATCGCATCGACATCGATCTCGATAGCTTGGTCGAGGAACCGGTCGACGAGGACGGGGGCGGGCAGGATCGCATGTTCGGCGGCGACTCCCGTCGCCCGGGAGATGTAGTCGATGAGGTGGTCGTCGTCGTACACGATCTCCATCCCCCGCCCCCCGATGACGTAGGAGGGGCGCACGAGCACCGGGAAGCCGATCTGGTCGGCGATCTCCCGCGCCTGCTGCAGCGAGATCGCGGTGCCGAAGGCGGGGGCGTTGAGGCCTGCTTCCAGCAGGACCTGGCCGAACTGGCCCCGATCCTCCGCTGAGTCGATCGCCTCGGGCGGGGTGCCGAGGACGGGGACCCCCGCCTCTTGCAGCCGCGCCGCGAGTGACAGCGGGGTCTGGCCCCCGAGTTGCACGATGACTCCGGCAACCGGCCCGGCGGCGAGTTCGGCGTAGTACACCTCGAGCACGTCTTCGAACGTCAGCGGTTCGAAGTACAGCCGGTCGGAGATGTCGTAGTCGGTGGAAACCGTTTCCGGGTTGCAGTTGATGAGCACGGTTTCGAACTTCTCCCCCAGCGCCATCGTCGCGTGCACGCAGGAGTAGTCGAATTCGATCCCCTGCCCGATCCGGTTCGGCCCCGAGCCGAGGATGATGACGGCGGGTTGCTCCCGGGGTGGGACTTCGGTCTCGGCGTCGTAGGAGGAGTAGAAGTAGGGCTCCTGGGCGGGGAACTCGCCCGCGCAGGTGTCTACCGTCTTGTATACCGGTCGCAGCCCGTAGGCGTAGCGGACCTCGCGCACCGTGTCCTCGGCGATACCACGAATCTCCGCGATCTGCCGGTCGGAGAACCCGTGCCGTTTCGCCCGGCGCAGGGTCTGCTCATCCAGGGCCCGGGCCGCGCCGATCTCGTCGGCGATCTGTTGCAGGAGGAACATCTGGTCGACGAAGAACGGGTCGATCCTCGTCGCCTCGAAGATCTGCTCTCGGGTAGCACCGCCCCGGATCGCCTGCTGCAGATCCACCAGGCGGTGGTCGGTGGGCACCCGGGCGGCCTCGAGGAGTTGTTCGACGACGCCGGCGGCGGGCGCCTCCCCGCGCCAGTGGAAGGAGGAGTCGGCGGTGTCGAGGGACCGGAGCGCCTTTTGCAGGGCTTCGGTGTAGTTGCGCCCGAGGGCCATCGCCTCCCCCACGCTCTTCATCGTCGTCGTGAGAGTGGGATCGGCTGCCGGGAACTTCTCGAACGTGAACCGGGGCACCTTGACCGCGACGTAGTCCAGCGCAGGCTCGAACGAGGCGGGCGTGGTGCCCGTGATGTCGTTGGTGATTTCCGCGAGGGTGTAGCCCAGGGCCAGGCGAGCCGCGATCTTCGCGATCGGGTAACCGGTGGCTTTGGAGGCGAGCGCCGAGGAACGGGAGACGCGGGGGTTCATCTCGATGACGACGACTCGCCCGTTCTCGGGATTGACGGCGAACTGGATGTTGCAGCCGCCGGTGTCCACCCCGACCTCCCGGATCACCGCGATGCCGATGTCCCGCAGGTTCTGATACTCCCGGTCGGTGAGGGTCTGCGCGGGCGCGACGGTGACGGCGTCGCCGGTGTGCACCCCGACGGGGTCGACGTTCTCGATCGAGCACACGACCACGACGGTGTCGGCATTGTCACGCACGAGTTCCAGTTCGTACTCCTTCCAGCCGAGGATGGACTCCTCCAGGAGCACCTCGGTGGTCGGTGAGTAGTGCAGCCCGGCCCCGGCGATGGAGCGCAGTTGCGCCTCATCGAAGGCGATGCCCGAGCCGAGTCCGCCCATCGTGAACGAGGGGCGCACGACGAGTGGGTAGCCGAGGTCCTCGGCCGCGGCGAGGCAGTCGTCCATCGAGTGGGCGATCCGGGAGCGGGCGACCTCCGCGCCGCAACGTTCCACGACCCCTTTGAAGGCATGGCGGTCTTCACCGGCGTGGATCGCCTCCACCCGGACGCCGATGAGTTCGACGTCGTATTTCGCCAGCACGCCCGCATCATGGAGGGCGATGGCGGTGTTGAGCGCCGTCTGCCCGCCGAGCGTGGCGAGGATCGCGTCGGGGCGTTCCTTGGCGATGATCGATTCCACCACCTCCGGGGTGATGGGTTCGACGTAGGTGGCGTCGGCGAACTCCGGGTCGGTCATGATCGTGGCCGGGTTGGAGTTGACGAGGATGACCCGCAGGCCCTCCTCCTTCAGCACGCGGCAGGCTTGGGTGCCCGAGTAGTCGAACTCCGCGGCCTGGCCGATGACGATGGGGCCGGAGCCGATGACGAGAACACTGGTGAGATCGGTACGACGTGGCATCAGGCATCCTTGAGGAACGAGTCGAGCAAGTGGTGGGCATCGGAGGGTCCCGCGCCCAGTTCGGGGTGGAATTGGAGTCCAGCGACGGGTTTCCCCCGCGCTACGAAGCCCTCGGCCGAGCCGTCGTTGAGGCTGACGTGGGTGATCTCGACGTCGGGGCTGCCCGCGAAATCCACGGTGTAGGAGTGGGTGTGGGAGGTGATGTCGACGTGGCCGCTCTCGCGGGCCTGCACCGGGTGGTTGGCACCGTGGTGGGCTCGCAGGAGCGGCTCGGTGGCGAATCCGAGGGCGCGGGCGAGGATCTGGTGACCGAGGCCGAATCCCAGCACCGGCATCCGCGCGCTCACGATCTCCCGGGCGAGGCCGAGGGCAGTCGTGGCATCAGCGGGATTTCCGGGACCTCCGGAGAGCAACACCCGGGCGGCCCCGGAGGCCGCGACGTCCGCGTAGGTGGCCGAGGCAGGGAGCACGAGCGCTGGGGCGCCGCTACGGCGCACCGTTTCGGCGAGTTCGCGGCCGAGCCCGAGATCGATGATCGCCACGGCGGGTTCCCCCTCGCCCACGCGGTACGGCTCGCTCGTCGACGCGCGGGAGATGAGCGTGTCCGCGCCGTCGGGGGTGGCGCGGACCGATTGCACGAGCTCGCTGACGGGACCGACCTCGCCGGTGAAGACTCCTACCCGCATCCCACTCCTCGCCCGCCGGGCGAGCGCCCGCGTGTCCACGCCGGTGATCCCGACCGTGCCGGCCTCGAGCAGGTCGTGCTCGAAGGAACGCTGGGCCCGCCAGTTGGAGTGGAGGCGGGGCTGTTCGCGGAGCACGACGCCCCCGGCGCGCAGCTGGCCGGGACCGTCGCCTGAGTTCATTCCGACATTGCCCACGTGGGGGGTGGTGAACAGCACGACCGCGCCTTGGTACGCGCCGGAGGTGAGGAGTTCCTGGTAGCCGGTCATCGCCGTCGTGACGATGAGTTCCCCCACGGTCTGGCCGGCGGCGCCGAGCGGCTCTCCGGCGAATACGGTGCCGTCTTCCAGTACGAGCAGCGCGTGGGTCATGAATCCCTCGATTCGTTGGGGGCGGATTGGGTGAGGCGGGAAGCGGCGTCGAACAGCGCCGCGCGGTCGGCGTCGTTGCGGATGTGCACGCCGGTGTCCACCCGGGTGCCACCGGCGGACCAGGTGAAGACGACGATGCTGTCGGCTGCGGCGAATTTGCCGATCATCCCGCTCGTCGTGCCCACGGTCTCCAGGCTGGCGCGGGGAATGAATAGGCTGGGCGCACCCTGGCGCTCGAGCACGATCCCGTCCTCGCGCACGTCCACCTCGACGGCGGATTTCACGCCGAGCCCGCGGGTGACGACCCGCTCGAGCGGAAGCCCCGCGAGGGTGGTGGAGACGTAGACGCCGTGAGTGCCATGGGTTGCCGGCACGGCCCCCGGGGGAAGTTCGGGCAGCTCGGTGATGATGATCCTGCGCTCGCGGTTACGCCAGCCGCGGCGCATGAGTACGAGGATGAGCGCGGTGAGTGCGAGGAGGAACAGGACTGCGAAGAGGTACGGCATCATTCCGCCTTCGGGGTATCGAGGAGGTTGCCCTCAAGGACCGTGGGCCGGCCGCCGTAGAAGGTCGCGACGACCTTCGCGGGCAGGTCCCGGTCGAAGAACGGGGTGTTCTCGCTCATCGTGGCGAGGCCCGCTGGTTCCACCCGCCACCGGGCGGCCGGGTCGATGAGGGTGAGGTGCGCGGGTTCCCCGGCGGCGAGGGGCCGGCCCTGCCCGGCGACGCGGCCGATCCGGGCGGGAGTGTGGGACATCGTCCGGGCGAGGTCCTCCCACGTGAAATCGTGCGCATCGTTGTTGATCATCGTCTCGACGACGATCGAGAGGGCCGTTTCGAGCCCGGTCATCCCGAACGCGGCGGCGGAGAACTCGCAGTCCTTGGTTTCCGCGGAGTGCGGGGCGTGGTCGGTGGCGACGATGTCGATCGTGCCGTCGGCGAGTCCGGCGCGCACCGCTTCGACGTCGGCCTGGGTGCGCAGGGGCGGGTTGACCTTGAACTGGGCGTTGTAGCCGCGCACGTCCTCATCGGTGAGGATGAGGTGGTGGGGGCACACCTCGGCGGTGACGTTGATGCCGCGGGCCTTCGCCCACCGGACGATGTCCACCGATCCGGCGGTGGACAGGTGGCAGATGTGCACGCGGGAGTCGACGTGTTCGGCGAGGAGCACGTCGCGGGCGATGATCGCCTCCTCGGCGACGGCGGGCCAGCCCTGCAGGCCCAGTTCCGCCGAGACGTCCCCCTCATGCATGACCGAGCCTTCGGTGAGGCGCGGTTCCTGCGCGTGCTGGGCGATGACGCCGTCGAACGCCTTGACGTACTCGAGCGCCCGGCGCATGAGCACCGGGTCGGAGACGCAGATGCCGTCGTCGGAGAACACCCGTACCGCCGCGTCGGATTTCGCCATCGCCCCGATCTCGGCGAGTCTTTCCCCGCCGAGCCCGACGGTGACGGCACCGACCGGGCGCACCTCACACCAGCCCGCATCGGCCCCGCGGCGCCAGACCTGCTCCACCACGCCGGCGGTGTCCGCGACGGGCTGGGTGTTCGCCATCGCGTGCACGCACGTGAACCCGCCCGCGGCCGCGGCCCGGGTTCCGCTCGCGATGGTCTCCGCGTCCTCCCGGCCGGGTTCGCGCAGGTGGGTGTGCAGGTCGACGAGGCCGGGCAGCGCGACGAGCCCGGCGGCGTCGATGACCTCGGCGCCCCCGGCAGGGAGATCGGTCCCGATCGCGGTGATCGCTCCGCCGTCGATGCGGATGTCCACCGGTTCCCCGCCGAGTGGGCGGCACTCGCGGATGAGGTAAGAGGTCACAGGAGGGTCCTTTCCGCCGGTGCGCCGGCGAGCAACAGGTACAGCACAGCCATCCGCACGGCGACTCCGTTGGTCACCTGTTCGGTGATGACCGCGCGCGGGGAATCCGCGGCGTGCGCGGAGATTTCCAATCCCCGGTTCATCGGGCCGGGGTGCATGATGATCGCCCGTTCGCCCAGGCGTTGGGCGCGGGCGTTGTCGAGCCCGTAATATCGAGCGTATTCCATCGCGGAGGGGAAGAACCCGCGGTCGCTCATCCGCTCGGCCTGCACCCGGAGCATCATGATCGCGTCCGGGCGGGCATCCACCGCCTCATCGAGGTTGTAGGAGACCTTCGCGGGCCAGTTCGCGACCCGGGCGGGCAGGAGCGTGGGCGGAGCGACGAGGGTGACGTTCGCGCCGAGGGTGTGCAGCAGGTCGACGTTCGAGCGGGCGACCCGGGAGTGCAGCACGTCACCGACGATCGTGACGTTGACGCCGTCGAGGTCGTTGCCGCGTGCTGCGGCGTCGTCCCCGCCGCCGATGAGGTGGCGGCGAATGGTGAACGCGTCGAGCAACGCCTGGGTCGGGTGTTGGTGGGTGCCGTCCCCGGCGTTGACGACCCCCGCGTCGATCCACCCCGAGGTGGCGAGGCGTTCGGGCGCCCCGGAGGCGCTGTGGCGGATGACGACGGCGTCGGCGCCCATCGCTTGCAAGGTCTGGGCGGTATCTTTCAGGGATTCGCCCTTGGAGACCGAGGATCCCTTGACGGCGAAGTTGATGACGTCCGCCGACAGCCGCTTGGCCGCCGCTTCGAAGGAGATCCGGGTGCGGGTGGAGTCCTCGAAGAACAGGTTGACGACCGTCTTTCCGCGGAGCGCGGGGAGCTTCTTGATCTCCCGTCCCTGGGTCTGGGCCATCGTCGCCGCGGTGTCGAGCACGCCGATGGCCGCGTCCCGGGAGAGGTCTTTCGCCGAGAGGAGGTGTTTCATGAGAGCACCACCGAATCCGCACCGTCGAACTCCTCGAGTTTCACGGTGACGCGCTCGGTGCGGGCGGTGGGCAGGTTCTTGCCGATGTAGTCCGCGCGGATGGGCAACTCCCGGTGGCCCCGGTCGATGAGCACCGCGAGCTGGACCGCCTGGGGGCGGCCGATGTCGGAGATCGCATCGAGCGCGGCCCGGATGGTGCGCCCGGAGAACAGGACGTCGTCGATGAGCACGATCACCGCGCCGTCGATGCCTTGGGGCGGGATCCGAGTGGGGGTGAGCGCCCGGGTGGGATTCTGGCGCAGGTCGTCCCGGTGCAACGTGATGTCGATCGTGCCGACGAGGGAATCGGGGTCTCGGCCGGTGTCCTCCGCGGCGAGGATCCGGGCCCCTATCCGCTCGGCTAGGAAGACTCCACGGGTGGGGATGCCCAACAGGACGATGTTCTCCGCGCCCTTGTTCCGTTCGAGGATCTCGTGGGATATGCGCGTGAGGGCCCGCGAAATATCACTTTTCGCGAGCAGTTCGGTTCCGGAATTCATCCGGCGCCTCCTTCCCCGCCTCACGGGACGGGCTTAAAGGTTCGCTGCCGAGAACTCACTTTACCGCCTCCCCGCCCTCCCCCGCGGCGACGCGCAGCTCTTTTCTCGTGATCGCACCCACATTAGGGCAGGGAACCCTCGGGGTCGATGAGTCCGGCGAGGACCTGCACCAACGCGCCCGGTGCGACCTCGGGCGGGAGGGCTTCCAGGGTGGCCATCACCTCGGCGAGGTCCTCGGGCAACCCCTCCGCTGCGATCTGCTCGACGAGGGCGAGGTTCGCCTGCGGCGCAGGTTCTCCCCGGGCCGCCCCCGCCGCCGCGACGATCGCTGCGGTGAGGTCATCGATGACGTCGGCCGTCACCGGCGTGACGGTCAGGTGCGCCGAGCGCGGGATGTTGCGGAAGGCGGGTTGGGCCTGGGCGAGGAAACCGCGGTCCTTGAGCGCGTCGATGAAATTGAAGGGGTCGATCGCATCCGGGCCCGGCTCGCTCGTCACCGCGATCAACGGCCCGAAGGGCTCCCCCACGATCCGCAGGCCCGGCAGGCCCTCCAGGGTGCGCGTGAGCCGGTCGGTCGCGGCTGCGATCCGCTCCACCGCCCCCCGGTACCCCTCGATACCGAGCCGGTGGATGACCGCCCACGCCGCGGCGAGGGCGGTTGCGGAGCGGCTGCCGAGCATCGTCGGGTTGACCACGGGGTATCCGGGCCACTCGACGCAGGCGAAGTACTGCGCCTGGTGGTTCTCCCGGCCGCGGTAGAGGACGACGGAGGCCCCCTTGGGGGCATAACCGTATTTGTGGGCGTCCAAGGAGATGGAACGCACCCCGGGCACGCGGAAGTCCCACGCCGGGGGCGCCTCGGGATAGAACGGCAGCACGAACCCGCCCACGCACGCATCCACGTGCACGGGGATGCCGCGCTCGGCCATCGCCGGGGCGATCGTTTCGACGTCGTCGATCGTGCCGATGGGATAGTTCGGGGCCGAGAGCACGACGAGCGCC
>DATGUB010000122.1:0-7508 GCA_035301585.1 Beutenbergiaceae bacterium | reverse complement strand
GAACAAGTCCGGCACGCTCGGGATCAGCACGCCGATCCCTTCCGGTTCTCCCGCATAGATCGCGGAATCGTTCATCGGTTACTCCTTATTTACCAGCGTGATCGATCAGAACAGGAAGCCGGCAACGAGACCGAGCAGACCGAGCACCTCGATAAGGGCGGCACCGATCATCATGTTGGTGAACAGGCGGCCTGCAACTTCAGGCTGACGCGCGGTCGCGACCTGGGTTTGCCCGACCATGATACCGAGACCGATACCAGGGCCCATCGCAGCCAGACCGTAACCAATTGTTGCGATGTTACCTTCCATGGGTTTCCTTCCGTAATTCGCCCCGATCGGAGCGTTGTGTTGGTGAGTGTGGAACGTCTTAACCCCGGTCGAGCCCTTAGTGGGCCTCCTCCAGAGCAAAGTTGATGTAAATAGCCGACAGCAGAACGAAGATGTACGTCTGCAGCGCGGCTACGAAGACTTCGAACAACGTCACGGCGATCGCCGCGACAAAGGCGAGCGCCCCCGCCCCCTTGAGCATCCCTACCGACTGGATGAGCAAGAAGTGGGTACCCACGAGCGCGACGGCGAGCATGATGTGCCCGGCCATCATGTTGGCGAGCAACCGGACGGCCAGGGTGGCCGGGCGCAGGATGAAGACCTGCAGGATCTCGATCGGCGTGATGAGCACGTACGCCACAGGCGGGATCCCCGGGGGGAAGAGCTGGGACTTGAGGTACTTGCCCATCCCCTGCTTCCGCACACCTGCGACGAGGTAGACGAGCAGCACGATGACGGCCATGAGCAGCGGCAGTCCCATCCGGGAGGTGCCGGCGAGCCCGAGGCCCGGAATGATCCCGGCGATGTTCATGGCGAAGATCGTGAAGAACATCGCGGTGAGGAACGGCACGTAGGGACGCCCACGTTCTTTACCGAGGATCTGTTCGACGATCTGCACCCGAACGAAGTCGAGGACGAACTCGATCGCGGATTGCCCGCGAGAGGGGACGAGGGTTGCCTTGCGCGTTCCGAGCCACAGGAGCAGGATAAGAAGTCCTGCGACGACGAGGCGGATGAACATGATCTTGTCGAACGCGAAGATCGTTCCCTCGCCGAAGGCGATGGGCGGGAAGAAATCCCCTACCCCAGGCATATCGGGACCTTCAGCGAGGACCGGCAGGGCGTTCACAGCGGTGGACAGAATGCTCTCCAGCGGTCTAGTGCAGCGGTTCTACTTCAGCGAAACGCAGTCGTCGTGCGAACCAGGTGCTAAGTGGGCAAAAGTACGTTGTCAGGTTACCTGATCGGACCGAAACCGGGGCAAGCTGCTTCTACCCCTCCTCGCCCGCATCTTCACCCTCGGTCGTTGACTCCTCGCGGTTTTCCGCACGTTGCTGCGGCTGTTCGGAAGTATCAGGGGACGCGGGCGTTCCCGCCCCCTCTCCCGCTGTGACTGAGTTCACGCTCACGTAGGGAATCCGCGCTGTGGCGACGATCACCATCTCGACGATGAGGGCGCCGATAACGAGGGTGAGGATCGTCGCGGCGAAGGTACCCTTGTGGTAGAAAGTCTGGTTCTTCAACCAGAAGATCACCCCGCCGAGGATGATCATCTTCACGAGCCAGCCCCCGAGGAGCACGACCATGAGGAGCTCCTGGCCGCGCCCCGCCGCGTAATAGAGGCCCGCCACCGTCGTCGCGGTGAAGAAGAGCCCGAGCACGGTGGCGATGAGCGCCGCCCAGAGCCCGGGCAGACCGAACGCGATGGTGCCGATCGCGATCCCGAGTCCGCCGACGACGACCGTCACCACGAGGAGCGCCTTGAACACCTTCCGGATGAGGGCGAGGAGTTCGGGGGTGCGGATGTAGGAACCTGTCATGACTTCCCTTTCGCGGCGCGGGGCAGTCGCACCGTGACGATGATGGCAAGAACGATACCGACGAGCGCGATCGGAACCACGTGGGTGAGCGGAAAGAGCGCGAGCGCCGAGGCGGCGAATCCGATGACGACGGCCCAACAGTACATGATGAGGACGACGCTGCGGTGGCTGTGCCCGAAGTCCAGGAGCCGGTGGTGGATGTGGGTCCGGTCGGCGTGGAAGGGCGACTTTCCTTTCGCGAGCCGGCGCAGCGTCGTCGCCACCATATCGACGAGCGGGAGGATGAGGACGGCGACGGGCAGGAGTAGCGGCAGGAACGCGGGGAATGCTTGGCGGCTCTGGATCACCGCGGGGTTGATCTGCCCGGTGACGACGATCGCGGCCGCCGACATCGTCAATCCGAGCAGCATCGCCCCGGAGTCGCCCATGAAGATCCGCGCCGGGTGGAAGTTGTGGGGCAGGAAGCCGATGCACACGCCGACGACGAGGGCGATGATCACCGTGGCGAGGTTGGAGTAGTCCGTGGGGTTGCCGAGCCGGGTGAGCATGTAGGTGTAGATGAAGAAGGCGCTGCCGCCGATCGCGAGGAGGCCCGCAGCGAGCCCGTCGAGTCCGTCCACCCAGTTGACGGCGTTGATGACGGTGACGACGACGAGCACGGTGATGACGAGCGATAGCCGGGAGGAGCCGATGGTCAGCCCGAAGATGGGGAAGGTGACCAGTTGCACCCCCTGCCAGGCCATCAGCCCGGCCGCGAGCATCTGGCCGAGCAGCTTGGTGAACCAGTCGAGGTCCCACAGGTCGTCGAAGACCCCGAGCAGGCAGACGAGGGCAGCGGATGCGAGGATCGCCCAGGGGGTGAAGTCGTTGAACACCTTGTCGAGGAAGGGCATCTGGGAGGCGACGACCATCGCGACGGCCATCCCGACGAACATCGCCACCCCGCCCATGCGCGGAGTGGGCAGCACGTGCACGTCGCGCTCACGCACGGGGGTGACGGCCCCCAGGCGGCAGGCGAGCGCCCGCACCGCCGGGGTGGCGAGGTAGGTCGCCGCGGCGGCGATCGCCATCAACAACAGGTAGAGCTTCACTCAGCGTTAGCCTCGCCGTCATTGCCCTGTTCCTCGCGCGCCGAAGCGATCTTCGGCACGATCGCGCGCAGGTCATCGATCCCGATGGCTCCGGCGCGCAGGATCGTCGGAATCTCGCCCGTGCAGTCGACGATGGTTGAGGGGACCTGGCCCGGGGTGGAACCCGCATCGAGATACACACGGATCGAGTCCCCCAGTTGCTCGGCGGCCCCGGCGCACTCGAGCGCGGGGGCCTGCCCCGAACGGTTCGCCGAAGAGACTGCGAGCGGCCCGGTCTGCTTCAGGAGCGCCAACGCGCAGGAATGGTCGGGCACGCGCAACGCGACCGTGCCGCGGGTCTCCCCCAGATCCCACATGAGGCTCGGTTGCGCGGTGAGGATGAGGGTGAGGGGGCCGGGCCAGAACTCCTGCGCGAGGGCCCGGGCATCGGCGGAGACGTTCGTCGCGAGCGCGTCCATCGTCATCACCTCACCGATGAGGACCGGGGGGGGCTTGTGCCGACCGCGCCCTTTCGCCGCGAGCAGGGCCGCGACCGCCGCGGGGGTGAAGGCATCGGCGCCGACACCGTAGACGGTATCAGTGGGCAGCACTACGAGCTCACCGTTACTCAGTGCGTCCGCCGCCGCATCCAGCTGGGGTTGCCAGGCGTCGGGATCTGTGCAGTCTCGTAGGTCAGTCACAGCAACCTAGTGTGCCACTTGATCACGCGCCGCGACGACCATGCGGTCCCGATTCGTGAGGTCTTGTTGGGTGTGGATCTCCTGGAATCCCCCTTGACGCTCGACGTGCTCGCGCATCGCCCGGCCCTGGCCGTCCCCGTGCTCGATGATGAGCGTGCCGCCGGGGCGGAGCAGCGCCCGTGCGCGATGGATGACGGCGATCGGTACCGCAAGGCCGTCCACGCCGCCGCCGTACAGGGCGGCGGGCGGATCGTAGTCGCGTACTTCGGCCTCGAGGGGTTCGCACTCGAAAGGGATGTAGGGCGGGTTGGAGACGACGACGTCGACTGTGCCGTGAAGCTCCGCGAGGAGACCGGCGCCTTGCACATCACCCTCCACCACCGAGACGGTGAGGCCGTTCCGCTCCGCGTTCGCCCAGGTGAGCGCAACCGCCTCGGGCGAGAGGTCCACCGCCCATACCTGGGCCCCGGGTACTTCCTGGGCACAGGCGAGGGCGATGCCGCCCGCCCCCGTGCACAGGTCGACGATCCGAACCGGCCCGGCTGCGCCCCCCGCGGCGGCGGCCCGGGTGGTTCCTTTGGCGGCGAGGATCGCTGCCTCGGCAACCATTTCCGTTTCGGGTCGGGGCACGAACACGCCGGCTCGCACCTCGAGGGTGAGGTATCGAAAGCCGGTCTCCCCCGTCAGGTGTTGGAGGGGTTCGCGGGCGGCGCGGCGTTCGACGAGTTCCCAGTACCGGCCCAGCAGGGCGCCGGGGAACTCCCGGGTGATGAGCAGTTCGGAGCGCCCGATGCCGCACACGTGGGCGGCGAGGAGTTCGGCATCGACGCGGGCGGCCGGCACCCCTGCGTGTCCCAGGTGGGCGGCCGCGGCGCTGAGCACCTGCCGCATCGCCGGTCGGGTGTTACTGCTCGCCGGCGTGGGCAAGGCGTTCCGCTTCGTCCAGTTCGATCGCGGACCGCACCACCGGGTCGAGGTCGCCGTCGAGTACATGGTCGAGGTTGTAGGACTTGTAGCCGGTGCGGTGGTCGGTGATCCGGTTCTCGGGGAAGTTGTAGGTGCGGATCCGCTCGGAGCGGTCGACGGTACGCACTTGGGAGCGCCGCGCCTCCGACTGCTGCGCCTCGAGCTCCTCCTGCTTCGCCGCGCGCAGGCGCGCACGCAGAACCCGCATCGCTGCTTCCCGGTTCTGGATCTGGGATTTCTCGTTCTGCATCGCGACGACGATGCCCGTGGGCAGGTGGGTGATCCGCACCGCGGAGTCGGTGGTGTTCACGTGCTGACCGCCCGGCCCGGAGGACCGGTAGACGTCGACGCGCAGCTCGTTCTGGTCGATCTCCACCTCGCCGACGTCTTCGACCTCGGGAAGCACCAGCACGCCCGCCGCGGAGGTGTGGATCCGCCCTTGGGATTCGGTCACGGGCACCCGCTGGACCCGGTGCACCCCGCCCTCGTACTTCAGCTGCGCCCACACGCCCTCGGCCGGGTCGTCGATCGATTTTGATTTGACGGCGATCGAGATGTCTTTGTATCCGCCCAGGTCCGATTCGGTCGCGTCGAGGATCTGGGTGCCCCAGCCCTTCCGTTCGGCGAAGCGCAGGTACATCCGGGCGAGGTCGCCGGCGAACAGCGCCGACTCCTCCCCTCCTTCGCCTGCTTTGACCTCGAGGATGACATCGCGGCCGTCGTCGGGGTCGCGGGGAATAAGCATCGTGCGCAGGTGGGTCGCTGCTTCCTCGGCCCGCTGTTGCATCTGCGGGAGTTCCTCGGCGAAATCCGGGTCTTCGGCCGCGAGTTCGGCGGCGTCGGCCGCGTCCGCCGCGGCGCTCTGCCACTCCTGGTAGGCGCGCACGATCCCGCCGAGCTCGGCGTAGCGGCGCCCGAGGGTGCGGGCCTTGGCCTGGTCGGCGTGCACACTCGGGTCGGCGAGCTGCTGCTCGATCTCGACGTATTCGTCAAGAAGCGGTTGGGCGCCTTGGAACTCGTTGCTGCTCACGCGAAGGACCGCCGAATCTCAGCTTTCTCCCGCGGGGTCACCTTGACGGAATCGGAGAGGAACTGGGACGCGGACTTGCCGCCGAGCTGTTCCTCGAGCCACGCGGCACCATCCTGGGAGCCGCGCTCTTCCAGGAGCCTGCGGAGCACGATCCGGGGGGCGAGCTCGTCGACGTCGAAAATCGCGTCGAGGTTCCGGGTGTACGTGCGCAGCGGGTCCACCCGCGCTTCCAGGTCCCCTTGTTCGAGGGTGACGTGGGCGTTGGCTGTCGTCTCGAGCTCCGCGAGCACGAAATCCCCCGCGTCGGTTCCCCGAACGCCGGTGGCGATGAGCGTGAGCGAGCCCCCGTTCTCGATATTGCGACCCGCGCCGAAGACCTGCTTGACCGAATGCACGGTGGAGGCGTCGAGCCCGTGCTCGAGCACCCGCGAGGAGGGGTTCGTGGAGGTGTGGTAGGCCCGGGCGAGGGCGGTGAGGGAGTCGAAGACGACCACGACGTCCTGGCCGAGTTCCACGAGCCGCTTCGCGCGCTCGATCGCGAGGGTGGCCACCGTGGTGTGATCGTTACCGGAACGGTCGAAGGAGGAGGCGATGACCTCCCCATGGATGTTGCGCTGCATGTGCGTGGCGTCTTCGGGCCGCTCGTCGATGAGCACCATCATGAGGTGGACGTCCGGGTGGGTAACGGCGATCCCCTGAGCCACCTCGGTGAGGAACTTCAGGCGCTTGATCCCCGGGTCGGTCGATACCAGTACCCGCTGGCCCAGCGCCAGCGGGGCGAGGACGTCAACGACCTTCTGGGTGGTGCTCTCCGATCCCAGCCCGAGGAACGCTTGTGGGTACATCGCGGGGAGCGCATCGAACTCCGGTCGCTGATCGGACTCCGCTGCCGGCGAGTTGTTCACTCGCTCCGGAGCGACGAGCGCGTTGAACTTCTGCCGACTGCTCGTCTCCCCCTCCCGGGGCTGCTTCACCGCGCCGGTCACCGCATCCCCGCGGCGAAGCCCGTACCGGCGAACCATTCCGAGGTTGACGTAGACGTCCGAGGAGCCGGGGAGATAGCCCGTGGTCCGCACGAAGGCGTAGTTATCCAAGACGTCCAACACGCCCGCGATGGGGATGAGGACGTCGCCGTCGGCGACGTCCACTTCCTCATACGCCTGGCTCTCGCGTTGGTTGGGGCGACGCTTGCGGTCGCGGCGATCGCGGCCTCGGCGTCGGCGCGCGTTGTTGTCCTGGGCGTCTTCTTCCTCGGCGTGGGGAAGTTGAATGTCATCCAGCCTGGCAACACGGGCGCTATCACCCGTCTTTGGCTCCGCCTCGAACTCGGCGAACACATCGAGTGTCCCGCCTTTCGCCTCGGCGCCCTGGGCCTCTTGACGTTGGGCCCCCTGACGCTGGGCATCCTGGCGAGAGCCCCCGCGCTGATCGCCCCGCTGCTCACTTCCGCGCTGATCCTTACCCCGCTGGTCGTTACTCCGTTGGGGTTTGCGGGCGCCGCCGCGGTCCTGGCGCCGCTCCTGGCCTTTACCAGAGCCGCCCTCGTCTGCGGGGGCGCTTTCGGTCGGTGCGGACGCAGACGCCTTGCCGGCGCTGCGCTGTTTCGGCGCGCTCTTCGCGGCGCTCCTGCCCTCCCCTTGCGCGGTCTGCCCCGGGGCGTCACCGTGGGCCTTGATCGCTTCGATCAACTCCCCCTTACGCAGGCGGGAGGTGCCTTTCAGCCCCAACTGACTCGCGATCGCTTGGAGTTGGGGGAGTTTCATCGCCGTGAGGGCAGCTGCAGAGGCCTGGTCCTGAGATTCAGTCACGAAGGTCCTTCAAAAATACCGGGGGTGATCACTTAGTCACTAGACGCGTGTAAGAAGTCCGCGAA
>DATGUB010000121.1:0-12164 GCA_035301585.1 Beutenbergiaceae bacterium | reverse complement strand
GGAGTTGAGCGAAGCAGCCTTGCCCTAGGGCAAGATCACTACCTGAGAAGCGTAGACGAGTCCGGCTCCGAAACCGATCTGCAACGCAACGTCCCCGCTGTTAACTTGCCCGTCCCGCTGCAACCGTTCGGTCGCGAGGGGGATGGAGGCGGCGGAGGTGTTCCCGGTATCGGCGATATCGCGCGCAACGACAGTGGATTCGGGAAGTCGTAACAATTTCACCAACTGGTCGGTGATCCGCATGTTCGCCTGGTGGGGGATGAAGACATCAACGTCATCGATCGTTAACCCCGCCGCCGCGACTGCCTCACGGGCGATGGTCGGGATCGTGGAGATCACCCATTTGAACACTGAGGGTCCTTGCTGGCGCAGCGTGGGGGAAGCCATCGCGGAGACCTCATCGGCGAGTTCGGCGGTGACCTCCTGCGATTCCCCGAGTTCCTCCTGGCGGTACTCCAACCACGAGCGGGTCTGGTAGATCGCCCCGGACTGGCTGCCATCGGAGCCCCACACCGTCCGAGCGATCCCCACGGTGTCGGAGGCGGAAACGACCGCCGCCCCCGCGCCGTCGCCAAGCAAGAACGAGATCGAACGGTCGGTGGGGTCGATGAAATCGCTCATCTTCTCCACCCCGATGACGAGCACGTGCCTGGCCATGCCCGAGCGCACGAGGGAGTCGGCCTGGCCGATCCCGTAGCAGTACCCCGCGCAGGCCGCGGAGATGTCGAAGGCAGGCGCGGGGCGGGCTCCGATGAGGTCGGCGACGAGCGGCGCGAGCGCGGGCGTCTGGTGGAAGTGGGTGACCGTGGAGACGAGGACGACGTCGATATCGCTTCCCGCGAGCCCCGCCTTGCTGAGAGCGTCCTGCGCGGCGGCCACGGCCATGTCGAGCACGCTGGTGCTCGCATTCGCCCGGGCGCGAGTCTTGATCCCGGTGCGCTGGGAGATCCACTCGTCGGAGGAGTTGATCGGGCCGGCGATGTCGTCGTTCGTCACGAGGTTCTCGCCGCGGAAGGCACCGATCGCGGCGATCGTCGAACCCGCGGAGGTGGTGGGGGAAGCGAGGGCGGTCATTCGGTCTCCTTAGTGGACTCGCCGGTGGATTGGTGGTCGCTGAGCAGGGCGAGGGCGGCATCGAGATCGGCGGGGCCCTTGATCGCCACCGCGGGAACACCCCGCAGGGTGCGGCGGGCGAGGCCGGTGAGCACGCCACCGGGAGCGAGTTCGATGATCGCCTCCACGCCGCGGGACGCGAGGGTTTCCTGGCACAGGTCCCAGCGCACGGGCGAGGTGATCTGGGAGACGAGGGAGGCGAGCATCGCCTCACCGGAGTCCGTGACCTGGCCGTCGGCGTTGGAGATGAGCGGCAGGCGCGGGTTGCCGGGGGTGAGGGCTTCGGCGGCTGCGGCGACGTCGGAGATTGCCGGCGCCATATGCTCGGTGTGGAACGCCCCTGCGACGGCGAGGGGAATGACCCGGGTTTTCGACGGCGGGTTCTCGGCGAAGGCGGCGAGCGCCGCGCTCGTGCCCGCCGCGACGATCTGGCCCCCGCCGTTGACGTTCGCGGGAACGAGGCCCGCGTCTACGATCGCCGTGGAGGCGGCCTGCGGGTCAGGGCCGATGACGGCCGCCATTCCGGTGTCGGCCTGGGCAGCGGCAGCGGCCATCGCTCTCCCGCGCACGCCGACGAGGGCAGTGGCCTCGGCGTCGGTGAGCACGCTCGCGATCGCGGTCGCGGCGAATTCCCCCACGGAGTGCCCCGCGACGGCACCCGCCCACGAGTGGACCGGGCCCCGTTCGTTGCCGAGGACCCACGCGGTGAGCAGCGAGGTGGCGACGATGAGGGGCTGGGCGACGGCGGTGTCCTTGATCTCCTCCGCACCGGCGGTGGTGCCAAGAGCGATGAGGTCGGTGCGCGCGGCTTCGGAGAGCTCCCCGAGGAAGTCACCCGCGCCGTCGATCTCTAACCATTCATTGAGCATGCCGGGGGTCTGCGACCCCTGTCCTGGGCAAAGCAGTGCAATCACAACATCTACCTTTCCGCCGTTGGGGGCGAATCTGCGCAAACGGATCGGACGAACCTTGCGCGGCTGGTTTGTAGGGTCCCTACAATTCTGCTCGGGATCGTGACGTGCGTCGCAGGGGTTACTGGGAACTGTTCGTTTCAGCAAGCCGCCCGGCGGCGATCGCGATCTGTAACACGAACCCCTCGCGGGCGTCGGTGGGATCCCAGCCGGTGACGGTCGTCACCCGGCGGAGGCGGTAACGCACGGTGTTCGGGTGCACGTACAGCAGCCGCGCCGTCGCCTCCAGCGAGCGGCCCTCATTGAGGTAGGCCGAGAGGGTCTCCAGGAGGGAGGAGCCGGCTTTCACGAGCGGTTTGTACACGCCGGTCAGGAGCGTGCGGCGGGCGTCCATGTCGCCGATGAGCATCCGTTCGGGCAGGAGTTCATCGGCGAGCACCGGTCGGGGGGCGGTCGGCCATGCCGGCACGGCCCGTAGCCCGGCGATCGCGGCGCGCGCTGAGCGGGAGGCGTCGGCGAGGTCGCGCACTTGCGGGCCGATGATCACCGGACCGTCCCCGAACCGGGGTAGCAGGGTCTCCGCCTGGGCGCGCAGGTTCCCCTCCCCGCCGAGCACGACGACGAGCCGGTCACCTTGGATCCCCACGAGGGCATCGGAGGCGGCGCGGCGGGCGGCGCGGCGCAGTTCGGCGGCGCGCATGTCGCTCATCTCGCCGTCGACGGTGCCGACCATGACGAAGGTGTTCCCCCGCCCGGCCCACCCCAATGCGGCCACCCGGGAGCGCAGGGAATCATCGGCGTCGCCCCGTAGGAGGGAGTCGACGACGAGGGCCTCGAGCCGGGCGTCCCACGCGCCGCGGGATTCGGCGGCCCGGGCGTACACCTCTGCTGCGGAGAAGGCGACCTCGCGGGAGTACAGCAGCACTGCTTCCCGCAAGGACTGTTCGAGTTCCGGCGGGGCGACCGAGGCGGTGTGGGATTCCACGACCTCCACGATGATCCGTACGAGGTGCAGCGTGTGCTGCAGGGAGATCGAGCGGGTGAGTTCCGGGGGCGCGGCGCGGAAGATCTCGGCCGCGTTGTAGGCCGTCTGCCCTTCGCTCTCGTACCACGCGATGAAGTTCTTGATCCCCGATTGCACCACGAGCCCGATCCAGGAGCGATCCTCGGCGGGAAGTGCCCGGTACCACGGGAGGCTGTCGTCGAGTCGCTTCAGCGCGGCGCTGGTGAGGAGGTCGGTTCCGCCTCGAAGACGGCGCACGAGCTCCTGGGAAGCAGGTGGTTGAGAGTCGGCCACGAGGCGTTGGGTCATGCTTGCCAGGATACGGCACAACTCGCGATGGGTTGTGGGATGTCAACAACAACGGGGGTGGCGTAATCGCTCGCCACCCCCGTCGCCATGCGCCCGCGTGCGGGTTGGAAACCGCGTCAGGCGTCGCCGCCCGCGGTGCCGGTGGTGCCGGCGTGCACGTCGTGCAGCTGGTACTTGTTGATCGCCTCGGCGACCTTGCTCGCCTCGATCTTGCCCGCATCGGCCAGGGCCTGCAGGGTCCGGGTGACGATCGAGTGGGTGTCGATGAGGAAGTGCCGGCGCACGGAGGGGCGGGTGTCGGAGAAACCGAACCCGTCCGCGCCGAGGGTGTAGTACTCCCCGGGAACCCATTTGCGGATGAGGTCCGGGACCATGTGGTTGTAATCGGTCGAGGCGATGAACGGTCCCTCGGCACCCTCGAGCTTGGAAACGATATACGGGGTCGGCGCCTCCTCGTCGGGATTGACGAACGCGTTCTCCTCGATCGCGAGGGCTTCGCGGCGCAGCTCGTTCCACGAGGTGACCGACCAGACGTCGGCGGACACGCCCCACTCGTCGGCGAGGATCTCCTGCGCCTCGAGCGCCCACGGCACCGATACCCCCGAGGCCATGAGCTGTGCCTTGATCCCCTCGCCGGAGCCGTCGCGGAGCTTGTAGATGCCCTTGACGATCCCTTCGACGTCCACGTTCTCCGGTTCGGCCGGTTGCACCATCGGCTCGTTGTACACGGTGAGGTAGTACACGCAGTTCGGGTCCAGATCCCGGGGGTTGGAGCCGAACATCCGCTCGATCCCGTCGCGCACGATGTGGCGGATCTCGTATCCGTAGGCGGGATCGTAGACGGCCATCGCGGGGTTGGTCGCCGCGAGTACGGGCGAGTGCCCGTCGGCGTGCTGGAGGCCTTCACCGGTGAGGGTGGTGCGCCCCGCGGTCGCGCCGATGAGGAACCCGCGGGTGAGTTGGTCACCGGCGGCCCAGAACTGGTCCCCGGTGCGCTGGAATCCGAACATCGAGTAGTAGATGTAGAACGGGATGAGCGGCTCGCCGTGGGTGGCGTAGGACGTCCCTACCGCCTGGAACGCCGCGGCCGAACCCGCCTCGTTGATACCGGTGTGCAGCAGCCCGCCGGATTCGGACTCCTTGTAGGAAAGGAGCAGGTCGCGGTCGACCGCGAGGTAGTTCTGGCCCTGGGTGTTGAAGATCTTCGTCGAGGGGAAGATCGAGTCGAGCCCGAAGGTGCGCGCCTCGTCGGGGATGATCGGCACGATCCGCTTACCGAAGTTCTTATCGCGCAGCAGATCCTTGAACAGCTGCACGAGCGCCTGGGTGGTCGCGATGTGCTGGTGCCCGGAGCCCTTGGCGAGGCGGTCGTAGGACTTCTCGGCCGGGGTCTCCACCTGGGTGTACTTCGAGCGTCGCTCGGGGATGAAACCGCCGAGCGCGCGGCGCCGTTCGAGTGCGTACTCGATCTCGGGGGCGTCCATCCCCGGGTGGAAGTACGGGGGCAGGTGCTCCTCGGCGTCGATCTGATCGTCGGTGATGGGCAGGCGCAGCGAGTCACGCAGGAGTTTGAGGTCCGCGTTCTTCAGCTCCTTCATCTGGTGGGTAGCGTTGCGTGCCGCGAAGGAGGGGCCGAGTCCGTAGCCCTTGATCGTCTTTGCGATGATGACCGTCGGGCGCCCGGTGTGGTTGACCGCGGAGGAGTAGGCGGCATACAGCTTGCGGTAATCGTGCCCGCCGCGCTTGAGTGCCCAGATGTCGTCGTCGCTCATGTTCGCCACGAGGGCCTTCGTGCGCGGGTCCCGGCCGAAGAAGTGCTCGCGGATGAACGCGCCGTCCTCCGCCCGGTAGGTCTGATAGTCCCCATCGGGGGTGTTGTTCATGAGGTTGACCAGCGCGCGGTCCTTGTCCGCCTGCAGCAGGGGATCCCACTCCCGGCCCCAGATCACCTTGATGACGTTCCAGCCCGCGCCGCGGAAGAACCCTTCGAGTTCCTGGATGATCTGCCCGTTCCCGCGGACCGGCCCGTCGAGCCGTTGGAGGTTGGCGTTGATGACGAAGGTGAGGTTGTCCAGGCCCTGCTGGGCGGCGAGTTGGAGCATCCCGCGCGATTCGGGTTCGTCCATCTCGCCGTCGCCGAGGAATGCCCACACGCGCTGCTGGCTCGTGTCCTTGATCCCACGGCCCTGGATGAACCGGTTGATCCACGCCTGGTAGATCGCCGAGGCCGGCCCCAGGCCCATCGAGACCGTGGGGAACTCCCAGAAGTCGGGCATGTTGTGCGGGTGCGGATAGGAAGGGAGCCCGCGCCCACCCGCGGGGCGGGTGAGTTCCTGGCGGAAACCGTCGAGGTCCGCCTCGGAGAAACGGCCCTCGAGGAACGCCCGGGCATACATCCCCGGCGCCGCGTGGCCCTGGAAGTAGATCTGGTCACCGCCGCCGGGGTGGTCCTTCCCACGGAAGAAGTGGTTGAGCCCCACCTCGTAGAGGGTCGCCACCGAGGCGTAGGAGGAGATGTGCCCGCCCACGGCGATGCCGGGGCGCTGGGCGCGGGTGACCATCACGGCGGAGTTCCACCGCAGGTAGGCACGGAAACGACGTTCCACGGCTTCATCGCCCGGGAAGTACGGTTCGTCGTGCACCCCGATCGTGTTGACGTACGGGGTGGTCATGGATTGGGGAACAGACACGTTCTGCTCGCGGGCACGCTTGAGCATGTTCAGCAGAATGTAGCGTGCGCGGGGGCCACCGCGTTCAGCGATGAGGCCGTCGAGTGACTCTAACCACTCAGCCGTTTCCTCGGCGTCGATATCGGGGACCTGGCTAAGCAGACCGTCGATGATCGGTCCAGCTTGAGACGTCACTTTACCCTCTTCTCTCCGGCGGATTGTCGCCGGGGCTCTGGCATGAAACCGCGGAAAATAGCGTTGGCCATACCCGTGGTTGGTCTCGTATTGACTATTGTGTCGCGATCGGGCGAGCTTTGCGAACCCTACGGGTTGAACATGCCCTGTGATTTCCCTGACACAATGGAGCGCGTAGGATGTGTTCGACAACTTTTTTGATCGGAGGAACGTGAACGCATCAGCTGAGGCCGCCGGCGCCTCGCTTGATACTCGGTTTGGTTTCAAGGCCGGGCAGGTGATTCAAGAGTTTGGTTACGACGACGACGTCGACATGGATTTCCGCTCTGCGATTGAAGCCGTGTGTGGTGAACACTTGGAGGACGAGGAGTACAACTTCGTCTCTGACGCTGCCCTCGTGTGGTGGCGCGACGACGACGGCGACTCGTCGGATCTTACCGACCTCATCACGGACTCCATGGTCACCCTGGATGATGGGGGAGACGTCTGGGTGCTCATCCCCAAGGCCGGACGGGACGGGCACGTGCCGCCGGCAGAGGTCGAGGAAGCCGCCGCGACCGCGGGGATGAACACGACGAACGCGATCGATCCGGGCGGGGACTGGCTCGCATTCCGCCTCACCTCCCGGCGCAACTGAAACCGGCGTGGCCGTGAGCGCGATGCGCAGTGGTTCGCACGGCGAGCCGCGGTACGGCCACCTCGTGGGGGAGGGGTGCCCGAAGTTTCGGGTCCGCGAGGCGAGCGGTGAGACGGTGGGCGAGGGCGACCTCGCCGGCGTGCTCACGCTCCTGGTGTTCTACCCATTCGCCTTCACCCCCATCTGCGACGCCGAACTCACCGAGCTCGATTCGCGCATTCGTGAGTTCGACGACGTCGCTATCCTCGCGATCTCCTGTGATCCGCCGGCGGCTGTGCGGGCGTTTCAGCAGCGAGAGGATTTCGCGTTCGAGATGGCGAGCGACTTCTGGCCCCACGGGGCAGCCGCTGCGGCGTTCGATGTGTTCGACACCGAGACGGGCACCGCTCGGCGCGCGAGTTTCGTGCTGAGCCCGGGCGGAGAGGTGCTGTGGTCGGTGATCAACCCCGCCGGGCAGGCCCGGCCCGTGCAGTCCTACCTCGATGCGCTCGCCCCGCACCGCGCGGGGAGGCCCGCGTGACGAAGAAGAGGTTCCATTCAGACCTGCCCGACCCACTTCAACGCGCGCCCATCGCGATCGCCCACCGAGGGGGCGCGCTGCTCCCCGCTAACGTGGGGAAGGAGAATTCCCTCGAAGCGTTCGCGAACGCCATCGCCATCGGCTACGAGTACCTCGAGACCGATCTGCGTACGACCCGCGACGGGGAGGTGTTCGCGTTCCACGACGCCGACCTGCGCCGCACCTTCGGGCGGCCGGTGAAGTTCGCCGACCTCACCTCCGATGACGTGCGGGAGCTGCGGCTCGCGGAGGGCGCGCGGATCGCTACCCTCGATGACTTATTAGTGGAATTCCCCGCCGCGGTGTTCAACATCGACTTCAAGGACGACGCCGGCGTTGAAAGGGGGCTCGAGCAGATCGCTCGGCGCGGCGCCCAGGAGCGAGTGATCGTCGCCTCGTTCTCCAACCAGCGACTCGCTCGGGTGCGGAGCCACGCTCCGCACGTGCTCACCTCGGCATCGCAAGCAGAGGTGGCCCGGATGCGATTCGGGCGCCGACCCCCGGGGCTCTACCGACCGATCGCGCTGCAGATTCCTGAGCGGATCCGCGGACTGAGGGTTCTCACCCGCGGGCTCCTCCGGAGGGCCCACAACCACGGTATTCAAGTGCACGTGTGGACGATCGACGACCCCGCGGCGATGCATCGACTCTTCGATCTCGGGGTCGACGGGATCATCACCGATCGCCCCGACGTGCTCAAGGGCGTGCTCATCGATCGCGGGCAGTGGCCTACGTGAGCGCAGCAAACCCGGGGCCAGCAGCGAGAAGGTAAAGGATTCCGAGCAGCACCGCATGGGTGAACGTGAATCCGAGCGCTTCGAGCCGCTGCGAACGATCGGAGAAGTGATCCGTGAGCTTGCGGATGAACCGGGTGGGTTTTCGCAGATCCCAACTGTTGAACCGCAAGTAGCGGCCCAGGTAGATTCCGAAGGCGACGAGTAGTAGGACGATTCCGACCATCACCCAAGAAAGAGGCTTCGACATCGGAGCCGGATCATTGGGATACGCGATGAGAAGGAAGACCAGTTGGGCGAGGAAGACATTGAGCAAGGTGTTCGCTACGCCCGAGAGCGCTAGCGTGAGGACGAGCACGATGTCATACCAGAGCGGCACCTTCTCATCATCTCGGCGGTGCGAGAAGTTCAGTTCCGTGACGAGGTAGGCGGCGTTCGGGAGCATGAGGAGCCACGCTAAGCCGCCGATCGCAATGATGAGCAGGAGCACCGCGCCGCTGCCAGTGAAAATCGCGAGGGTGAGGGAGATGAGGATGGTGACGAGCACGAGCACTGGGATGATCGAGAGCCAAATGTTCCAGAGCATCGGGCGGTACACCTTCGTCGAGAAGATCGGCGCCCGCAGGAGGATGAGTACGAGGGCGTAGCCGTTCAAGAGCGCAACGGCCAAGATCGCTGGAAGGAACTCTTTCACACCCTCATCTTCCCGTAACAGCGCGCTTGTTTTCCCAAGGACCGGTGAGATTTCGCATCGATTAGGAATCTCGGTGAAGGGTTGCTAAACTTCCTCACGGTTCACGGGCCTGTAGCTCAGTTGGTTAGAGCACCTGGTTTACACCCAGGGGGTCGGGGGTTCGAGTCCCTCCGGGCCCACAATTTTAGACGTAGTCGAACCCCTGACATGGGTGTTTTCCCCGCTCGTTGAGCGAGCGCAGCAAGTCGAAGCGATGGCAAATGGTTCTACGAGGCGGAGGGTTGCTTCCTCGTCTTCGTCGATGTCGATGCCGGTTGTGAACGTCTGGTTCGCGAGGCGCTTCCCGTGGGCGTCGGTGGTCTTGTAGAGGCGTTGGCAGTCAATCAGCAGGCGTAGCGCCTTCGCGATCTGGCGTCTCGGGCCTTGGTCTTGATCGTGTTCGTTCTCGATGCGGCGCTCGACGTCCGCCAGGATGGGTTTGCGGATCTTCTTCCGCTTCGCCCGTCGCTCCGCCTTGGCCCGGGCGAGGGCTTCCTCGGCGAGCTGGTGCAGTTCGGCGGTAGCACTGCCGGATAATGCTTCGACCTCATCGTGGACGCGAGCATTGGCAGGCCCGACCGCGCCACCTGCCTCGATCCGATCCAAATCTGCTCGTGCTCCCGCGCGGAGACCACATCGGTGACTTCCAGGCCCTTGCTGCGGGTAGCAGCATCGTGCCAAGCACGCACGAGGGGATTTTCGCGCGGGACTTGCACTACGGATACGCGGGCGACTTCGGCGTCGCGGTGCACCTCCTCGTACCCGCCATCGAGGCGCTCGTGCGACTGCATTTGGCAAACGCTGGGGAGCGCACGAGCACTATCAGCGCTGAAGGCGGCGAGAACGAGATCGGGCTCCCAGCACTCACGGAGAACGAGCGGGTCGTTGACATTTTTGGAGAGGATGTGGCGTTCGAGCTTCGCGCATTGCTCTGCGGTCCAATCGGTCCGAACCTTCGCAACGAAGTCGCACACGGACTGCTCGGCGATACGGTGTTCGCCTCCGGCTCTAGCGTCCATCTCTGGTGGCTCACACGGAAGCTCGTCTTCATGCCCTACTGGAATTCCCTGCACGATACGGAGGCCGCTGAAGCACGCGAGCCGGCCGCCCCGGAAGGGGATTCGCAGTAGCGGCCGTACCAAGGGATATTCACGGCTCTGGCATCAAGGAGGCCCGGGTCGCTCTCGTCCGGTGCTGGGTTGTTGCGGAACTCAACGTCTCCGTGAGTCATCTCTGAACGGACAGAGATCGTCGCACCGGAAGCTGAGATACAGGCGCTTTCGGAGCTTTGGAATCCTTGATCTGCAAGAGGCGTGGCAGCAAAAAGCAAGCGCGCGTCGACGGTCGCGGGAAGCTGGACCGACAGCCGTTGGGACGGTGCTGGCTCGCAGTGCGGTGTGGCCGGGCGCTTCTTCTGAAAGACGTGTGGTAGCTCAACTCTGCTCGCGAGAGCGTCGGGCCTAGATATGGCGGGCGGGCGCCGGGATACTGGCTGCACCCATAGGTGAAGGTGGTTGGCCCTTGCCGTCAGCGCCCATTCTTCTGTTCGGGAGCCTCCTTCGAGGCATTCGTGTGTGGAGGGAGTTCGATCCAATTCCAAGAACCGTTTCGAAACGTAAGGTAGCGATGCCAATAGTTCGACCAGATCCACAGGGCATCCACCGCATCGAAGCCTGCTGGGGAGGACAACGGCGCCGCGAAGTCATCGGTGAAGAACCGCGCAGGCAGCACGTCGTCTGTGGGGACTAAGAAGAGGTGACGTTCAGAGACGCCTACGGCGTCCGCCAGCTTCTTGAGATGTGAGGCCATGTGCGGTTCCTCGAACCAAGCCTCGACAACTTCGGTGAAGTCAAGGGGTGCGTTATCGACGAACTCCGCGCGAACTGATTGATAGATTGCCACCCCGGGACTAAGACCAGTTCGCCGTAGGGAACCGAGATCGCTGGCGAGAAACCGCTTCAGATCGTGCTCATCGTCGAGAACCTCAGGGGGCAGCTGCTCGGGCTTGTCTAGGTGGTGGGCATCGCAAAGCTCAACCGCCCGTAGTGCAGCTCGCCGCACGAACTTATAGGGAAAGTTTGGTGCGGCGGCACGGAACTCCCACGAGGTCTCGGTTGGCCAACGCCATCCCTCCTTCATCGCCATGCCTTGCCAGGCGATGGATGCTTTCTCTGTTACTAGCGTGACCTCAAGGGCGCCTCGCCGTCGATCTGGCCACTCAAGGAGATAGTCCACAGCCGCCTGGCGACCGTCCACATCGTGGGGGACCATGACGGCAGCAGCCTCGTGGCCGACGAGATATGAAGCGATCTGCTCGGCTCGTTCCGCAAGGCTGGTCATGAATCGGCCTTCGATCGATGTTATGGCCGGGTAGAGAGAACAACCTTTCGGTTGCCGAAGGTAGCGGTGACTTCAATACTGCCACCGAGAGCTTCGACGTACGACTTGAGGGTCGCGAGGCCGGAGCGGTCGAGGTCGCCGGACTCCAGTGCGGAGACGGTGGGCTGGGTGATGGCCATGCGGTCGGCGAGTTCCTTCTGCGTTACGCCCTGTTCTTCGCGGATCTCGCGGAGCCGGTAGGCTCGCTCCTCGGCCTCCATCCGGGCAACATGCTCGGAAACGGCGGACGCGTCGACGGGACGCTTGGCGCGCACGTCACTCCACGCGGTGGTCTTCGTCTTGGTGCTCATCTCACTCCTCCTCATTCGTCAGCCAGTCATCGAACCTGTCATCGGCGATCGGTATGTTCTGGTCGTACCACTGCTTCCATCTGCCTGCTTTGTCTCCGGCGATGAGCAGGATGGCTCTGCGCGTCGGATCGAATGCGAACAGAATCCGGATCTCGCTGCGTCCCGCCGATCCGGGCCGCAGCTCCTTCATGTTGTGATGCCGGGAACCCTTGATCCGATCCGCTGTCGGTCGCCCGAGCGTGGGGCCTTCGGACTCCAGCCGGGTGATCGCGGCAGCGACCAGGTTGTAGGTCTCGTCATCCAGTCCCAGAACCCACGACTCCACGTCGTCCCAGAGCCGCACATCCCAAGACATGCCACCAGCATAGATCAGAGACGATATCGACTCAAGGCTATCTTGGTCGCGGATGCCCTGGCAGTTCATGGGGCATCCGAGTCGGAGGGTCGTGTGGCTCGGGTCTTCTCCCACACCGTCATCCGGCTGACATCGAACCGCCGGGCGATCGACATGACGCTCTCACCGCTGTCACGGGCCGTGTGAATCGCGTCTATCTGCTTGGCCGTCAAAGGCGTTCGACTCCGTCTCTTTGGTTCCGTCACCGCCCCGGCGA
>DATGUB010000120.1:0-3636 GCA_035301585.1 Beutenbergiaceae bacterium | reverse complement strand
GGGCAAACAGACTTCGTGCTCGCCGCAGACGTCAACAACCCCCTCCTGGGAGAGACCGGCGCCGCCGCGGTCTACGGCCCCCAGAAGGGTGCCGAGCCCGCGACCGTGGCGGAACTGGACGCCGCTCTGGCAACGTGGGAGTGGGTACTGCGCGAGGCCGGGCGAGTCGAGGAGAGCGACGCGCGGGCCCCGGGCGCGGGCGCCGCCGGGGGAGTAGGGTATGCCGCCATTGCCCTCCTCGGCGCGCACCGAGAAGCTGGCGTCGACGTCGTCTTAGAACTCACGAATTTTGCGGAGAAGGTCACCGGCGCCGACCTCGTCATCACCGGCGAGGGCAGCCTCGACGAACAGTCGCTGCATGGCAAAACACCCGTCGGGGTGGCGGAGGCGGCCGCGCGGGCGGGTGCACGCACGATCGCCGTCGCCGGCCGGACCAACCTCACCCGGGACCAGGTGCGCTCAGCGGGGATCGAGGATCGCTACCAGATCCTCGACCTCGAACCCGACCCGCAGGTCGCGATGAGCGCAGCGGGGCCGTTGCTGGAAAAGTTGGGCGAGCAGATCGTTGCCGACTACGTACGACAGGAGCAGAAGTGAACTATGAGGTGGTCATCCGCGGCGAGCGGGTCCTCACGACCGCGGGATTCCAACCGCGGGAGGTAGCGATCGAGGCGGGCAAGATCGTTGCGATGGAACCGCTCGGGAACGGACTCGAGGCGGAAACCGTCATCGATCTCGCCCCCGAGGAAGTGCTTCTGCCCGGCCTCGTCGACACCCACGTGCACATCAACGAGCCCGGCCGCACCGAATGGGAAGGGTTCGACTCCGCGACCCGGGCCGCGGCCAAGGGCGGGGTCACCACGGTCATCGACATGCCACTGAACTCCATCCCGCCGACGATCAGCGTGGCGGCCCTGGAGGAAAAGGTCGCGGCGACCGAAGGCAAGCGCCACGTCAACGTCGGGTTCTGGGGCGGGGCCGTGCCGGGGAACAAGGACGACCTCCGCTCCCTACACGACGCGGGCGTATTCGGATTCAAATGCTTCCTCCTGCACTCCGGAGTGGACGAATTCCAACCGCTCGACCCGGACGCGTTGGAGGAATACCTGCGCGAAGTCGCGAACTACGACGCGACGATGATCGTGCACGCGGAAGACTCCCGCTCGATCGACCGCGCCCCCCATTGCGAGGGCGACCAGTACGACCGGTTCCTCGATTCCCGGCCCCGAAGCGCGGAAAACCTCGCGATCGCCGAAGTCATCGCCCGCGCCCGCTGGACCGGAGGCAGGGTCCACATCCTGCACCTGTCCTCCTCCGACGCGCTGCCGATGATCGCCTCCGCGAAACGCGACGGGGTGAAGATCACGGCGGAGACCTGCCCGCACTACCTCAGCCTGTCGGCGGAGGAGATCCCGGCCGGGAACACCGCCTTCAAGTGCTGCCCCCCGATCCGGGAGGCGACGAACCGGGACCTGCTGTGGGAGGGCCTGCTCGACGGCACGATCGACTGCATCGTCACCGACCACTCGCCCTCGACCATCGATCTGAAGAACCTCGACTCCGGTGATTTCGGCACCGCATGGGGAGGGATCGCCTCGCTGCAGGTGAGCCTGCCGGTGGTGTGGACGGCCGCGCGGGCCCGCGGGATCGAGCTGGAGAAAGTGGTTGAATGGATGGCAACGAAACCCGCGGAGCTAGCGGGGCTACGTTCCAAGGGCACGATCGGGGTGGGCTTCGACGCCGACCTGTCGATCTTCGCGCCCGACGAAGCCTTCGTCGTCCACGCCGAAGACCTCGAACACAAGAACGCACTCACCCCGTACGACGAGCGCGCCCTATCCGGCGTTGTGCGTCGGGTTTTCCTCGCCGGTAGCGACATCGACTTCGATCACCCCGCCGGCGAACTGATCTGGAGAGGACTCACATGACCTACCACGTTCCCCGCGGCGGGCTCCCCCCGCAGACGGCGCTCACGACGGACCGCACCGTGTTCACCGACGCGTACGCCGTGCTCACCGCCCGCACGATGAGCGACATCACCGAAAGCTACCTCCCGCACTGGCACGAGACCCGGCTATGGGTGCTCGCCCGCCCACTGAGCGGATTCGCCGAGACCTTCGCCCAGTACCTCGTGGAGATCGCTCCCGGCGGTGGCAGCGACGCCCCCGAGCCCGACGATGGAGCGGAAGGGGTGATCTTTGTCGTCGGCGGGGAACTCGAACTCACCCTCGACGGCACCCCGCACACGCTCACCCCCGGCGGCTACGTCTTCCTCGCCCCCGGAGCGACCTGGACGCTGCACAACCGCAGCGGGGAGGTGGCGAGTTTCCACTGGATCCGCAAACGCTACCAACGGGTCGACGGCATCGAGGTGCCGGAATCCTTCGTCACCAACGCCGCCGACGTCGAGCCCGCACCGATGCCCGACACCGACGGGGTGTGGGCGACCCAGCGGTTCGTCGATCCCAAGGACGTGCGCTACGACATGCACGTCAACATCGTCACCTTCCAACCCGGTGGAACGATCACATTCCCGGAAACCCACGTGATGGAACACGGACTGTTCGTGCTCTCGGGCAAAGCGATGTATCTGCTCAACACCGATTGGGTGGAAGTCGAAGCGGGCGACTTCATGTGGCTACGTGCCTTCTGCCCACAGGCCTGTTACGCAGGGGGCCCCGAACCGTTCCGATACCTGCTGTACAAGGACGTCAACCGGCACGCGGACCTGGTGTTATAGGTCTCGCAGAACCAGTACGCGTGCAGGTTGCACACACAGCCGCCCCCGGAGAGAACCCCCGGGGGCGGCTGATTTTTCTAACAGTTAGACGGCGCTGCTTCGTTCGGCGATCGCAGCTTCGTGGGCGTCGCTCATGAGGGCGAGCCGACGGATCGCAAGCCCGGTGAGCACGAGCACGAACCCGAGACCGATGACGAGCGCGGAGACTCCGTAGGCGACGATCGAGGTGAACAGTGAGGCGCGCAGGAACGAGGCGTTCATCACCGAGTCACGCTGCGCTTGAAGTTCGGCCTGCTCCTCGCTGCCCTCTTCCGCCTGGGAGATCTCGGCGCCGAGTTCGGCATACGTCTTGCCGTCGCTGCCTTCTAGGGCGTGGACGTTGATGATGTCCGCCTGTGCGTACGCGCTCAGGGGGCCCTTGACTTCCTTGCCACCGAGGTTCAAGAAGGTCGCGTCCTCGGGGATGGTGATCTGCTGTTCCTTCAACTGCGAGGTCACCACGCCCCAGGTGGTCGCACCCGCGACGATGAACAGGATCCCGAAGATCAGGGCGGTGATCCCGACGACGGGGATGAACTTACGGGGGCTCGGCGCGCTTGCACTCATGGTTGGCCTCCTGGCCGATAAAGGTTTGTACAGTGTGTTAGCGGTGCGCTAATGATCCTCATTCTTGCGGATGTTTGCTGACATAAACAGGGTCAGAAGTCCTAAGCGGCCGTCCAAAAGGCGAATGTGGTCCGCATAACGCCCCCGCAGGGTCTTACACTTCTGTCATGACCTCAACTCCCGACATCAAACCACGTTCACGTGTTGTTACCGATGGGCTTGAGGCGACCGCCGCGCGCGGGATGCTCCGCGCGGTCGGGCTTGGTGACGACGATTTCGCCAAGCCCCAG
>DATGUB010000119.1:0-10479 GCA_035301585.1 Beutenbergiaceae bacterium | reverse complement strand
GTTCTTGATGGTGTGGATGCCGGTGATTTCCCGGGCGATACGGTCTTTACGGTCGTTGCGTCGTGGGAGGTTGATGGTGAGGCCATTGAGGAGGAGTTTGCGCTTCCGGTTGATGGGTCGGTGGTTGCTGGTCCGCAGGACCTGCCCGTGGGCACCGTGGTGTCGTTCGATGAAATTGACGTGCCTGATCTAGACGGCTTCACGTTCACTGGGGCGGAGTTCTCTTCAGAATCTTTGGAGATCTCTGCAGGTGAGAGCCAAGAGGTCACCGTGACGAACACCTATGTTGGGGATGAGCCGTCTGTTGAGGTGGGCGGGTTTGATCTGGTGAAGGTTCTTGATGGTGTGGATGCCGGTGATTTCCCGGGCGATACGGTCTTTACGGTCGTTGCGTCGTGGGAGGTTGATGGTGAGGCCATTGAGGAGGAGTTTGCGCTTCCGGTTGATGGGTCGGTGGTTGCTGGTCCGCAGGATCTGCCCGTCGGGACGGTAGTTTCCTTTAGCGAGGTTGAGGTTCCTGCCCTGGACGGGTACACCTTCACCGGTGCTGAATTCTCCCCTGAATCGCTGGAGATTACCGCAGACGACAATCAGACCGTCACCGTAACCAACACCTATGCGAAGGAATCGCTGAGCGTTACTGGCGTCTCAACAACTGGAGTTGCCGTGGCAGGTCTGCTCTTGTTGTTGACCGGCGGTGCGGCTCTTGCCGTGCGTCGTCGACGCGCCATGTAGTGCATCACGTGATCGGCGAATGCGCTGAATAGAGAAGGCCGGGATTCGGTTTCCCCTGAATCCCGGCCTTCTCGCCGCTCGGCGTCAATGGGCCAAAGTTCGGTGAGTAACGGCTACCGACGATGCGTTCGAGTCTTCCCGCTCATCCGAGAGAAGGCCCCAAACAGCGGGCTCATCGGCCGCTGGGCTTCGGGGTGATCGACTGGAGCAGCCCGTTACGACGCGGTTGTCTTTTGCAGTCAGCCCGGCCTCTCGACGGTCGGTGGCTGCCTTCCTAAATTGCCCCGCGGCGACCTTTTCACTCAGCTTGCGAGGTCGATGGACAAATCGATTGACGGGGCTTCTTCGCCCAACAGAGACCAGATGTAGTCCGAGGCCCGTTCTTTCGCTTCAGACAGATGGCGTGCTTGTGTGACGCCGACACCGTCAATGCGGACCTCCCAACCCTTGCGCCACTTCTTGGCTGTCGCGGTGAAGCGTTTTCGAGTGCTCATTCGACCCATCCTCTGTGGTAGACGCAAAGGCTGCAGAACAAGCGCTCGCCTTCGATTCGAAACTGGTCTGGCTATCAGCGTAGTTTACTGTGCTCTACGATCAATGGTGAGGGCCGCGAGCCATGTTCCGATAGGAAAATCACGCCGCGAGCTTTCCGTACTTATACTACGTAAATGGTGTCTCAACGAACGGCTGGGATCGCTATCGCAACCACGGTTGCCGCGATCGTCATCGGAAGCTGCTCGGGAGGAGATGTCGTTAACAGCACCGGCGAGCAGGTGTCACCGCCGGCAACGACCGCCGCTCCAGAACCGGAAAGTGCCGAGCCAGATCCGGAAACCCCGGAGTCGTCGAAAGAAGAGAGAACGGAAGTGGACCCGACGCTCGCGGGGGAGCTCGCGGAGCTCATCCGCGAGGAGGTACCGCCGCTGGACCTCTATGCGAGCAACGACATCGAAACTGACTGTGAGAACGACGTCAGCGGGTGCTACAAGCACGACGAGCAGGCGATTTACCTGGACGGGACCATCACCGACTTCCGCCGCCCGGAATTACTAGCGCACGAGTACCTGCACTTCGTTTGGGAACGTGATGACCTCGAGGAGGACGAGGCGCTCCTCGAGGCGTTGCAGGACGCATTCTTAGATTCAGAGGGTTTAGGCGCGTTGATTCCGGCGTGGCAGGAGTCGTATTTTCAAGACGACGGAACCGTTGTGCCAACGGAGCTGTTCTCCTACGCCTGCACGGGATTGCGCAGCGAGCAACTCCCGCCGGTCGTCTCGGGGCACTGCGAGGCCTACCTCGACACGAGCGTCCTGCCGATCAACGAGACGATCAACGAGAGCGACCTCGTTACCGAGATCAATAGTCTTCGTTCCGAAGATGGGGTGGCCGCGCTGGAGATCAATTCCCATGCTGCCAGCGCTTCGCAGGCCCGGGCGGACCTTTTCACCCCCTACGCACAGGTGCCCCTGGATGAGTACCCGGAGTCGGTGCGCACGCACCTGGACGCCGGGTGCGCTTCGGCGAAGTACGGGGCAATGCTCACGCGCCCGCATGACCTCGCGGAGATCGCTCGGTCCATCGACCGGCTGCTCGACCGCTCCCTCACCTCCTCGTCGTACACGGGCATCGGCATCGCGGTGAACGAGTACGACTACATTGACGCGAGCGAGCTCTTCGACGACCGTACCGTGAAGGTCAACACGACCCTCGTCGTCACCACGATCTGCGAGTAGAGCGCGTTCTATTCGACGGCGTCAGCGAAGGAGCCGTCAACGTAGCTCGCGGGGTCGAGGGGGTCGCCGTATTCCAGCGCGCCGTAGTCGAGCCACACCTGTTCCATGCCCTGCAGCTGCTCGGGCAGCGGGTGCAGGTCCGTGTGCCAGTGGTACAGCGGCACCGAGCTCACCTGCTCGGCGGTCTGGTCGGTCGCGGCGCCGATGATCTCCAGGTTCTCATCGGAGTAGCGGTCCTCGCCCTGAAGGTCCTGTGCACCTCGGGCCATCGCATTGAAGAAGGGCTGGGCGAGGTCGGAATCGGCGAAGTGTTCGCCGTAGATCACGCCGGTGCCGGAGATGCCTTCCTCGGCTTGCCAGAGCTTCACCGCCACCTCGTCGTCGACCGTGTTGTTCCAGAACGGCGCGGAGAGGAACGCAGCGTCGATCCCGCCGGTCTGCAGGCCCGCGGGCATGTCCGCGTTCGCGAGGTTGACGAATTCCACGTCGTCGGTGCCCAGGCCCGCTTCCTCCAACGCGAGGCTCGTGAAGAAGGCACCGGTGGCGCCGCCCCCGCCGAGCACGCCGATCTTGCGATCCTTGAGGTCAGCGAGTTCGGTGATCTCACCGGAATCGTGCAGTTCCTTGGAGACCACGAGCGCCGAGGCGGGATCCTCGCTCTCGGGGCCGGTGACACCCATGGAGCCCACGACCGTCACCTCGAGTCCGGTGTCGATCGCGGAGAAGAAGCCGGCGGCAAAACCCGCGGCGACGACGTCGATCTGCCCGGATGCGGCGAGCGGGATCGCGTCCTGGCCCGACTTCACGTTCTCGAGGTTGACGTCGAGGCCCTCGTCCTCGAAGTAGCCCTTCGCCTCGGCCACATAGATCGGGGCGAAGATGGGGAGCTGAACGATACCCACCGTGACTTCCTGCGGCTCACCGCCGCCGTCGCCTGCTGCGGCGCCGCCATCGCCCTGGTCTTCGGTGGCGCCCCCGCCGCAGGCGGCGAGGGTGAGGGCGAGCGCGGAAGCAGCGCCCGCGAGCCCGGTGAGGCGGGAACGTGAGTTCTTCATGAGAACCTTTCCTTCTTGGTCTTCTTGTGAGTGGTTGAGTAACGCCACGGCAGGAGGAGGTGTTCAAGGATGATGACGGCGCCAGTGATGAGCGCCCCGATGATGGAGACGGCGATGAGGCCGACGAACATCGTGTCGGGTTGGAACAGTTGCCAGGAGTTCCAGATCAGGTAGCCCAGCCCGTTGTTCGAGGCGACGAATTCCACCGCGGTGATGACGATGACGCTCATCCCTGCCGACACCCGCAGCCCCGTCATCACCGACGGCAGGGCCCCGGGCAGGAGAACGTAGCGGAACAGCTTCAGCCCCGTCGCCTTGTAGGCGCGGGCGGCTTCGGTGATCCGCTCGTCGATCTGCACGATGCCCGCGAGCGTGTTGATCTGCACGACGAAGAACACCGAGATCGCAACGGAGAGGATCTTCGGCGTCTCCGTGAGCCCGAAGATGAGGAGCAGCAGCGGCAGGATCGCGATCTTCGGCAGCGCATACAGGGCGGTGAAGGTGGGCCCGAGTGCGGCGCGCAGGGGGCGCCACACGCCCATGAGCAGGCCGACGATGATTCCGGCAACGGCGCCGGCGGCGAGTCCGGTCAGGAGCCGGCCGAGGGTGCCGAGCACGTGCTCCCACAGGCTGCCGCTGGCGATCATGTCCCACGCGCGGGCGCCGATCGCGGAGGGCGGGGTGAACAGTCGCGCATCGATCGCCCCGGAGCGGGCCGCGATCTCCCACGCGGCGAGCAGCAGGAGGGGCGTGAGGATGGACAGCAGGAGGTCGCGGCGCTTGAGGAACTGGACCCGCCGGTACTCGCGGTCCACGGCCGTCTCCAAGTGGGCATCGATGAGTGTTTCGCCGGTGTTCTTCATGCCTGCTCCATCGACGTCTCGACCTCGTCGCGCAGCGATTCCCAGATCTGCTGTTTGAGCTCCCCGAACTCCGCCGTCGCCTCGATATCCCCGCTGCGGGGCCGGCCGAAGGGCACATCAATGATCTCCTTGATCCGCCCCGGGCGCGCCGACATGACGACGACCCGATCGCCCAGCAGCAGCGCCTCCTCGATCGAGTGGGTCACCAACACGACCGTTTTGCGTTCCGCTTCCCAGAGCTCCACGAGCTGTTCCTGCATGAGGCGGCGGGTCTGGGCGTCGAGCGCGCCGAGGGGCTCATCCATGAGCAGGGCGGGAGACCCGGTGGCGAATGCGCGGGCGATCGCGATGCGTTGGCGCATCCCACCCGAAAGCTGGTGGGGGTAGGCGTGCTCGAAACCGCTCAGTCCCGCCTTGTTGATCCAGTAGCGGGCGGTCTCATCGCGTTGCTTCTTCTTCACCCCGGCCATGTGCTGGCCGAAGGCGACGTTCTCGGCGACGTCGAACCAGGGAAACACCCCGTGCTCCTGGAATACGAACGCAGAGCGCGGCGTGCGGCTCTTGGGGGCCGAGATCTGCACGTCACCGGCGGTCGCCGTCTCCAATTCCCCGAGGATGCGCAGCAGGGTGGACTTCCCGCAACCGGAAGGACCGACGAGGCAGGTGAAGGACCCGCGCTCGAGCTCCAGGTCGACGCTATCGAGAGCGAACACCCGGGTGGAGCCGGCGAAGACCTTAGAGACCCCGTCGACGAGGAAGTGGTTATCACGCGGCTCGCTCACGTTGTTCCTTCCGCCGCTCGTAGTACGAAGGTTGCGCGCATGCTCGCGCGGATAGCACCATGATGCACCCTATAGAAAATTACCCGATCCTGCCCTTTGAAACACTACATATTCGCGCCCTTTATCTCCGAATCGTCTTAGGGAGTGGGAAAACCCGGCAGCGTTATCGAGGCGTTATTCGCTGAGCTGTTTCTCGACGACCTTCAGCGCGCGCTCGCGGGCGTCCTGCCCGCGGTCCCCGCGCCGGTTGACGAGCAGCTCCACGATCGCCTCGAGCACGAGGGAAAGGGTGGCCCGGGAACTGCGAAGAAGTTCTGCGGGGAAGGAGTCGGTGACGGGTGGGATGACCAACGGCAGGTCGGCGTGGGCAACGAGCGGAGCCCGGGCGAAGGAGGTCATCGCGAGCACGGTGGCCCCCGCTGCGCGGGCGGCCGCTGCGGCGGCGACGCTGGATTCGGTCGCCCCGGATCCGGACAGGACGAGGCATGCCGACCCGGGTTGCAACCCGGCGGCGGCGATGTGCTGGGAGAGGGGATCGGGAAGGAATTCCGCCGCTCGCCCAGCTGAGCTCAGGCGCATGGCGGCATCGAGCCCGAGCGGGGCGGACAGCCCGCCGGCAACGACGACGAGGCGATCGGCGTCGTCGAGGGCCCTCACGAAATCGCTGACGAGCTCCTCGGTCAACGCCGCCGTCACCCGGGGCAGGTTCTCGCCGAACCGGTCGATCGACTCCCGAAGCACCCCGATGGCGGAGGTGTCCTTCTCGGCTAGGCCGCGGTCGGAGGAGACGAGGGCGACCTCCCGCGCGAGGGCCACCCGCAACTGGGGGTAGCCGTCGTAGCCGAGGGTCTGCGCGGTGCGGATGACCGAGGTGCGGCTGACCCGGGCGAGGTCGGCGAGTTCCTGCGCCGTGCACTCCACGGCCGAAGCCCGATCGGCAGAGATCGTATCGACGACGCGTTTTTCGCTCGGTTGGAGGGAAGGTGCGAGGGAGGCGATGCGGGCGGATACGGGTGTATCACTCGGTCCTGTCCACGACACGTACCCGTGCTCCTTCCATGATGCGGCGGCGTATCGAGCCTGAGATGAGGTCGAAAAGCATCGTTATCGCGACGACGACGATGAGGAGCATTCCGACGGTGTCCCACTGGCGATAGTTCGTGTAATTCGCGAGCATACTCCCGATTCCGCCCGCGCCGACGAGGCCGAGCACGGCGGACATGCGGATGTTGATCTCGAAGCGGTACAGGGCGAAGGACATGAGCACGGGCGCCGCGGCCGGCCAGAGCGCCCACCGCGTCACCTCGGCTGTGCCGCCGCCAGCAGCGCGCACGGCCTCGGAGGCGCCCTCCTGAACGGATTCGATGGTCTCGTAGACCCATTTGCCCTGGGTGCCGATCCCGGCGATGCCGAGCGCGAGGGCGCCGGTGAAAGGAGTGAGGCCGGTGACGGTCAACAGGATGAGGGCGATGATCACCTCGGGCACCGCGCGGATCACCGCGAACAGGCCCCGCAGCCCGTACCGGAGCCAGGTCGGGCCGACTCCGCGCGCCGCGAGCATCCCCAGCGGGATGGAGATGACGACGCAGCCGATCGCGCCGAGCCACGCCATGGAGATCGAGCGCCATGTCTCCATGAGGGCGCGGGGGAGCTTCTCCCAGTTCGGTTCGCTGAACATCAGCCCGAGGTAGTGAACGATCCGGCCGGGCACATCGCCCAATTCGGTCCAGGCGATGTTCAGGCGAGCCGTGGCGGCGAGAACGATGGCGCCGACGATGATCGAGGTGATCGTCGTGGGAAGCCGGGAGGGCCGTGCGGGCACGAGGAAGTCCTCGCCGGGAGGTTGGCGGGTAGCGGTGGGCGTGCTCATCGCAACCTCTTTCGCAGGGCGTTGGAACACATCTCGATGATGACGATGACGACGAGGATCTCCAGGATGATGATGGAGACGTCGTCATACGCGTAGAAACCCCGCCGCTCGTTGAGGAGGCGGCCGATCCCGCCCGCGCCGACGATCCCGAGGATCGCCGAGATGCGCACGTTGAGTTCGAGGGAGTACAGCCATTGGTTGGCGTACAGGGTCCAGGATTGGGGCAGGACGGTCGCGCGGTTGATCTGGGCTTGGGTGCCGCCGGCGGCCTGACCGGCTTCGATGTATTGGTTGTCCGCCGATTCGATCGCTTCGGACACGAGTTTGACGACGATGCCGAGGTCGAACAGGAACAGGGTAACGAGGCCGGGCAGGGTACCCACCCCGACCATCGCGACGAGAACCGTTGCGTACACGAGGTCGGGAACGGCGCGGTTGATGTTGACGATCGTTCGCACGAACTGGCGGGTGAATCGGTTGGGGTTGCTCGGGCGCGCGGCCCACAACGTCAGGGGGATCGAGACCGCCGCGGCGAACGCGGCACCGGCGATCGCCATCGCGAAGGTCTCCAACATCGGGGCGAACGTGCGCGGAAGGAAGGCGAAGTTCGGCTGGAGCAGTTGCTTCATCTTCGTCGCCCCGTTGGCCCAGTTGCGCACGAGCGCGCCGAAGTCGACGTCGATCCCGCCGATCGCGGGCAGGCAGGTGAGGATGGTGAAGCCCACGAGCGCGGCGATGATACCGCCGGTGCGCCACGGGTTTCGCGGGCGGGGCGGGACCTTGAGTGGTGCGATTCCCTCGGCCATGGCTAGACGTCCAGCCGATCCTGGCTGCGGATCGCGCGCCCGTAGATCTCCTCGAAATCCTTATCCGTGGCGCCCTCGGTGGGGCCGTCGTAGACGAGCTCACCATCGCGAAGGCCGATCATCCGCCGCGTGTACTGGCGGGCGAGATCCATGAGGTGGATGTTGATGAGCACCGTGAGTTCACGTTCGGCGCTGATGCGTTCGAGGTCGGCCATCACCGCGTGCGCGGTCGGTGGGTCGAGGCTCGCCACGGGCTCGTCGGCGAGCATGATCGACGGTTGTTGGGTGAGCGCTCGCGCGACGGCGACGCGCTGCTTCTGACCCCCGGAGAGCGCCCCGGCCCGGTTCCACACCTTCTCCAACATCCCCACGGAGTTGAGCGCCTCGAGGGCGAGCTGCTTATCGTCTGCCGTCGCGAGCCCCAGCAGCGTGCGGTACGTGGGGGTGTGGGCGAACCTGCCGACGAGGACGTTGTTCATCACGCTCGTGCGCTCGGCGAGGTTGAAGCTCTGGAAGATCATCCCGATGTGTCCCCGCAGCTGCCGCAACTGCCGGGAGCGGAGCTCGGTGACTTCGTGGCCGCCGACGGTCACCTTTCCCGACGTCACCGGCACGAGACCGTTGATCGTGCGGATCAGGGTCGATTTCCCTGACCCGGAGAGCCCGACGATCGAGACGATCTCGCCCGGTTCGATCCGAAGGGAGACGTTCTTCAGCGCCTGGGTACCGTTCGGGTAGGTGACGGAGATGTCCGAGAGGTCGATCGACCAGGAGTTTCCTGCCGAGGCCTGCGGATTCCGTTCGGTTGCTGAGGTGGCCACGATGTTACCTGCGCTCTAGCCAGAGAATTCGGAGAGGATCTCGCCGTAGCGAGTGATCTCATCTTCGTCGGTCTCGTCCGTCCAGTCCGAGAGGCCGACGAGGTCGAACATCACCTCGGCTGCTTCGTCGGAAGAACCAGCGTAGGCGTCCATGAGCTCGGTGAGCTCCGCGACGAGGTCATCGGGCAGGTCCGGGGTGACGGCGACTCCGCCGTTGGGGATCATCTCGGTGTAGGCGAACACGACGACTTCATCGGAGATGTCCGGTGCTTCCTCGAGCACGTCGACGCGGGCGTCCCAGTAGGCGAAGCCGATCTCGGCGTCGCCGTTGTACACGCTGAGGATGGCGTTGTTGTTACCCTCGACCGGGATCTGCTCGATGTCGGTGTCGGTGTCGATGCCCTGTTCCTTCATGCTCACGATCGGATACTGGTACCCGGCCGGCGAGGTTGCTGACTGCATCGCGATCTTCGTGCCGGCGTCGATCTTCCCGAGCGCTTCCAGCCCCGCGGGGCCTTCCCCGCCCGCCTGGTCGCCGGGCTCGGTGCCGTTGCAGTAGGAGAACTCGTCACCGGAGGCTTCGTAGGTGGCGGTGACGACCTCATCCTCACAGTACTTGTCCGGGTTGTTGGTCACCGCCTCGGCCGCGTAGGAGGTGGCTCCGAACCGGACGTCGCGCAGGATCAGTTCCGCGTTGAACTGCTCCATCGCGTTGAACAGGGAGCCGGCGTCGGTGATGATCACCTGGGACTGGTCGGCCCCGAGCGCTTCCACGGTCGCGGCGTAGTCGTTGGCGACCACGCCGTTGACCTCGATGCCGAGGCCTTCTGACAGATATTCGGTCAGCGGGTCGAGGGCTTCGGCGAGGTCCTCACCTTGAATGGAGGGGACCAGGGACATGGTGATCTCGTCCGGCCAGTCGCCTTCGGCGCTGTCGTTGCCGGAGGAGCCGCAGGCGGCGAGGGTGAGGGTCGTGGCGGCGACGGCCGCGGGGATGGCCAAGGATTTACGCATGTCAGTCGTGCCTTTCGGAATCATGGCCGGTACCGCTCGGTACCGGGGTAGAAGGTGCGCCTGCTGTGGCCCAGCGCAGGATGTCGTCGTAGAGATCGGTGAGGGTGGCGCCTCGGTACGTAGGCTCGCCGTCGGGTTCGCCCACGCCCACGAGGGCAGTGTCCGCGCCATGGCGTTCGGCGGGCGCGAGGTCGTTGATCCAGATGTCGCCGACGGAAAGGGTCGGCCCTTGGGCAAGGAGCCCAGGGATGATTCGCTCCAAGCCGGCGGGTTTGCCGACGTCGCAGTAGACGAGGGAGATGGAGTCGGCGATGCCGAGCGAGTCCAGGGCCCGGTGGACGCCGATCTCCGGCGCGTTGGTGGCGAGCACGCAATCGGCGTGCTCGGCGAGGTCGGTGAGGAATTCTGGTAGCCCCTCGGGCCCGTAGATCGGGGCCGCCTCCGTTGCAAGGAGCGCCCGGCTGCGCAGATACGCCGCTGACAGTTGTGCCTCGGTGACCCCGTGCGATAGCGCGGTGACGCGGATCGCGTCGTACGCGTCGCGGAAGACGGTCTCACCGGCGTCGAACCTCGTGATCGCGTCCTGGCAGTGGGCGAGCAGTTCCGAGCCGGCCTCGCCCCCCGATGCTTCGCTCACGATTTCGTTCAGGCAGGCGGCGTACGCCTCCAGCGGGCCTCGCCCGAGCGCGAGCGTGCCATCGAAATCAAAGAGGACAGTGCGGCGTTGCATACCCCATCCTTGTCGTTGTGGACGTTACGACCACACAGTACTCGATTCGCGCACACTACGTCCATCCCGC
>DATGUB010000118.1:0-9970 GCA_035301585.1 Beutenbergiaceae bacterium | reverse complement strand
CCAAGCATCGAAACTTGGTTGGTCCGATCTTGATATCCGGGCCGTGAAAACCGCAAAGGCCCTCGCGGCCGACGCTGTTGAACACAAAGGGAACGGTCACCCTGGTGCAGCGATCTCGCTCGCCCCTGCCGCGTACCTGCTCTATCAGAACATCATGCGCCACGACCCGGCGACACCCGACTGGCTCGGCCGGGATCGGTTCGTCCTGTCCGCAGGACACGCAGCGCTCCTGCAGTACATCCAGCTTTACCTCGGTGGGTTCGGGCTCGAACTGCAGGACCTGCAAGAACTGCGCACGTGGGGTTCGAAAACCCCCGGGCACCCGGAGGTCCACCACACCGACGGTGTGGAAGCCACGACGGGGCCGCTGGGACAGGGCCTGGCGATGGCGGTGGGTATGGCGATGAGCCAGCGCCGCGAACGGGGACTTTTCGACCCCGACGCCGCACCTGGGGCGTCCCCCTTCGACCACCACGTCTTCGTCGTCGCCGGGGACGGTGACCTGCAAGAAGGCGTGTCCGGGGAAGCGTCCTCGCTCGCGGGCACGCAGGAACTCGGCAACCTCATCGTGCTCTGGGACGATAACCGGATCACCATCGAGGGCCACACCCCGATCGCCTTCACCGAAGACGTGCTCGCGCGCTACGAAGCCTACGGCTGGCACGTGCAGAACATCGACTGGACCAACGGCGACACCGAATACCTCGAGGACGTCGACGCGCTCGCCGATGCGATCGCGGCGGCGAAGGCGAACACGTCCCAGCCCTCCTTCATCCGGTTGCGCACGATCATGGCCTGGCCGAGTCCCGGCAAGCAGGACACCGCCGCCGCCCATGGCGCGAAACTCGGTGAGGATGAGGTCACCGGGCTCAAGGAGGCTCTCGGGATCGACCCGGCGGCGAGCTTCTCTGTCGACGCCGATGTCCTCAACCACACGCGGGCGCTGCGGGATCGCGGCGCCCAACAGCGTAGCGAGTGGCAGGGGCGCTTCGATGCCTGGCGGGCCGAGAACCCCGACCGCGCGGCGCTGTTCGACCGGATCCGCGCGGGTGAGTTGCCCGACGGGTGGGACGGGGCGTTCCCCGTCTTCGACGCCGGAACCTCGCTCGCGACCCGCGCCGCCTCTGGGAAGGTGCTCAGCGCGCTCGGAGGTGTTCTTCCCGAGTTATGGGGCGGTTCGGCCGACCTCGCCGGTTCGAACAACACGACGATGGACGGCGAGGAATCCTTCATCCCGACTGATCGTTCCACGAAGGACTTCACCGGCTCACCCTACGGGCGGACCATGCACTTCGGGATCCGGGAGTTCGCGATGGGGTCGATCCTCAACGGGATCTCCCTCGCCGGCTGCACCCGCCCCTACGGTGGCACGTTCCTCACCTTCTCCGACTACATGCGCCCGGCCGTTCGGCTCGCGGCGCTGCAAGGCACCTCGCCGGTGTTCGTGTGGACCCACGATTCCATCGGGCTCGGCGAAGACGGCCCGACCCACCAGCCCATCGAGCACCTCGCTGCGCTCCGCGTGATTCCCAACCTCGCCGTCGTGCGCCCCGCCGACGCGAACGAGACCGCCCAGGCATGGAAGGCCGCGTTGGAACAGCGGGACCAGCCGGTCGGGCTCGTGCTCACCCGGCAGAACGTGCCGACCTTCCCCCGCGGCAGCGACGGGTTCGCCGGTGCGGAGGGACTCGCGCGGGGGGCGTACGTCCTCAAGGACGCCTCCGCCGATCCCGAGGTCATCCTTATCGCTACCGGGTCGGAAGTGTCACTCGCCGTGGATGCGCAGACGCAGCTCGAGGCCGAAGGCATCCCCGCGCGGGTGGTTTCGGCCCCCTGCCTCGAATGGTTCGACGCCCAGGGCGAGGAGTACCGCGAGTCCGTACTTCCCAGCCGCGTCCGCGCTCGGGTGAGCGTGGAGGCTGGCGTCCAGTCACCGTGGCACAAGTACCTGGGTACCGCGGGTCGGGCGATCTCCATCGAGGAGTTCGGCGCCTCCGCCGACGCGGGCACGATGTTTGAAAAATTCGGTTTCACCGCCTCGGCCGTCGTGGAGGCAGCCAAGGCCTCCATCTCTGCCGCGAACTAGGAAAGGGACCCCCATGACTGACGCGTTAAAGAACCTAGATGAGGCGGGAGTGTCGATCTGGCTCGACAAACTCTCCCGGCAAATGCTTCACAGCGGTGAACTCCAGGCGCTCGTTGACCGTCACGTCACGGGGGTCACCACGAACCCGACGATCTTCGCCCAGGCCCTCAGCGCCGGGGATGACTACGACGACCAACTCGCTGACCTCGCCCGCCGCGGCGCGAGCGTCGGAGAAGCAATCTTCGATATCACCACCGATGACGTGCGGGCCGCCTGCGACGTCCTCGCCCCCGTCTACGAGCGGACCAGCGGCGAGGACGGCCGAGTTTCCATCGAAGTGCAACCGGGGCTCGCCTACGACACGTCCGGAACCATCAGCGAAGCTCGGGAGCTTGCCGTCCGGGTGGACCGGCCCGGCGTGATGGTGAAGATCCCCGCGACAGCCGAGGGGCTGCCCGCAATCACGGAGACGACCGCGGCAGGGATCAGCGTCAACGTCACGCTCATCTTCTCCCAGGAACGCTACCGTGAGGTCGCGCACGCATTCGTCGAAGGGTTGCGGCTGGCGCAGAAGAACGGCCACGACCTCTCCCAGATCCGTTCCGTCGCCTCCATCTTCTTATCTCGGATCGACACGAAGGTTGACGCCGCGCTCGAGGAGATCGGCACGGAGGAGGCTCGGGAATTGCAGGGGCGCGCCGCGGTCGCGAATGCGCGATTGTGTTATCAGATCGCCGAAGAAGTCTTCGGGGAGGAGTTCGCCGACCTGCGGGCAGCGGGGGCACACCCCCAGCGGCCACTATGGGCGTCGACCGGCACGAAGAACGAGAACTATCGAAAGACTCTCTACGTGGATTCCCTCATCGCTCCGGGCGTAGTCAATACGATGCCCCCGGCGACCCTGGAGGCGGTGGCCGCGGAACTCACCGATTTCTCCAACGCGATCGTGGGAAGCTACCGCGAGGCCGCCGACACCCTCGCAACGATCGAGCGGCTCGGGGTGGACCTGGACGGCATCATGCGGGTGCTGGAGAAGGAGGGCGTGGACTCGTTCAGCGCCTCCTGGTCCGAATTGGTCGATACAGCGGAAGCGGGCCTGGAGACCGTGGATGGGAAATGACCGTTTTCGCAACCCGCTGCGAGAATCTACCGATCGACGCCTTCCGCGGATCGCGGGCCCCTCGAGCCTCGTCATCTTTGGAGTAACCGGCGACCTCGCGACGCGCAAACTCCTGCCGGCGATCTACGACCTCACCAACCGGGGGTTGCTGCCCCCCGGGTTCGCCCTCGTGGGCTTCGCCCGGCGCGATTGGGGGCATGGGGAGTTCCGGGACATCGCCAAAGCGGCCGTGCAGGAACACTGCCGGACCCCGTTCGACGAACTCGTCTGGGAGCACCTATGTTCCGGCTTCCGCTTCGTGCCGGGCGAGTTCGGGGACGAAGCGGCGTTCCAACGCCTCGCTGACACGGTGGAGGAACTCGACAACGAACGGGGGACCCAGGGGAATCACGCGTTCTACCTCTCGGTGCCACCGGGGCAGTTCCCGCAGGTGTGCGAGCAACTCGCCGCCTCCGGCCTGTCCGACAGCCCCGCCGATGCGTGGCGGCGCGTGGTGGTGGAAAAACCGTTCGGTCATGACCTCGCGTCCGCCCGAGAGCTCGACGACGTCGTTTCTGAGGTGTTTCCTCCAGATTCGGTGTTCCGCATCGACCACTACCTCGGCAAGGAAACGGTTCAGAACATCCTCGCGTTACGGTTCGCGAACACGATGTTCGAACCGATCTGGAACAACAACTACGTCGACCACGTTCAGATCACCATGGCCGAGGACATCGGGATCGGTTCCCGCGCCGGCTATTACGACGGTATCGGTGCGGCCCGGGACGTGATCCAGAACCACTTGCTGCAGCTGCTCGCGCTCACTGCGATGGAGGAACCGGTCTCCTTCGACGCCGCGGATCTGCGGGCAGAGAAGGAGAAAGTGCTCTCCGCGGTGCGTATCCCCAGCGATCTCGCGCGCCACACCGCGCGAGGGCAGTACACCTCGGGGTGGCAGGCGGGCAGGTTCGTCAACGGGTTCCTCGACGAGGAAGGGATGGACCCCTCCTCGGTCACCGAATCGTACGCGGCGATGCGCCTCGACATCGACACCCGGCGGTGGGCGGGGGTGCCCTTCTACCTGCGCACGGGCAAACGCCTGGGACGCCGAGTGACGGAGATCGCGCTCGTGTTCAAACGCGCCCCGCACCTGCCCTTCGATACCGAGGCCACCCAGGAACTCGGCCAGAACGCGATCGTCATCCGGGTCCAGCCCGATGAGGGCGTGACGATCCGGTTCGGTTCGAAGGTCCCCGGGACCTCCATGGAAGTCCGGGACGTGACGATGGACTTCGGCTACGGCCACTCCTTCACTGAAGCATCCCCGGAAGCCTACGAACGCCTCCTGCTCGATGTCCTCCTCGGAGATCCGCCGCTCTTCCCCCGCCAACGTGAGGTCGAGCTCTCCTGGATGATCCTCGATCCCATCATCGAGTATTGGGCGAACAACGGCGCCCCGGATACCTACCGGCCCGGCACGTGGGGCCCGCAATCGGCGGACGAAATGCTCGCCGCGGACGGCCGCACCTGGAGGCGACCATGATTGTCACGTTAGAGAACACCTCGAGCCAGGACGTCGATAGCCGGCTCCTGGCGCTGCGTGAGGAAGGGGGCGTGGTCGCCCTCGGGCGGGTTCTCACGCTCATCATCCTCACCGATAACGGGGACGCCGAAACCGCCATCGCCGCAGCGAACGACGCGAGCCGAGAACACCCGTGCCGAGTCATCGTCGTCAGTCCCACGGATGAGGCCGCGCCGGAGGGCCGGTTGGATGCCGAGGTGCGGGTCGGGGCGGATGCGGGCGCGAGTGAGGTGATCATCCTGCAACCGGCTGGGCCGGCGACCCAGGATGTTGACACCCTCGTCACCCCGCTGCTTCTTCCCGACGCTCCGATCGTCGTGTGGTGGCCCGGTGAGACGCCCGAAGCGTTGGACGCCGGGCTGCTGGGCAAACTGTCCCAGCGTAGGATCTCCGACGTGCTCACCTGCGAGGAACCGATTCCGCGGCTGCACCAACTCGCCCGCACCTACTCCCCCGGCGATACCGACCTCTCGTGGGCACGCACCACGCTGTGGCGCGGGCTCACCGCATCCACCCTCGACATCGCCCGCTCCGCCCCGCAGGCAGGGACGGTCTATGGCAACAGTACTCACCCCTCGGTGTTGCTCTACGCCGGCTGGTTGCGGCACACTCTCGCTGCGGAGATCCGCATCGAGCATGACCCGGACGCCTCGGCGATCACGGGCCTGCGCCTCGACCATGAGGCGGGGCCGGTGGAACTCAAGCGCCCGGAAGGATCGACCACGCTATCGATCTCCATCCCCGGGCAGGTCGACCAGCACGTCGCCCTCCCCATGCGGGGCCTCGCCGAGTGCCTCATAGAAGATCTGCGCCGGCTCGATCCGGACGAGGCGTACGCGGCCGCCCTCGCCGCGATTTTTGATGTGGAGGTTTCATGACCGTTCTTGTCTACCCGGATCCGGAAACGCTCGCGAAGGTCACCGCCGCTCGGCTCTGTCTCGACCTCGCGGACGCAGCGGCGGTGCGCGAGGACGTTCACCTCGCCATCGCCGGTGGCAGCGTGGGAACCTCCGTGCTCGGCGCGGTGCCGGATTCCGAGCTCGCCGGAGCGGTGAACTGGGGCAACGTGCACGTGTGGTGGGTCGATGAACGGTTCGTCCCGATCGGTCACGCGGACCGCAACGACACCGCGGTCACGCCCGTGTTCGCCAAGCTAGGCATCCCGGAGGAGAACATCCACTCGATGCCCTCCCCCGCGCAGGCCCACGACGTCGCCGACGGGGCAGCCCAATACGCGGCCACACTCGCGGACCACGCGCCCGAAGGGGGCGTGATGCCGCTCTTCGACGTCGTCCTGCTAGGCATGGGCCCGGACGGGCATATCGCGTCGCTGTTCCCGCAGCACCCCGGGCTCGAGGTCGATTCCGCCGGCGGGCCGGAGGCGGTCGCGTTCGGTGTCACCGACTCGCCCAAACCCCCCGCCGAACGAATCAGTCTCTCCCTCGCCGCGGTCAATCACACCCGGAAGATGTGGCTCGCCGCATGGGGCGCCGAGAAGGCACCCGCGATCGCCGCGGGAGCTGCCGGCAGGCCTGTCAACGAGATACCGGCCGCCGGTGCGCGCGGGCAGGAGGCGACGCTGTGGCTCACCGACCTCGCTGGGTCGGCGGACCTGTGAAGGCCCGCTGGGGCGGTTCAGCCGCCCCGGCGCGCACGCAGCGCTGAGAGCGCTTCTTCTAACAACGCGGCGCCGTCCTCCTCGCTGCGCCGCTCCTTCACGTACGCGAGGTGGGTTTTGTAGGGCTCGTTCCGCGGCACCGCGGGTGGGTTCTCCCGGTCCTGCCCGGCGGGCAACCCGCAGCGGGGGCAGTCCCACATTTCGGGGATCTCTACCGCCGGATCCTGCGCGAAGCTCGGCCGGGTTTCGTGCCCGGTCGCGCACCAGTACGAAACAAATAGCCGCGGGGCGGTATCACCGCGCTCCGCCTCCCCCATCGGCCCCGCACCAACGCGGGATCCGCGGATCGCACTTGCACCAGTGACCACGAGTTTGTCTCCTTAAAGAGCGATTTTGTGAACGAGGTTCAGCAACACGATGACGATGGACCACAGCACCGTGATCCCGATCGTGATCCGGTTCAGGTTGCGCTCAGCAACACCCGAGGACCCCATCCGTGAGGAAAGGCCGCCGCCGAACATGTCGGATACTCCCCCGCCGCGCCCCTTGTGCATAAGGATCGAGAGGACGAGCAGTAGGCTCGTGATCACGAGGATAACTTCTAAGACGATGCGGAGAGCGTTCACAATCCCTCAACTGTTGTGGTGAAAATGTCGGTGTGACGTAAAAATTGTACGTTATTTAGCGCGCCGTCGCGAACAGTTCCGTGGGGTGGTGCCCCGATTCGTGCCCCACCCCACGATGTGTTCGGCCCCTACAGGCCGACCTCGTGCGAGCGGTAGCGCGCGATCGCGGCGAACTCCTCGGCGTCGAGGCTCGCGCCACCGACGAGCGCGCCGTCGACGTCGGTCTGGGCCATGATTGCCGCGACGTTGCTCGACTTCACCGATCCGCCGTACAGGATCCGCACCTTGCTCGCGGTGTCCTCGTCGTACAGTTCGCCCACGCGCGTGCGGATCGCACCGCACACCTCCTGAGCGTCCTCGGGGGTCGCAACTTCGCCGGTGCCGATCGCCCACACGGGTTCGTAGGCGATGACGCCGCCGGCAACCTGCTCCGCGGTCAGTCCCTGCAGCGCGCCGTCGACCTGGGTGAGCGTGTAGGGGACCTGTTCACCGGCTTTCCGGACGTCGAGGCCCTCCCCAACACAGATGATGGGGGTGATTCCGGCGCCGTAGGCAGCTTTGGCCTTCGCGTTGACGAGTTCGTCGGCCTCGTTGTGGTACTCGCGTCGTTCGGAGTGCCCGACGACGGCGTAGCTCACCCCGAGTTTCGCGAGCATCGCGGCCGATACCTCGCCCGTGTATGCGCCCGAGTCGTGGGCCGAAACGTCCTGGGAGCCGTAGCCGATGGAAAGTTTGTCGGCGTCGACGAGTGTCTGTACGGAGCGCAGATCCGTGAAGGGTGGGATGACGACGACTTCCACATCCGCGAAGTCGTGCTTCGCGTCTGTGAGGGTCCAGGAGAGTTTCTGGACGAGGTGGGTCGCCTGGTGGTGGTCCAGGTTCATTTTCCAGTTGCCCGCCATCAGCGGTGTCCGGGTGGTCATGAGGGTGCCTTTCAGCTCAGAACGTCAATACCGGGAAGAACTTTACCTTCGAGGTACTCCAGGGAGGCGCCGCCGCCGGTGGAGATGTGTCCGAAGGAGTCTTCATCGAAACCGAGGAGACGGACCGCGGCAGCGGAGTCCCCGCCGCCGACGATGGTGAATCCGCCGCGCCCGGAGGAATCGATGAGGCCTTGCGCGACCGCTTTGGTCCCGCCCGCGAACGCGGGGAACTCGAACACGCCCATCGGGCCGTTCCACACCACCGTGTTTGCGGCGGCGATCGATTCCTGGAACGCCCGCGCGGAATCGGGTCCGATGTCGAGACCGATCTGGTCGGCGGGCATCTGCGCGGCAGGGACGGCGGTGGCGGGGGAATCGGCGGCGAATTTCGGCGCGACGAGGATGTCGGTGGGCAATACGATCTCCACCCCTTGCCGCTTCGCGGTTTCGAGGTATCCCTTGACCGTGTCGAGCTGGTCTTCCTCCAGCAACGAGTTCCCCACCTCATATCCCTGTGCGGCGAGGAAGGTGAACACCATTCCCCCGCCGATGCACAGCGTGTTCGCCTTCCCGAGGAGGTTTTCGATGACGCCGAGCTTGTCGGAGACCTTCGAACCACCGAGGACGACGACGTAGGGCCGGGCCGGGTCAGTCGTCGCCCGGGAAAGCGCCGCGATCTCCTTCTCCACGAGCTTGCCTGCAGCGCTGGGGAGGAATCTCGCGACGTCGTAGACCGAGGCTTGCTTGCGGTGCACGACTCCGAAACCATCGGAAACGAAGACGTCGGCAAGGTCGGCGAGCTCCCGGGCGAGATCAGCGCGCTCGGAATCGACCTTGGAGGTCTCGCGGGCGTCGAAACGCACGTTCTCTACGAGCGCGACCTCACCTTCGGTGAGATCAGCGGCAACCGCGCGGGCAGATTCGTCGACGACGTCATCGGCGAGCGGGACCTCCGCGCCGAGCAGTTCCCCGAGCCGGGTGGCTACGGGTCGCAGCGAGAACTTCTCCTCGTACCCCTCCCCTTTCGGGCGCCCCAGGTGGGCCATGACGAGGACTTTCGCACCGGCCTCACGAAGCGCGTTGAGGGTGGGGAGAGCCGCCCGGATCCGGCCGTCATCGGTGATCGTCGCGCCGTCGAGGGGCACGTTGAAATCTGCGCGCACGAGAACGCGTTTGCCGGCGAGGTCGCCGAGGCTTTGCAGCGTCTTCATTCTTTTCTCCTCTCATGCGTGCGCCCGCAGGGCGGACCTGCGGGCGCAGCGGAACGTGGGGCCCTAGAGGCTTTCGCCCACGAGGTTGGTGAGGCGAACGAGGCTGACCGAGTAGCCCCATTCGTTGTCGTACCAGGAGACGACCTTCACCTGGTCACCGATCACCTTGGTGAGCCCGGAGTCGAAGATCGAGGTGTGCGGGTTGCCGATGATGTCGGAGGAGACGATGTCTTCATCCACGTACTCGAGCACGCCCTTGAGTGCGCCCTCGGAGGCGGACTTCATCGCGGCATTCACCTCGTCGACGGTGGTCTCCTTCGAGGCGGTGAAGGTGAGGTCGGTGGCGGAGCCGGTGATCGTCGGTACCCGCAGCGCGTAGCCGTCGAGCTTTCCCTTGAGTTCGGGCAGCACGAGGGAGACCGCCTTCGCCGCACCGGTCGAGGTGGGCACGATGTTCTGGGCGGCTGCGCGGGCGCGGCGCAGGTCGCGGTGCGGGCCATCCTGGAGGTTCTGGTCACCGGTGTAGGCGTGGATCGTCGTCATGAGACCACGTTCGATGCCGATCGCCTCATCGAGTGCCTTCGCCAGCGGGGCGAGGCAGTTGGTGGTGCAGGACGCGTTGGAGATGATGTGGTGGTTCGCCGGGTCGTAGTCCGCGGAGTTCACGCCCATGACGAACGTGGCGTCCTCGTTCTTCGCCGGAGCCGAGATGATGACCTTCTTCGCGCCGGCGTCGAGGTGAGCCTTCGCGGCGGTGGCGTCGGTGAAGAAGCCGGTGGATTCGATGACGATGTCGACCCCGAGGTCTCCCCAGGGAAGGTTCTT
>DATGUB010000117.1:0-5536 GCA_035301585.1 Beutenbergiaceae bacterium | reverse complement strand
CGGTCGTAGAACCCGGTGACCGTGTCCACGATCGCCTTCCCGAAGCTGAGCGCTCCGCGGATCCGGTTGCGTCGGCCGAAGTCCGCCTCCGGCGTGGCCGAGAGCTTGATCCCGAAGGTGGGCCAGCGCGGCACCTCCCCGTCGGGCCGGTCGAACACCGATACTGGGAAGTTCGACAGCAGACCGCCGTCCACCAGCACCGCGCTACCGCCGGCCGGCAGGCGCCACCTCACGGGGCGGAAGAACAGCGGGATCGAGGAGGAGACCCGCACCGCGTCGGCCACCCGCAGCGCCGACGGGTCGATGCCGTAGTCGTCGGCGTCGCGGGGCAGGAGTCGCAGCCGCCCGGCCGAGAGGTCGGAGGCGGTCACCACCAGGCGATGGTGCCGCGGATCGGCGAGATCGATGTCGAGCTCCGGATCCTCCAGCACGAGATCCCCGAAGGTCGCGTCGGCGCCGAGCGGGGAATGGGCGGCGAGCTGCTCCTGGACCCACCGGGTGAGGTGCTCGCCGCGATGGACGCCGTTGTGCAGCAGGATCGCCGCGCCCTTGCCGAGCAGCGTGCGGGTCCACCACGGGCCGTCCTCGAAGTCGCGGTAGCCGGTGGAGCGCAGGATCTCCACCATCTCGTGGGCAGGGATCCCGGCCGCCGCCAGCGCGCCCGCCATCGCCCCGGCCGACGAGCCCGCGACCCGGTGCACCCGGTAGCCGCGCTCCTCGAGCACCTCCAGCGCACCGGCCAGGGCGATGCCCTTCACCCCGCCGCCCTCGAGCACCAGGTCGACCCGGTGTGAGGGGTCATCGCCCCCGGTCTGCGCAGACCTGCCCTCGCCTCCGGCTCGCACGGCGGCGCTCGGCGGAGTGTCAGGCGTTGCGGCGGGCAGCGGGGACGTCATGGCGCCCAGGCTAGGGGAGCGGTGCGACGCCGAGCAGGGCCGGCCGCTCGTCGAGCCGGGAGGGAGGGGGCGGTCGCGACAGGGCGGGTCCCAGGGTGAGGTACCCGCCGGATGAACATATACGGACGAACGCAGTGCTGGATAGCTCTGTTCTGTCAGCTCGCCCCATGCCATCAGGCAGACCGAGAGGTCGCACTCGGGACGACTCCCATCAGAGCAGGGCGGTTTACGGGGGCAAGTACTCACCCGCCGCTGCATACCCATTCTGGTTCAGTCTGCGCGTTGCTCAGGCTTGGACATGTGACGCTGGGACCCGCCGCTACTTGGCCGGGTGCCAGGATGCGCTATAGCGCAACTTCAACGTGTCGAAGTGGCGTGCGCCGACGATCTGCGACCAGCCCCCGGCTCAGTCGCTCGTCGTGGCGTATCCTGGGCACTAGCATCGTCAACTAGGGGGAGCATTGGAGCTTCAAGAACGTCAAATCCGCAAACGGCTCGCGGAAGATTTTGAGCCCTTGATCGATATGACTGACAGTGCTCACCACGGCGCAGAGGCTCAGGCGAAAATACGTACTTCACGGGCACTGGCTGCCATGTCAATTGCGGCGAATGCCAAAATACCTGTGGATGAGGCATGCGCGTCTGTGGTGGATGAGTCTGGGGACGCCGGTATCGACGCCATTGGACTCGCCTTGGCGAGGGGTGAGGTGTATGTAATTCAAGCCAAGACTTCACCCGGCGCTCCCAGCCCGACGGAAGTTATGAAGTTTACTCGCGGCATTCGAAGATTCCTGGATTGGGACTGGGATAACCTTGGGCCAAAGGCCAGGAGGCGTCGGTCGGAGTTTGAGGATGCCCTTGAGGGCGACGTGAGGATTATTGCGATATTCTCCTATCTCGGATCCCAGGAGGCCAACCGCGATGCCATTCTGGACAGCACTACTCTGACGGAAGATGTAAATTCCTCCGGCGACATTCTGGAGTTTCGGTACGAAGGTTTGCGTGAGAACCACGAGCATCGGAATATTGCCAATGGCCTTGCATCCCCGAACTACGAGCTAGCGTTCGATCGCTGGGTCACCATGAGCGACTATAGATCCGAAATCATGGGGATTGTGACCGGCGACCAACTCGCGAACATGGTCGAGATGTTCAACGAGCGCCTGTTTGACAAGAACATTCGAGCGATATTGAAGTCGACGGAGACGAATGAGAATCTCGACAACACGCTCCGCGAGCATCCGCTGGATTTTTGGTACTACAACAACGGAATTACGGTTGTCGCGAACAGTATTGGCTGCCGCAGAACTAATCCCCGTACCGTAGATGAGACTTTCAATTTGAAGGGGTTAAGCGTGGTTAACGGGGCGCAGACTTGCGGCGCTCTCGCTCGAGCGTATCGGGACGGAGTCTCGCTCGAAGATGTACGTGTGACGGTTCGAGTCATCTCGACCGAGGGTCATTCGGAGGACTTTGAAAAGCAGGTAACTCGCTACACGAACACGCAGAATCAAGTCACGAATCGAGAATTTGTCTCGCTCGATCCGTTCCAGCAGGAAATATGTGACAGCCTGCTCTCGGAGAACGTCCAGTATTGTTTTCGGACGGGTCAGGAGCTGGATGTGGACGAGTATGCGTTTGCGTTTGACCTGGAAGAAGCCACGCGAGCGCTCGCCTGCCTTGCAGGCGTTGATATGGCGACCCGTGCCAAACGTGAGATCGGTAGGATGTGGGCAGATCTTAATGCTGCTCCCTACCTCGAAATTTTCCCACGCAGTCTTGACGCGGCGACGATCTATAATGCTGTACGCTTCTGGAGAAGCTTTACCCAGTCGCTGAATAGTGCCGGAAGGCGAATGGATCAACGGCCCAGAAATATTGTGCGCAACGCCGAGTATGCTACATGTGCACTTTTTATGCAATGGGCTAAGGGTAACGGGGCGGAGTTTTCTAACATCGAGTGGGACGTTGATGACTGGATGTCGACTAATGGCGAGAGAATTGACCAGGTCGCCGAGAAAGTGGTCGAACTTCACGAGTCTGCAAATCCTGGCGGATTTGCTATGTCCTTCTTTAAGAATGTGAAGAAGGTTGACGAGTTCGCAAGAGACTTCAGGAGATCGCCGCTCGTCGAACCTGCCGAGGCAAGTTAGATTCCTATATGCGCCGTTGTTGCCGGCTCGTCTGCTGATTGATGGAGGCGCGAGACTAGGTGGTCTGCCGCGATTTGTGGAGCTCGGCGATGGGGTGTGGAGCCTCGGGATTAACGACTTTAGGCTTCTGTGGCCGTCGTGTCTTAGAAGCCTCATGCATAGTTGATCTCGTGGGTTGTGTACACGTCACGTACAGATACTCTTGCTGACTCCGCCTTAGAGAGTGGCTACGTGGTAGTCGGAATCTTTGTATTCGGCGACCTCATACCGTCGGTACTATCTCGGGCTTGAGGGAAAAGGTAGGTTCATTCAGGGGGTAATGAGCTCGTTTTGAGTGATGTGGCTTGGCTGTGTTTTGAGGCACGTTATCGCTCCGATTGGACCATGCCCGCACCGCCCGCCCCACACGAGAACCCGCCGGGGCCGATGCGATCGCTCGCACCGACCCCGGCGGGTCAGAATCCTGCGGAACCCCCTGGTCAGAGGCCCCTCAGATGTTCTGCTGGAAAGCCCTGCTCAGAGGGTCTTCGCCAGCGGGTCGAAGCCCTCGGGCAGCACCGGCACGGTGTCCACGGAGGACTCGACGGTGACGAACTCGCCGCGCTCGGCCGACTCCTCGGCGGAGAGCATGATGTCCAGGACGTGGTAGCCCACCGCGCCGGAGGCGACGTGCGGGCGGTCCTCCTGGATGGCGCGGAGCATGTCCAGTAGGCCCAGGCCGCGGCCGGTGGCCGGGCCCTCCTGCGGCACGTCGATCCACTCCTGCTCCGGCGGGGCCTCCCCGAAGGACTCGAAGGGGCGCACGTAGGCGATGCGGCCCTCGAACATGTTCGGGTCAGGGATCGACAGGGACCCCTCGGTGCCGTGGATCTCGACGATCCCCTGGCGGGCCAGCGGCGAGTCGAAGCTGACCAGCGAGGTGCCGGTCTGCCCGCCCTCGAACTGGGTGAGCACGGAGATGGTCGACGGCGGCTCGACCGGGAAGGTCTGCCCCGCGTTCGGGCCCACCAGGATCTCGCGCTCCTCACGAGCCTTCAGACCCATCGCGGCGACCTTCTCGACGGTGCCGAACAGGCTCACCAGGGTGGTGAAGTAGTACGGGCCGATGTCCAGCAGCGGCCCGGCGCCCTTGGCGAACAGGAACGCGGGGTTCGGGTGGAACACCTCCGGGCCCTGCCACTGCATCGAGGTCTGCGCGAACAGCGGACGGCCGATGATGCCGTCGAGGATCGCGCGCTTGGCGGTCTGCACGCCCGCGCCGAGCACGGTGTCGGGGGCGCAGCCCACGCGCAGACCGGCCTCGTCGGCCTGCTTCAGCAGCGCGGCGGTGGACTCGCGGTCCAGGCCCAGCGGCTTCTCGGTCCACACGTGCTTGCCCGCGGCGATCGCGGCGGAGGAGATCTCCGCGTGCACGGCCGGGATGGTCAGGTTCACCACGACCTGCACGCCCGGGTGGTCCAGCACGTCCTGCGCGGTGCCGGAGGCCGGCACGCCGTGCTTCTCCGCCTGCGAGGCGGCGCGCTCGGTGTCGAGGTCGCCGAGGATCAGCACCTCGACGTCCGGGAAGGAGTTGAGGTTCTCCAGGTAGGTGTCGGAGATGACGCCGACGCCGATGAAGCCGACGCCCACGGGGCCGGAGAAGGGGGAGAGAGTGGTCATGCTGCGAGACCTCCGTCGATCAGGAAGCGGTAGCTGTTCTCGATGTCCTCGAACACGTCGCCGGGGGCGTTGTCGTACTCGATGACGGCGTACTTCACGTTCGTCGCGGCGTTCATCGCCTCGATCGTGGGCACCTCGCCCTCACCGGCGTGACGCTGGTCCAGGCTCGAGGAGTTGAACTTCGGGGCGTCGGGCGCGAAGGGGTTGGTCTCGGGCTTGATGCCGTCCTTGACGTGGATCGCGACGAGACGGTCGCCGAGCTCCTTGACCAGGCCCACCACGTCCTGGCCGCCGACGAGCGCCCAGTACAGATCCAGCTCGATCTCGACCACCGGGTCCACGAGCGAGAGGAAGCGCTGGTAGGCGGTCTGGCCGCCGAAGTCCGCGAGGAACTCCTGGGCGTGGTTGTGGTAGCCGACCTTCAGCCCGAACTCCTTGGCCTTCTCGGAAGCGGCGTTGAGGCGCTCGGCGATGTCCTTCACGCCGTCCTCGGTGATCCAGCGCTCGGTCGGGACCATCGGGTCGATGACGGTGGACATCCCGATCTCCGCCGCGGCCTCGAACACGACCTCGTTCGAGGGGGTGGGGATCGAGCCGTCCGGGGTCCACAGCTCATCGGAGAGCAGCGGCGCGTGACCGGTGGGGGAGGCGAGGCCGGAGGCGTCCAGCGCCTTGCGGATCTCGGCGGGGCGGCGCACGAAGTCGAAGGCCTCGACGTTCTTCAGGCCGATCTGCGCGAGCTTGTCGAGGGAGCCGTTCATGTCGGCGGAGAACTCCGTGGCCAGCGTGTACAGCTGGACGGAGGCGAGGGGCAATGCCACGGGTGAC
>DATGUB010000116.1:0-9475 GCA_035301585.1 Beutenbergiaceae bacterium | reverse complement strand
GGCGGCGCTCGACGACGTCAACCTCGGGCGCCTCATCGAACTCTTCGCCGAATTGCGCCGCAATTCCCAGCTCATCATCATCACCCACCAGAAGCGCACGATGGAGATCGCCGACGCGTTGTACGGGGTGACGATGCGCGGCGAGGGTGTGACGACGGTCATCAGCCAGCGCATGAGCGAAGTGGTGGAATGACCGAAGAGGACCTCAGATCCAACGCTCGTGTGAGAGATCACCCAGAAATACGCTAGAATCCGCGATTCGCGCTTGGGTTTGCTGACGGCGAAACCGATAATGGAGGCATGTTGGCCGCATCGATCATAGGAATCCTCGCCCTCGCAATCGCCGTGTGCGTCGTGGTTGTTGCCGTTCGGCGCCACCAACGTGAAACCGGTTTTGAAACGACGTGGAGAGATGTCAAGGAGGCCTTCACCTCCGATTCGGTGCTGCACGTGCGCGAGGAGGCGGCGATGCTCTCCCAGCCCGGTGCGCTCGAATCCGACCTGCGGGTGAGTGACCTCCTCGGGGACTTCGCGGAAGAAGGCTCCGGCTATGTCGAACCGCGGGACCTGCTCGCGTTGCGCGCTGAGCGTGAATAGCACCGGCGCTCACCGCCGGGAGGTCTGCAGCGACAGATAAATTGCGGCACAATTGGAGGCGCTATGGATACAGGCCAGATTCTTCTCATCGTCCTCATCGCCGCCATCGTCATCGGGGCCGGCGCGTTCTTCCTCCGCCCGAGCCGTAAACGCCGCGAGCAGCCCCCGCAGGAGACCCCCGGCCAGGTGCCGCCAGCGGGGGGCGGAACCGCGACCGCTGAGACCGAGACGGCGGAGGACCTCACCGACGAACTCGAGAAGACACCGGCCACCGACACCGTTGATATTGACGGGGTGGACACCACCGACGTGGAGACGGCGGAGGCCGCCGCGCCGGCGCTGGAAACGCCTGAGCCCGCGGCGAGCCGGATGGTGCGCCTCCGCTCGCGACTGGCGAAGTCGGGCTCGCTGGGGGCCGCGCTGCTTTCGGTGCTTTCCCGCGATTCGCTCTCGGAGGAGGACTGGGAGGAGATCGAGGAAACCCTCCTCGTGGCCGATGTCGGATCCGAACCCACCGATGAACTCCTCGATCGGCTCCGCACCCAGGTCCGGGTGAGCGGTGCCTCGAACATGGAGCAGGTGCGCGCGGAACTGCGCACGATCCTCCTCGACCTCGTCGGCCCGGACATGGACCGCCGGCTCAAGGCCTCACCGGTCCTGGGCGACGACGGCGAGCCCCACCCGGCGACGATCATGATGGTCGGCGTCAACGGCACCGGCAAAACCACCACCGCAGGCAAGCTCGCCCGGCTGCTCGTCGCCGAGGATAAGGACGTCGTCCTCGGGGCCGCCGATACTTTCCGCGCCGCCGCCGCCGAGCAGCTGCAGACCTGGGGCCAGCGGGTGGGCGTGCCGGTCGTCCGCTCCGACCGCGAAGGAGCAGACCCGGCCGCGGTCGCCTTCGACGCGGTGAAGACGGGCCGGGAGGACGGCGCCGACGTCGTCATCATCGACACCGCAGGCCGCCTGCAGAACAAGGCCGGCCTCATGGACGAACTCGGCAAGGTCAAGCGCGTCGCCTCCCGGCAGGCGCCGATCTCCGAGGCGCTCCTCGTGCTCGACGCGACGACGGGGCAGAACGGGATGCGCCAGGCCCAAGTGTTCGCCGAAGTGGCCGACGTCTCCGGGATCGTCCTGACCAAGTTGGACGGCACCGCTAAGGGCGGGATCGTCATCGCGGTGCAGCGGGAACTGGGGATGCCCGTGAAGTTCGTCGGCCTCGGTGAGGGCCCGGACGACCTCGCCCCCTTCAACCCCGAAGACTTCGTCGATGCCCTGTTGAGTTGACCTCTTGAGTTGACCTGCTGAGTTGACCGGGCCGGATTCGTTATCCTGTGCCTAGATGTACCTACTGAAATTAAGGACCATTCGTGTTCGCCAGCCTCTCTGATCGGCTCACCGCCTCCCTGAAATCCCTCCGGGGCAAGGGGCGGCTGACTGACGCCGACATCAACGCCACCATTTCCGAGGTCCGCCGCGCACTGCTCGACGCGGACGTCGCCGTCCCCGCCGTCCGCGCGTTCACGAGTGCGGTACGCGAAAAGGCGAAGGCGACCGACCTGTCGAAGGCGCTGCAACCGGGCCAACAGATCGTCAAGATCGTCAACGAGGAACTCATCGAGATCCTCGGCGGGGAATCCCGCGAACTCAACCTCGCCAAACGCCCCCCCACGGTGATCATGCTCGCGGGGCTCCAGGGTGCGGGTAAAACCACCCTCGCCGGGAAACTCGGCCGGCACCTGCGCGAACAGGGCCACACCCCGCTGCTCATCGCCGCGGACCTGCAGCGCCCGAACGCCGTCACCCAGCTCCAGATCGTCGGGGAGCAGGCTGGGGTTGCCGTGTGGGCGCCCGAACCGGGCAACGGAGTCGGCGACCCCGTGCTCGTCGCGCGCTCCGGGGTGGAGCAGGCCCGGGAGAAGTTCTACGACGTCGTCATCGTCGACACCGCCGGCCGCACGGGTGTGGACGAGGAGATGATGACCCAGGCCGCGAACATCCGCGACGCCGTCGAACCGGACGAGACCCTCTTCGTCGTCGACGCGATGATCGGGCAGGACGCCGCCAACACCGCCGCCGCCTTCCGTGACGGCGTCGGCTTCACCGGGGTCGTGCTCTCGAAGCTCGACGGCGATGCCCGCGGTGGTGCCGCACTCTCCATCCGCACGGTCACCGGCCAGCCGGTGCTGTTCGCCTCCACGGGGGAGAAGCTCACCGACTTCGAGCGCTTCCACCCCGACCGGATGGCCTCGCGGATCCTCGACATGGGGGACATCCTCACCCTCATCGAACAGGCGGAGAAGGCCTTCGATGAGGAGCAAGCGGCCGCGCTGCAGGAGAAGATCACCGGGGACGGCGAGTTCACCCTCGCCGACTTCCTCACCCAGATGCAGCAGTTGCGCCAACTGGGCTCGATGAAGAAGATGATCGGCATGCTCCCCGGAATGGGGCAGATGCGCGAAGAGCTGGAGAACTTCGACGAGCGTGAGATCGATCGGATCGAGGCGATCATCAACTCGATGACCCCGGCCGAACGCGATGACCCGAAGATCCTCAACGGCTCCCGCCGCTCGCGCATCGCCCGCGGTGCGGGTACCACCGTCACCGAGATCAACCAGCTCATGCAGCGCTTCGAGCAGGCGAAGACGATGATGAAATCTATGGCCCGCTCCGGGGGCCGTGGCATGGGTGGGGGGATGCCGGGAATGGGCGGCATGCCCGGAATGGGGCAGATGCCGGGGATGGGCAAGAAATCCCGGGGCCGGCAGAAGCCGCAGCAAAAGCGCCGCAAATCGCGTTCGGGTAACCCCGCCAAGCGGGCCCGAGAGGAGCAGGCAGCGATGGAACGCGCCGACCAGCAGGGCGCCGCGTTCGGGGCCGGCCCGCAGGAGGAATTCGACCCCAGCCAGTTGCCGAAGCTCGATAAGTTCCTCAAGCCGTAGGGCGCCCGCGTGGTCACGCTGAGCGGAGCCGTCATCGCTGGGGACGACGCCGAGTACCCGCAGGTGCGCATCGTCGGCGATCGGCTGACGTTCGCCCCCGCCCCGCCGGGAGGAACCGAAGAGGTGCTCGAGGGGTGGGTGCTGCCCGGGCTCGTCGACGTCCACTGCCACATCGGGTTCAGCCCCGAGGGAGTGTGCGATGAGGCGACGACGATCGAACATGCCCGCCTCACCACGAGCACCGGGGTGCTCCTCACCCGGGATGCGGGGATGCCGGTGGACACCCGCTTCCTCGACTCGCTCCCCGATGCGCCGCGGATCATCCGCGCCGGGCAACACATCGCCCGGCCCAAGCGCTACACCCGGCACCTGCCGTTGGACCTCGAGGACCCCGAGGACCTCCCCGAGGCGCTCGCCGCCCAGGCCCTCGCGGGGGACGGGTGGGTGAAACTCGTCGGCGATTGGATCGACCGGGACGGCGGCGAGGGCGCCGACCTCGCCCCGCTGTGGACCCCCGGACAACTGACGGCGGCCTTCGCCGCCGCCCACGCGAACGGGGCGCGGGTGATGGTGCACACCTTCGCCAAGGAGACGATCGATCCGCTGCTCACCGCCGGTGTGGACTGCATCGAGCACGGAACGGGAATGACCCACGAACACATGGAGCAGGCCGCCGCGGCGGGGATCCCCGTCACCCCGACCCTCGTGCAAGTGGAGAACTTCCCGGCCATCGCGGACCAAGCCGACGGCAAGTACCCCCGTTACGCCGCCCACATGCGTCGGCTACACCAGGAGCGGTTCCGGCGGGTCCGCGACATGTACGAGGCGGGCGTGCAGCTCCTGGTCGGCTCGGACGCCGGCGGCGGGATCCCGCACGGTTCCTATCACGAGGAGATCCGCCTGCTCGCCCACGCAGGTATTCCCGCGCCCGCGATCGTCGGGGCGGCGACCTACCATGCCCGCACCTACCTCGGAGTGCCGGGAATCACCGAAGGTGCCCCAGCCGACGTCGTCGTCTATCCCGCCGACCCGCGGGAAGACGCCGAAGTGCTCCGCCACCCGAGCGCAATCTTCCGGGCGGGGAACCGGCTGACGTGAGCCGGTGTGCGCCGAACCACACTTCCCCACGGCGATCGGAGTGGCAGACGAGGCCCCGGATCGGGCATAATTTAAGGCTGTACTCGACTTCTGCGGGCCCTCTCACCCGTACGGAGCCGCGTCCACGAACGCTGACCGACTGGCTCCCCACCAGCACCGGTTTGAGGTTCACCACCATGAACAAGGAGTAGCCAAACACGTGGCTGTAAGAATTCGTTTGAAGCGCTTTGGGAAAATCCGCGCGCCCTTCTACCGTGTCGTTGTCGTCGACTCCCGCAAGAAGCGGGACGGCCGGGTCATCGAGGAGATCGGGAAGTACCACCCGACCGAAGAGCCGTCCCTCATCGACATCGACGGTGAGCGGGCAAAGTATTGGCTCGGCGTGGGCGCCCAGCCCTCCGAACCGGTCCTCGCGCTGCTCAAGGTGACGGGGGACTGGCAGCAGTTCAAAGGTATCGACGGCGCAGAAGGCACCTTGAAGACCAAGGAAGCCAAGGACTCCAGCGAGGACCTCATCAAGGCGGCCGCCGACGACGCGGAACTCATCAAAGCCAAGGCTGCCGAAGCCAAGGCCACCGAAGAGGAGACCGCGACGGAGGAGCCCGCCGAGGAGGCCCCGGCTGAAGACGCACCTGCTGAAGACGCTGCCGAAAGCAACGAATGATGCTGGTCGATGCGTTGGATCACCTCGTGCGGGGGATCGTCAACCACCCCGACGACGTCGAGGTGAGGCTGCGCTCGTTGCGCCGCGGTGACATGCTCCAGGTTCGGGTCCACCCCGACGACCTGGGGCGGGTGATCGGCCGATCCGGACGAACCGCCAACGCGCTTCGCACCGTCATCAACGCGCTGAGCCCCGACGCACCCGTCCGCGTGGACGTCGTCGACACCGACCGGTAACGCACCAGCATGGCCGAGCCCGCACCAAGGAGTGCGGGCTTTGTCATACCCACCCCGAGGAGATTCATGGCACGCGAAGGCGAGTTGTACCGGCTGGCCACCATCGGCGCCCCCCGCGGCCTGCGCGGAGAAGTGCGGCTGAACCTGCACACCGACAACCCCGACGGCCGCCTCGCCGGCGGGACCGAGGTCGCCACCGACCCGGACATCGGCATGCTGCGGATCGCGGCGCTCACCTGCCGGGAGGAGAAGTGGTTCGCGAGGTTCGAGGGGCACCCCGATCGCACCGCGGTCGAACCGCTCGTGGGCACCGTGCTCCTCGCCGAAGGCAGCGAAGAACCCGACGCATGGTATCCCGCGGAGCTCACGGGGCTGCGCGCCGAACGGCCCAGCGGGGAGGCGATCGGCGTCGTCACCGGGCTGGAACACTACCCGGCCCACGACGTGCTCGTCATCAAAGAAACCGCTGGACCGCGGACGCTCGTTCCGCTGGTGAAGGCGATCGTGCCGATCGTCGACGTCGAAGCGGGCCGGGTCGTCATTGACGCGCCACCCGGGCTGCTCGCCGCGGACGGGGAGCCCGAGTGAGCACCGGCAGGATCGACGTCGTCACGATATTTCCGGAGTTCTTCTCCTCCTTGGAGATCTCGCTCATCGGTAGAGCGCGGGCAACGGGGAGCCTGGATGTCAACGTGCATGACCTGCGGGAATGGACGACGGACCGGCACCGCAGCGTTGACGACACCCCCGCCGGTGGCGGCGCGGGCATGGTGATGCGCGCGGACGTCTGGGGCAAGGCCCTCGACGACGTGCTCGCCCGCGGCGGGTCCCAACGCCCCGCGACCCTCATCATCCCGACCCCGGGCGGGGAGCTGTTCACGCAGCGCACCGCCGAGGAGTTCGCTGCCGGCCTCGCCCGCGGAGAGGGGCTCGTCCTCGCCTGCGGGCGCTACGAAGGTATCGACTCCCGGGTCGCGGAGCACTACCGCGCTCGCGCGGGCGTGCGGGTGCGGGAAGTGTCCATCGGCGATTACGTGCTCAACGGCGGGGAGACCGCCGCGATGGTGATGATCGAGGCGGTGGGCCGCCTCCTGCCCGGCGTGGTGGGAAACCCCGACTCCCTCGTGGAGGAATCTCACGGTGAGGCGGGGCTGCTGGAATACCCCGTGTACACCGCCCCCGCGCAGTGGCGGGACCTGGCGATCCCCCAGGTGCTGCGCTCAGGGAACCACGAGAAGATCGATGCCTGGCGCCGAGCAGAGGCGCTCGCGCGGACCGCCCGGGTGCGCCCGGACCTGCTCGCTGCGCACGAGGTGAAGGTGCGGCGGGGAAAACGGCGCGATGCCCAGCGGCTGCACGAGGTCGCCGGCCGGACCTTCCACCTCGCCTGCCCGCCGGACTTCCCGCGCGAACAGGCGCACGCCTTCGTTGCGCAGAACCTCGCCGAGGAGAACTTCCGCACCTGGGCGAAGGCACGCGATGCGCAACTGTGGGTAGCGGAGATCGCTGGGGTGATCGTCGGCTACAGCCTCGTGCTGCTCCGGGGCACCGCCGCGGAGATACCGACCCAGGAGCCGGAGGTCACGGCGGACCTCAACAAGTTCTACATCCTGCCCGAACACCACGGGGCGGGGGTGGCCCGGGCCCTCATGGCCAGCAGCCTCGAGCACGCCTACCGGGCGGGGATGCGGGTGATGTGGCTCGGCGTGAACCAGCGCAACGAGCGCGCCCAGAAGTTCTACCGCCGCCACGGCTTCGAGGTGGCCGCGGAACGCACCTTCCAGGTGGGGCGAACCCGGCAAGCTGATTTCGTGATGGAGCGCACGTTAGATTTCTCTTGAGTAAGAAGTTGTGCCAAACTTATCCAGGTTGCACGTGCGTTTCGCCTGCTCTGCCACGGGGGAGCGGCACGAGAAATTGCCGCGTGAACCACTTTTGACGTTTCGGCGGGTTCCCCCGCCACGGAAATTCGCTCTTGACCTGTGGCAAGCGCGGGAAGGCACACCATGAAGAAGCTGGACTCGATTGACGCCCCGAACCTCAAGGAAGTACCGAACTTCCGCGCCGGGGACACCCTGCGGGTGCACGTGAACATCGTTGAAGGAAACCGCACCCGTGTGCAGGTCTTCCAGGGCACCGTCATCGCCCGGCAGGGCAGCGGCATCGCGGAGACGTTCCGGATCCGCAAGCACTCCTTCGGTGTGGGCGTTGAGCGTGTCTTCCCGATCCACGCCCCGACGATCGACAAGATCGAGGTCGTCACCCGCGGTGACGTCCGCCGCGCGAAGCTCTACTACCTGCGTGACCGTGTGGGTAAGGCCACCCGCGTGCGTGAACTGCGCGAGGTTGCGCCGGCCACTCAGGACCCAGCCTCCGACAACGAGTGAGCACCGGCGCCGACGACGCCCTCCACCCGGAGGATTCCGGAGCGGAGGCGTCGCCGCGCCCGCGAACCAAGATCCCGTGGCAGCCGATAGGCAGCCACGCGCCAGCAGCGGAACCCGCAGGATCCGCAGAACCCCCCGAGCAGGCGGACCCCGAGGAAGGATCCGCCGGCAAATCCCGCTCCGGGGGGTTCCTTAGCTTCCTCAAGGAAACGACGATCGTGCTCGGGATCGCCCTGGTGCTGTCGGTGCTGTTGAAAACCTTCCTCATCCAGGCGTTCTACATCCCGAGCGAATCGATGCAGAATACCCTCCAGGTCGGGGACCGGCTCATCGTCAACAAGCTCAAACCCAAGTACCAGGACCTCGAGCGGGGGGACATCGTCGTCTTCGTCGACCCCGGCGGGTGGCTGCGCACCGAAACCCAAGAACCCACAGTGGTGGAGAAGGCCCTCACCTGGGTGGGTCTGTTACCACAGAACGCCAACGAACACCTCATCAAACGCGTCATCGGGATGCCAGGAGATACGGTGGAGTGCTGCGATGAGGAGGGGCGCATCCTCGTCAACGGCGCCCCCATCGACGAGCCCTACATCTACCCGGGGGCGGAACCGAGCGAGAAGGAATTCTCCGTCACCGTCCCGCCCGCGCACCTCTGGCTGCTCGGCGACAACCGGCCCCGCTCCCACGATTCGCGCTACTCCGAAGGCGCCGTCGGCGGGGGGTTCGTGCCCGAGCGCAACGTCGTGGGATCTGCGTGGGTGATCATCTGGCCGTTCAATCACGCGACGTTCCTCTCCAACCCGCAGGAGACGTTCGCAGGCGTTCCCAGCGGCTAAACTGGGCGGTGATGACTCCCGCACCGACCCGAACTCTGGAACGGCAACTGTTCGCCGAGGGTCACACGCTCGTCGCTGGCATGGACGAGGTGGGCCGAGGCGCGCTCGCGGGTCCGGTGAGCGTGGGAGTCGTCGTCATCGACCCGACCTGCGGGCGGATGCCCGCGGGGCTCCGCGACTCCAAACTCGTGGCCCCGGAGAAACGGGGCCGGCTGGTCCCGCCGATCCACAGGTGGGCCCGGGCCAGCGCGGTGGGGCACGCGAGCCCACAAGAGATCGACCGGTACGGAATCATCGGTGCACTCTGCCTCGCGGGGCACCGCGCGCTCGCGCACGTGAGCGCCGCCGGCTGCGCGCCTGACGTGCTCGTGCTCGACGGTGTGCACGACTGGTTGAGCACGCCCGTCCCGTTTCCCCTGCCCTGCCTCACTCCGCAGGTGCGTACGCAGGTGAAGGGGGACCTGCGGGTCGCTGCGATCGCGGCGGCCTCCATCCTGGCGAAGACCGAACGCGACGGGCTCATGGAAGAACACCACGAGCGGTTCCCCGAGTTCGGGTGGGAATCGAACAAGGGGTACGCCGCCGCCGTCCACACCGCCGCGATCCGGCGCCTCGGAGCGACCGACCTGCACCGGCGGTCGTGGAAGTTGCCGGTCGGGCCCGAACCCGTGCAGCCCTCCCTGCTGGAGTAGCCGCGCGGGTCCGTTTCAGGCGA
>DATGUB010000115.1:0-2790 GCA_035301585.1 Beutenbergiaceae bacterium | reverse complement strand
GCTCCGTCGATGTCGCTTCCGCGGGTGTCACGTACCGTCGTGGAGATCCCCGCTTCTCGTAGCTTAGCGACGAATTCTGCTTCCACCTCCGGATCGCTCGCGGTCCAGATGGACCCGGGGGTCGGGTTGAGCGGAATCGGATTGACGTGTACCCACCCGCGTCCGCGTTTGTTGAGTTCCTCACCGAGCAACTCCGCGCGCCAGGCGTGGTCGTTCATATCCTTGATGAGGGCGTACTCGATGCTCACCCGCCGGCCGGTGACCTCGAAGTACTCGCGGGCGGCGTCGAGCAGTTCGGTGACCTTCCACCGGGAGTTGATGGGGATGAGCTCATCGCGCAGCTCGTCATCGGGCGCGTGCAGCGACACTGCGAGCGTGACGGGGATGCCCTCCCCGGAGAGTTTCCGAATCGCGGGGACGAGCCCGACCGTGGAGACGGTGATGTTCCGGGCGGACATGCCGAAGCCTTCCGGGGCGGGGGCAACCATCTGGCGCACCGCGCCGATGATGGACTTGTAGTTCGCCATCGGCTCGCCCATCCCCATGAAGACGATGTTCGTCAACCGGCGCGGGGCGCGGATGAGTTCGCCCTCGCGGCACATCCGGGCGGCTTGGCGCACCTGATCGATGATCTCCGCCGTCGAGAGGTTGCGGGTGAGGCCCATCTGCCCCGTCGCGCAGAACGGGCAGGCCATCCCGCACCCGGCCTGGGAGGAGACGCACAGGGTCGCCCGATCCGTGTACCCCATGAGCACCGATTCGACCTTGACGTTGTCGAACAGGTTCCACAGGGTCTTTATCGTCGCCCCGCCGTCGGCCTCCATCCGGCGTACCTCGGTGAGCAGGTTCGGCAGGAGTTCCTCGATCGCATCCTCGCGCATGGCGGCGGGCAGGTCGGTCATGTCCTGGGCGTCGCGGGTGAGATGGGTGAAGTAGTGCGCGGAGATCTGCTTCGCGCGGTAGCCGGGGAAGCCGAGGTCGGAGAGCGCTTCGATGCGTTCGGTGAGCGAGAGGTCGGCGAGGTGGCGGGGCGGTTTACCCCGGCGCGGCACGGAGAAGCTCAGTTTGGGGCGGGGAGCCGCGGATTTTTCGTGCGCGGGCATCACTTGCGGTTGGGGTTTCATCGCCGACATTCTCGCAGATTTTGAATAAATTTGTTGGGACTCGTGGCTCAGTGGAAGGCCGTGAGCCACATTGCGGTGAAGATCACCGGCGCGGCGACGAGGATGGAATCGACCCGGTCGAGGATCCCCCCGTGGCCGGGCAGGAGGGAACTCATGTCCTTCACCCCGAGGTCGCGTTTGAGTAACGATTCCATGAGATCCCCCGCGGTCGCGGCGAAGGTCGCCAGGAGGGCGAGGAGCGCGCCCATGAGAAGGGTGCCCTCGAGCAGGTAATAGGTGGCCGGTAGGGCGACGGCGAGCGTGAGCAGGACCGACCCGGCGAATCCTTCCCACGATTTCTTCGGGCTCACCGTGGGCGCCATCGGGTGTTTACCGAAGAGCACACCCGCGATGTATCCCCCTGTGTCGTTCGCGACCGCGAGGGCGATGAAGACCGCTACGCGCCAGGGGCCGTTGTCGAGGGCGAGCATGAGGGCAACGAAACCCGCGAGGAACGGGATGTATACCGCGGCGAGGATGGACACGGAGGCGTCGCGGAGCGCCTGCGGCCCCCCGCCGTCCAACAACCGCCAGATGAAGGCCGCCCCCGCGGTGAGCACGAACGCGACGAAGAACGCCTCCACCCCCGAGGTGTAGGCGGAGATGACGATGCCCACTCCCCCGACGAGTAGCGGGGCGATGGCGATCTGGATCTCCCGGGATTTCACCGCCGTGGAGAACTCCCACAACGCGAGGGTGCAGGCGAGGGCGATGAACCCGACGAATCCCCACGGCTCGCCGTTCTTCCCCAGCGGCACGAACAGCCCCGCCCCGACGAGGGCGATGAGCACCGCCGCGACCCCGATCGCCGCGGGCAGGTTCCGCCCGCTGCGCGATTTCTGCTCGGGCTCGTCGCCGGCAGCGGCGTCGTCTTGCCTCGCCTCTTCCGCGTCCGCTGCGGCGTGCTCCTGCTGGGCACGGGTCTTGGCGCGTTCGGCTTCGCGCCGAGCACGCCGGGTCAGTGGGGCATCGTTATCCACGGCAGAATCGGGAGAGTCGCGCGGCCTATACCTCGAGGAGTTCTTTTTCCTTCGCGGTGAGCATCGAGTCGACGGTGTCGGTGGACTTCTTGGTCATCGCGTCGAGCTCGTCCTGGGCGCGCTTGACTGCGTCCTCACCCGCCTCGCCGTCCTTCGCGAGCTTGTCGAGGTCCTCTTTCGCTCGGCGGCGCACCGATCGGATGGAAACCCGGGCGTCCTCCGCTTTCGTCTTCGCGAGCCGCACGTACTCTTTGCGGCGTTCCTCGGTGAGGGAGGGGAGCACGACCCGGATCACGACGCCGTCATTGGAGGGGTTCACCCCGAGGTCGGAATCCCGCAGCGCTTTCTCCACCGAGTCCATCGAGGAACGGTCGAAGGGTTGTACGAGCACGGTACGCGCCTCGGGGATGGTGATGGAGGCGAGCTGTTGCAGCGGGGTCATCGCACCGTAATACTCGACGAGGATTTTCTCGAACATCCCCGCGTTGGCGCGCCCGCTGCGGATGTCTCCGAAGTCTTCGCGGGCGACGTCGATGGCCTTGTCCATCTTGTCTTCAGCTTCGAGGAGGGTTTCTTCGATCACGGTGCTCCTAAGGTTTGCCCGGCCATTCGTTGCCCGGGAGGGTTCTATTCAGTGGTTACGAGGG
>DATGUB010000114.1:0-11204 GCA_035301585.1 Beutenbergiaceae bacterium | reverse complement strand
ATCACCGACCCGCTCCCACGCGGCACCACCGTCCTCGAAGCGAGCGCCGGGACGGGCAAGACCTGGACCATCGCCGCCCTCGCCACCCGCCTCATCGCGGAAGGGGAGCTGGAGATCACTGATCTCCTCATCGTCACCTTCACCCGAGCAGCGACGAAGGAACTGCGATCCCGGGTGCGGGACCGGCTCCAACAGGTCGCCGGCGAACTGGACCTCATCCGCAGGGGGGCCTCGCCCAGCGAGGAGATCGACCCGCTCGCCCACTTCCTCGCAACCGAAACCGCCCCGCACCCAGGAGCTGGTCGGGCCCCCAGCCCCGCCCGGGCCGTGCTGGGCGAAGCGGAACTCGGGGCGAGGATCGACCGGCTCCGAGCGGCGGCCTGGGATATCGATGCGGCAACGATCTCCACGATCCACGAATTCTGCCACGATGTGCTCACCGGCATCGGGGTCGCCGGAGAGGCGGGCGGAGGCCACACCCTCGTCGACTCCGCCGCCGACCTCCTCGCGGAAGTCGTCGACGACCTCTACCTCCACATGTTCAGCGGCAGCGCCGCGCCCCCGTTCGATCACGCCACGGCGAGGAAGATCGCCACCGCCGTGACGAACAATCCCTCGGCCGAGATCCGCCCCGCCGAGGTGCCCCCGGGAGAAGGGACCCCAGGGGAGGGGGCCGCGCCCGCGGCGCAGCGGGCCGCCTTCGCCCACGCCGTCCGAGCCGAATTCCGGCGACGTAAACGCGACCGCGGGGTGCTCACCTTCGATGACGTCCTCACCGGCCTCGCAGACTCCCTCGACCCGCCCGCGACCGACCCCGCGCGGGGTCGGAACGCCGCACTCGCCCGCGACCGGGTGCGCGAACGCTGGAAGATGGTGCTCGTCGACGAGTTCCAGGACACGGACGACACGCAATGGCGGATCCTCAAAGCCGCCTTCCACGGCGAGCGCGACCTCATCCTCATCGGCGACCCGAAGCAAGCGATCTACTCCTTCCGCGGCGGGGATATCAACACCTACCTCGAAGCCGTCCGAACCGCGCCGCAGGCCTACACCCTCGGCCACAACTATCGCGCCGACGAACCACTCGTCGAGGCGACGGGCGGTATTCTCCTTGACGCGGAGCTCGGCCACGAGCAGATCCGGGTCCGCCCCATCGAAGCCGGGAAGCGGCGGAGCGAGGTGAAACTTCCCACCGATCCCGGCGGACGCATCCGGATCCGAGTGGTGGATATCGAGAACTTCGCCCTTTCACGCACCAAATTTCCCCGCATCGGTGAACTCCGGGAGGCGATCGCCGCGGATGTCGCGATCGATATCGCGGAGCTGCTCTCCCAGCCGCCGCAGGTACACGAATCGACAACGGACACCTGGCGCGACGCCGAACCGAGCGACATCGCCGTCCTCTGCCACACCAACCGGGACGCGCGTCAGGTGCAGCAGAAACTCGCCGACCTCGGCATCCACGGGGTGGTCTCCGGGGGCAGCAGCGTGTTCACCTCCGACGGCGCGGCCCAGTGGCTCACCCTGCTCGACGCGATGGATCAGCGCGGCAACACCGGGCTCGCCCGCGCCGCCGCGCTCGGCCCCTTCTTCGGCTACACGGGGGCAGACCTCGCTGAGGATCCCGATGCCGTGCTCGACGACGTGACCGCCCGGCTCCGCGAATTTGACCACCTCCTCACGACGAGCGGCTGCGCCGCGGTGTTCGAGGCGGCTCAAGGCGGGGGTGAAGCGAGCATGGCCGCCCGCGTGCTGGGCCACGTCGGCGGTGAACGGCTCCTGACCGACCTGCGCCACCTCTCCGAACTCATGCAGGCCGCCCACCCCCGCACCGGAGCGAGCACCCTCGTGCTGTGGCTGCGAGGCGAACAACAGGCCGTCGCCTCGGATGCGCACCTGCGGCGGCTGGAATCCGATGCCGCCGCCGTCCAACTCATGACGATCCACGCGGCGAAGGGGTTGCAGTTCCCGTTCGTGTACCTGCCGACCGTGGGTGTCGCGGAACCGAAGATCGACGCCATCCCCGTCTTCAACCTCGAGGGACGCCGGGTCGTGGACGTGAGCGGGAAGCTCGCCGGCGAGCACGCAGCGCGCGTGCGGGCGGAGGCAGGCGGGGAACAACTGCGACTGTTCTACGTCGCCCTCACCCGCGCCGCCGGGCAGGTGACGATGTACTGGGCGCCCGCTCGCGGCGCTGGGGCGACCGCGATGAACACGCTGCTCACCCGCGGCGGCGAACCCCTCCCGGCGAACACCCCAGCGGCAACGGTATGCGCGGAGTTGCGCGCCCGCCTGGGCGAACACGCCCAGATCGAACTCGTCACGGCCCGCGAGGCCCGGCCCCTCACGCAGGCGCTCCCGGAGTTGTCGGGCGGGGCTAGAGCCTGGACCCGGACACTCGACTCGGCGTGGCGACGCTCTTCGTACACCTCCCTGAGCGCGGGGGCGGAAACCCTCGCGAGCCTCCTCGAGACCGAGCGCGTGGTGGGTGAACCGGACCTCGCCTTGACCGACGACGAGGAGGACCTCACCGAAGCAGCCGGTACCGCGGCGCCCCGCGGGGATGCGGGCGATCTGCCCTCGCCCATGGCGAACCTGCCCAAGGGGGCGCAGTTCGGTTCGCTCGTGCACGGCGTCCTGGAGACGGTGAACACCCGGGCCGAGGATCTCAGCGAAGAGATCGGCCGCCGGATCGATGAACAGTTGCGGCACTGGCCCCAGGACCTCGACCCGGAGGAGCTGCGCGCCGCGATCGAGGCCGTGTTGAGGACCCCGCTCGCCCCCGCCCTGCCCGCCACACTCAGCGAACTCGACCCGGCCGAGCAGGTAGCGGAGCTGGAGTTCGAGCTCCCACTCGACGGCGGGCATCGAGCGGCGCCGTCCGACGCGCTGGTGACGCTCCGCGATCTCGCCCCGCTTCTGCGCAGGCATCTTCGCCCGGCCGATCCGATGTTCCGATACGCACGGGTCGTCGACTCCCGCGCGTACGAGCTGCAGAGCCTGCGCGGCTACCTCACCGGCTCCATCGACCTCGTGTTCCGCCACGAGGAGCGGTTCTACGTCGCGGACTACAAGACGAACTGGCTCGGGCCCACCGATATCCCCCTCACCACCGCCGCCTACGACCGGGCGGGCGTGGACGCCGCGATGGAGACGTCCTCCTACCCGTTGCAGGCGTTGCTCTACACCGTTGCGCTGCACCGCTACCTGCGCTGGCGTGTGCCGGGGTACGACCCGGGCGAGCACATCGGCGGAGTGCTGTACCTGTACGTGCGGGGAATGGCCGGCCCCGAAACCCCCGTCATCGACGGCCACGCCGCCGGGGTGTATTTCTGGGCGCCTCCGCCGGGGCTCGTCACCGAACTCTCCGACCTCCTCGACGGCGCTGCGCCGCGTGAGGGGCAGGGCCGATGAATCTCTACGACATCGATGTCCACCACCCCGACCGGGCCCACGGCGCCCACGGGCTCCTCGCGCTGTTCAACGCCCACGGGGTGCTCAGCCCCGCAGACGTGCACGTCGCCACCCAGATCGCCGCGCTCACCGGTGAAGAGCGGGAGGCGGCGGTGCTCGCCGCGGCGCTCACCGTCCGGGCGGCCCGCGCAGGTTCGGTCTGCCTCGATCTCGCCGGGCTGCCGAGCGCGGCCACCGCAGCCGAGCCGGGCTCACCCGCAGACGGATGGGACGTCCCGGAGGAGGCCTGGCCGGACGTCGACTGGCGCGCGCACCTCGCCTCGAGCCCACTGGTGCGGGCCCAGCCCGCGGCGCCCCTCCACCTCGATGGGACCCGCCTGTACCTCACGCGATACTGGAACGAAGAGACCTACGTCCTCGATGAGGTGCTCAAGCGGGTTTCGGAAGCGGAGCTCACCGACGACGCCCGGGCGTCGCTGGCCGCGTACTTTCCCGGCGCGCCCTACGCGGACCAGCGTGAGGCCGCCGCCATCGCCGCGCGCTCGCGATTGAGCATCCTCACCGGCGGCCCAGGAACCGGGAAGACCACGACCATTGCGCGGCTGCTCGGAGTGCTCTACGACGCCGACCCGGAGCTGCGGGTCGCGCTCGCCGCCCCCACCGGAAAGGCCGCGGCCCGCATGTCCGAAGCGCTCGCCGAGACGGTTGCGCGCGCAGATTTCCCGCCCACCCACCGGGACCGGATCGCCGGTCTACCCGCCACGACCATCCACCGGCTGCTCGCCTACTCGCCCCGACGCGGCTACGGGCACGACGAGAACCACCCCGTGCCCTACGACGTCGTCATCATCGACGAGACGTCGATGGTATCGCTGACCCTGATGGCCCGGCTGCTCGCCGGGGTGCCCCCACAGGCCCGGCTCGTGCTCGCCGGCGACGCCCACCAACTCGCCTCCGTCGACGTCGGGGTGGTCCTCGCCGACCTCGTCGAAGGGCTGGGCGGGCGCGGCGTGAACCCGGTCGCCGAACTTACGGCGACCCGGCGTTTCGGTTCCCACATCCGTGGGCTCGCCGGCGCTATCCGGCGGGGCGAGCCCGAGGCGGCCCTCCCGCTCCTCGCGGCGGAGGCCGAGGGTGATCTCCCCGCCGTCACGGCCGAGCAACTGCCTCGGATACTTCTGCCGGTCGTACGAGAAATGCATGACGCGGGCGCGGCGGGAGACAGCCGGCGCGCGCTGGAACTCGCCCGGACCCAGCAACTTCTGTGTGCCCACCGGAACGGCCCGTACGGGATGAGCACGTGGAATGAGAGGATCAGCGCGCTCCTCGAGGCGGACGTGGGGAGAAGGCTCGGGGAGTGGTTCCCCGGAAAGCCCCTCCTCGTCACGCGAAACGACTACGGGCTGCGGCTGTTCAACGGCGACACCGCCGTCGTGGTCCGACGAGAGGGGCGGCTTCTGGCCGCGTTCCCCGACGGGCCAGGGGTACGCGAGATCCCACTCGCACAGCTCAGCGACATCGTCGCCGCATACGCGATCACCGTCCACCGGGCCCAGGGGTCGCAGTTCCGACGCGTGTACGTGCTGCTTCCGGAGCACTCGTCGCGAGTCCTCACCCGGGAACTGCTCTACACCGCCCTCACCCGCGCTCAGGACACCGCGCGGGTGATCGGGACGCGAGCCGTGATCGAGCAGGCGATCGCGCGGCGCGTGGAGCGCGCCTCGGGTCTTGCTCAGCGGCTCCAGCGGGCGGGCGACCCCGGCGGGGAGCGGGGCGCGAAGTAGGGGCTCAGTTGCCCGCAGCGCGGAACTGTTCGATGACTTCCTTGGGTAGCCGCTTGCCGTCGGGGACCTCGATGCCGTTGGCCCGGGCCCATTCGCGGACCGCCCGCGGATCGGCCTTGGTTTCCTGGTAATGCATCTTCGGCCCCGCGCCCCCCGTCTTCCTCGCCGCGGCCATGAACCGCGCGAGGTCCCGGATGAAGGCGTTCCGGTTCGATTTCGATAGGTGCATCTCGTACTCGATGCCATCGACGGCGAAATTCACCGTGACATCGGCAGGTGAGCCATCGACGTCGTCAACAAAGGATGGTGTGTGCGCCATAGTGTGCCCCTCGGGCCGGGAATCGTCGCTTCGGTGGCAGAATGAATTCTACGCCACGGGGGCGCGCTTTCCCGCCACCGGAAATCGAGCCTCCAGCCATGCCGACAGTTCCCGCTCGAACCGGTCCCGCGCGGGCGGCTCCGAGAGCGTGAGATCGTGGCGGCCGCCGTTGACGCGGATCACGGTCACGTCCCGCCCGAGCCCCGCCGCCCGGCGCCACATCTGCGGCGGGGAGAGCACGACGTCGGTCCCGCGCAGCTCTTCGGCGCTGGGGTTCTTGTTGTCGCCGCGGGCACCGGAGGTCGCCATGAACACCGGCACCGGGAGGTCCAACCCCTTGGCCACGGCGCGGTGCCCCTTGAGGATCGCGGCGAGCCAACCGGCATACACCCCGAACCCCTCGAAGGGTTTCCACCCGAGTTCATACGTCCAGTCCCCGCCGGTGCTGGAATGCAGGGACTCCCCGTACCCGGAACCGAGCGAGGAGATCGGCGCGTAGGGAATCAGGTGGCCGAACCGGCGCAGCACCGGGGCCGCGACCGCGCGCGTGAACCACGGCTCGTTGAGGTCCAGCCACGGGCTGTTGAGCATGAGGCCGGCGACGTCCCCGGGATGCCGCGCGGCGTACAAGCTCACGATGAGCCCGCCCGTGGAGTGGCCGGCGAGCACGACCTCGTCGTGGCTTTGGTGGAGCAGGGCGATCGCCGCGGAGATCTCCTCGTCATAGACCGCGAGATCCAGCGTCCAGTTCGGGCGGCGCCCGGCTCGGATGGAGCGACCGTAGTCGCGCAGGTCGAGGGCGGCGAACGCGAAGCCGCACTCCTCCCAGGTGCGCGCGTGGTGGGTCTGGAAGAAGTAGTCGACGAATCCGTGGATGTACAACACCGCCCGGCGCGTGCCCGGCTCGCCCGGCGCCTGCGCGCTCGGGGCGCGTTGCACCAGGGTCGCGACCGGGGGTACGGCTTCCCCGTCGCCGGCAAGGGTGAGCGTTCTCGCCTGCCAGGGTTCGCCAAGCACGTCCGGAACGGGGGAGGAGAAGCGGGCTGCGACGTCGTCCATACTCCTCATCCTCTCATTCCTTCGCCCCACACCGGCCCGGAATCTGCCCGGGCGGGTGGGAGGGAGCGGGAGTCAAATCTCAACGGGTGGACGCCCCGGGCGGGTTGTCTCGCGGGCGGGGGAGGGGGCTTTAGGGTCGAAGGGCCATCCAGAGCGGCTGAGAGATCTGGCTCCCGGAAGCTGCAGCAACGCGAGTGCTAACGCCAGAATCGATGGAAGGAACGATGGAATGAGTGAACCCCGCCCCCGATGTGTGCTCCCGACGAACCAAGGCCTCGCCACCTACGCGGTGCGCGGGGGCCAGCAACGCACCGAGTTTGAGGAGATGACGGAGCCGGTCTTCCTCACTCAGGGGTTCGTTTACGACCGCGCCGCGGAGGCAGAAGCGGCGTTCGCGGGGGAACTCAACCGATTCACCTATTCCCGCTACGGCAACCCGACGGTCTCGGCGTTCGAGGAGCGGTTGCGATTGATGGAAGGAGCGGAAGCATGTTTTGGCACCGCCAGCGGTATGTCCGCGATCTACACCACGTTGGTGCCGTTGCTTCGCCCTGGCGCGCGCGTCGTTGCCGCGCGGGCGCTGTTCGGCACGACCTTCACCGTCCTTAACGACTGGCTCGCCCCGTGGGGCGTGCACACCGACTTCGTCGATGCCCACGATCTCGACTCGTGGCGCCGGGCGCTCGCCGAACCGGCCGACGTCGTGATCTTCGAATCCCCCTCCAACCCGATGCAGGACATCGTCGACATCCCGGCGGTGTGCGAACTCGCCCACGCCGCCGGCGCGGTCGTCATCGTGGACAACGTGTTCGCGACGCCGGTGCTGCAGCGCCCGATCGAGTTCGGGGCGGACGTCGTCGTCTACTCGGCGACGAAGCACATCGACGGCCAGGGCCGCGTGGTGGGCGGAGCGATCCTCGGTACCGAGGAGTTCATCAACGGCCCGATCGCGGAATTCGTGCAGGCGACCGGGCCGACGCTCAGCGCCTTCAACGGCTGGGTCCTGCTCAAGGGGCTGGAGACCCTGCCGCTGCGGATCCGCGCCCAGAGCGCCGCCTCCCTGGAACTGGCCACGTGGCTCGAGAACCACCCGGCCATCGCGCAGGTGCGTTACCCCTTCCTGCCCTCCCACCCCCAATACGAGCTCGCGAAAACGCTCATGAGCGGCGGCGGGAGCGTCGTGACCTTCGACCTCCTCCCCGGGGCGGATGCCTTCGCGGTGCTCGACGCCCTCAAGCTCATCGATATCTCCAACAACCTCGGCGACGTGAAGTCCATCGTCACCCACCCGGCGACCACGACCCACCGCAAACTCGGCGAGGAGGGCCGCGCTGCGTGCGGCATCTCCGAGACGAGCGTGCGCTTCTCGGTCGGGCTGGAGGAAGTGGCAGACCTGCAGAACGACCTCGACCAGGCGTTCGCGGCCGCAGGACTGCCGACCCCGTAAGCGGCGGCGGGCAGCGCTCCCGGTGGTCCGCGTACCCTGAAGGCATGAAACCAACAGCTGTCATCAGTGGCGGCACCCGCGGAATCGGGTACGCCGTCGCCCAGTACCTGCGTGAGGATCACGACCTCGTCATCCTTGGCCGCGACCCCCAACGGCTCACCGAGGCCGGGCAGGAGCTGGGAGCCCGCACGTGTGCGGTCGACCTCGCCGACCTCGATTCCATCTCACCGGCCCTGGCCGAGCTGGGTCTGGAGCGCGTCGACGTGCTCCTTCACTCCGCCGGCCTCTTACACACCGGGCCCCTCGCGCAGACGACGAACGAACAGTTCACCGAAGCCTTCGCCGTCAACGTCTCCGCGATCGCCGCGGTCACCCGGGAACTGCTCCCCGCGCTCGAGGCGGGGCGCGGGCGCGTGGTGATGATCAACTCCGGCTCCGGCCGGCGCGGCTCGGCCACCTCACCGGTGTACAGCGCCACGAAGTTCGCGCTCACCGGGCTCGCCGAATGCCTCCGGTTGGACCTCGGCCCCCGCGGGGTGCAAGTCTCAACGGTCGCACCCGGGCGTACCGATACGGACATGCAACGCCAACTCGTGGCGAGTGAGGAGGGAACCTACACGCCCGAGGCGTACTTGAGCGCGGAGGAAGTGGCGGCTGCCGTCGTCCACGTGATCCGGCAAGGCGGGGACGTCGACTACCTGTCCATCCGCCCGCCGCAGCAGCGCTAGCCGGCGTCCCTAATCCACGACCCCGTACAGACGGTCGCCGGCGTCGCCGAGCCCGGGAACGATGTAGGCCTTGTCGTTCAACCCCTCATCGACCGAGGCGGTGACGACCGTGACGTCGGCACGTTCGTCCACGACCTCGTCGATCTTCGCGAGCCCCTCGGGAGTGGCGAGGAGGGTCACGCAGGTGACGTCGCGGGCGCCTAATTCCAACAGGTACTGGATCGCCGTGGCGAGCGTGCCGCCCGTCGCGAGCATCGGGTCGAGGACGAAACACTGACGCCCGGAGAGGTCATCCGGGAGCCGGTTGGCGTACGTGACCGCTTCCAGGGTCTGCTCATCGCGGATCAACCCGAGGAACCCCACCTCGGCGGTGGGAAGCAGGCGGGTCATCCCGTCAAGCATCCCGAGCCCGGCGCGCAAGATCGGCACGACGATCGGGCGCGGCTCGGCGAGCTTGATCCCCGTGGTCGCCGTGACCGGGGTCTCGATCGCGATCTTCTCGGTCCGGATCTGCCGCGTTGCTTCGTAGGCGAGGAGCGTGACGAGCTCATCGGTGAGACTTCGAAACACCGGCGACGCGGTGTGCGCGTCGCGCAGCACAGTGAGTTTGTGGGCGATCAACGGGTGGTCGGCTACGTGAAGGCGCATGGGTTCAATCTAGCGCGTTCCGAGGTGCCCGTAAGCTCAGAATGTGACCACACTTTCTGACGAGGCGGCAATGCGCCTCGCCCTCGACCAAGCGCGACGCGCACTTCCCGACGTGCCCATCGGCGCCGTCGTGCTCGATGAGACCGGCGCCGTCATCGCCGCTGCCTACAATCGCCGCGAGGCCGACGGCGATCCGACGGCGCACGCGGAAATCCTCGCGCTGCGCGGCGCCGGCGTGTCGCGAGGGCGGTGGCACCTGGGGGGCTGCACCCTCGTCGTCACCTTGGAACCGTGCACGATGTGCGCGGGGGCGGCGGTGCTTTCCCGCATCGACCGGGTCGTGTTCGGGGCGTGGGATCCGAAGACCGGCGCGGCGGGTTCGGTGCGGAACATCACCGGTGACGGCCTGCTCAACCACGCCGTCAGCGTCACCGGTGGGGTGTTGGAGGAGAAGTGCGGGGAGCTGATCCGCTCCTTCTTCGCCGATAAGCGTGCCCAGCGGCGCGCGGTCCGGGCGGCACAACGAGCGCCGGCGGCCCGGCCTGACCTCAGCCCTGAATGATCCCGGCCTCGATCGCGCGCAACGTCTCGGTGGTACCCGCGTTCAGGCGCACTTTCGCGTAGTCATCTCCGCGGGTCTGGCCGCGGTTGATGATGATCACCGGTTTGCCTTCGTTCGCCGCGTGGCGGATGAATCGCAGCCCGCTCATCACCGCGAGCGAGGTGCCGGCGACGAGGAGCGCCTCGCCGTCGTCGACCATTCCATAGGCCCGGGCGACGCGCTCCCTGGGAACGTTCTCACCGAAATACACGACGTCCGGCTTGAGCATCCCACCGCACACCTCGCACGAGGGGACGACGAAATCGGCGGAGGCCTCGAGGACGGCGTCGGCGTCGGGAGCGATCTCGACATCGCCCACGTCAACATCGAAGCCGGGATTGAGAACATCGAGGCGTACCTGCATGTGCGCCCGAGAGATCCGGGTTCGGCATTCGAGGCAGATGACCGTATCGGAACGGCCGTGCAGATCGATAACGCGATTCGCGCCCGCTTTCTCGTGGAGGAGATCGACATTCTGGGTGATGATGCCCCGCACGTGCCCGCGTGCCTCCATCCGAGCGATGGCGTGGTGGCCCTCGTTGGGCGCGACGTCACGCATGAACCGGTAACCCACGTGGTTGCGGGCCCAGTAGTGGCGGCGGAATGCCTCCGAACCCACGAATTGCTGGTACGTCATCGGCGTGCGGGGCGGGGAGTCGGGGCCCCGGTAATCGGGGATGCCGGAGTCGGTGGAGAGCCCCGCGCCGGTGAGTATCGTGAACTGCCGCCCCTGTAGAAGCGCGACCGCCTCACGCAGGTCCGCAGATCCCGATCGATGTGTATGCACCCATCTAGCGTAAGTCCCGCCACATGCGTTTGGTGTCACCGCTGGAAACGGGTACTCTAAATCCCGGTAGCGTGTCCGAGAGGCCGAAGGTGCAGCACTCGAAATGCTGTGTGGTGAGAGCCACCGTGGGTTCAAATCCCACCGCTACCGCCAAGAGGAAGCCCGGAATCATGCGCCGAACGCGGCGCCGGTTCCGGGTTTTTCGTTCCCTTGGGCACAACGGATCCCCGGAACAACCGCCGAAGACACCGGAGAGCGCCGCGAGCGGTTCGGGCCGGCGCGCGACGGGTCAGAAGTGCCCCACTCCGGCTCGAGAAGTGTCCCACTCCGGCTCGAGAAGTGTCTCACTCAGGCTCGAGAAGTGTCCTATGCTGCTCCGCGGGCGGAAATGGCAGCTTAAGGCCGTCCTCGATTCGG
>DATGUB010000113.1:0-3123 GCA_035301585.1 Beutenbergiaceae bacterium | reverse complement strand
CGCCCCGAAGGTGGCGATCGGCAACGCCCCGAGAAGGCCGAGCTCGGAAGATGAGAGCGAAAGATCTTCTCCCACCTCGGTGATGATCGGTCCTACGGCAGTGATCGCGGGGCGGAGGTTGATCGCGAGCAGCAGAATGCCGACGAGGGGCAGGACGAACTCACGAAACCGGGTGGACACTATTCGATAGTAGCGGCGACCTAAGCGTCGAAGTTCGCGTACTCCTCCACCACGGCGTCAAGGAGCGCGAGGTCGTCTCCGATTCCGAGCCGATCGAGCACGTTCGCGACCGCCGCAGCAGGTTCTCCCGCCGCCGTTTCTTGCCAGGATTCGCCCCGGGCATCGTTGACGGGTGCACCGATGCCGCGCAAGTGGGCGATCCACGCAGCGACCGCGCGGGCGGCACCGCGGGGCAACCTGCCTGCAGCGCGCTCAGTGATAATCGCGGGCACGATGCGCACGGGGATCTTCTGCGAACCGTCCATGGCGATCCGTGCCAGCGCATCGCTCATCCGGGCGTTGCTGAACCTCTCGAGCAGTGCGGCCCGGTAGCTCTCCACGGACTCGGCGGGCAGGGGGACGGTGGCGGCGGCGTCGTCCCAGAGTTCTTCCACCCAGGCACGGCAACGAGGATCGGCAATCGCCGCATCCACGGTGGCGTGCCCGATCGCGGTCCCCGCGTAGGCGAGGAGGGAGTGGGACCCATTCAGTAGCAGCAGCTTGCGTTGCTCATAGGGGTGGACGTCAGCAACGATCTGCGCGCCGGCGGCTTCCCAATCGGGATGGCCGCCGGGGAAGGAGCCGGACATCACCCACTCGCTGAACGGTTCGGTATGAACCGGGCTCGCATCACGCACCCCGTATTTCTCTGCCACGATCTCCGCGTCCTCCCCGGAACGCGCCGGAGTGATGCGATCCACCATCGCGGAGGCGAAGTCGACGTTCTCATCGAGCCACGCGAGCAGCTCCGGGTACACCCGCTGCGCACACTCACGCACGACCTGGCGAACCACTGCACCGTTCTCCGGCAGGTTGTCGCAGGGAAGCAGCGTGATCGGGCCCGCATCGGCGGCCTGGCGGGCGAGCAGGCCCGCCACGAGTTTGGCTGGGGTCGTCGTCACCGGCGCGACCGGGTCGTTGCCCAGGGCCTCGATGTCCGACTCGACGGCAGGATCGGCGGCCAGCCCTTCGCCGTCGAAGAAGTAGCCGGCTTCGGTGACCGTGATCGTCACGATCGCCACGTCAGGAGAGCGGAAGTATTCCAACCACGACGCATGATCGGAGGCCGTATGCACCGCCGAGACCGAGGTGATGAGCTGCAGCTCGTCCTCGCTCGGGGCGCGGGTCACGAGCGTGTACAACCCGTCTTGCGGGGCGAGCGCCCGCGCCATATCGGGGCGCCGTCCGGTGAAAGCGGCGATCCCCCATTCGCTGCTGTCGGGAGCGTTCGCCGTGTACCAGGCCTGATGCGCCCGGAAGAAGTTCCCGAGGCCCAGGTGCAGGATCCGGATCGGGGCGGGCGGGCACGACTCGTCGCGTTGGAGGCGAGGGAGCGCAGTCATAGTTTGAACACCTCGTTGGGAATCGTGGTGACGAGATCGTGGGCGACCTGGTGCGCCTCGTCCTCCGTGAGGCGGTGCTCCGCGACGAGGGAGGCGAGGTAACCCGCGTCCAACCGGCGCGCCATATCGTGCCGAGTGGGGATGGATAGGAACGCGCGCGTATCATCGATGAAGCCTGAGGTGCGATAGAAACCGGCGGTTTCCGTCACCGCCCCCCGGAACCGGCGGATTGCCTCGGGAGCGTCGAGGAACCACCAGGGCACTCCCACGTAGAACGAGCGGTAATAACCGGCCATCGGCGCGAGTTCCCGCGAGTAGACCGTCTCATCGATCGTGAACGCGACGAGGTTGAGGTTCGGGTGGTTGCCGAATGCGGCGAGGAGCGGCTGCAGGGCGCGTGTGAATTCGACGCTGATGGGGATATCCGCGCCGGTATCCGCGCCGAACCTCGCGAAGTTCTCCGGATCGTGGTTCCGGTGGACCGCCGGGTGGAGGGTCATCACGAGGCCGTCCTCGGTGGACATCCGCGCCATTTCGAAAATCATGTGACGGCGGAAGGCAGTCGTCTCCTCCATCGACGCCGATCCCCTCAGAGCCGCGGCGTATATTCGCGCCGCCTCCTCCTTCTCCAGCGGCTCGGTGCCCGCATCCATGTGCGCGTGGTCGGTGGATACCGCGCCCCGTTCCTTGAAGTACGCGCGGCGGTCTTCCAACGCCTCGATGAAGCCGTCGTAGGTGGAGGTATCCACCCCGGTCGTCTCGCCCAGAGCAGCGATGAGAGAGGGCCAGCTCGCGCTTGCGGGTTCCAAGAACCGATCGGGTCGGAACGTCGGAATGACCCGGCCGTTGAAGCTGTCGTCCCCCGCCAACGTCGCGTGGGGAGCAAGATCATCAAGCGGGTCGTCCGTCGTGGCAAGGACGGAAATGTTGAACCGCTCGAACAGTGCTCGGGGGAGGAAGTCGGGGGTGCGTAAGGCGGCGGCGATCGCGTCGTAGATCTCGTCGGCCGTTTCCGCGCTCGGCACGAGGTCGATCCCGAAGACGTCCGCGAACGTCGTGTCGAACCAGTACTTCACGGGAGTGCCGAGGAACAGGTGGTAGTTCTCGCACAAGATTCGCCATGCCCGGCGCGCAGCGGCCTCCTCAAGAGGCGCAAACCCCTCGTCGGTGCGGCCCATCTCGGACAGATCCGCCCCGTTCGCGTGCAGCATCCGCAGGACGTAGTGGTCGGGTTGCAGCAGAAGGTGGGTCGGGTCGGCGAACGGCGCGTTATCGGCCAACCACTCCGGCGGCACGTGGCCGTGGGGCGAGATGATCGGAAGCGCGCGGGTCTCGGCGTAGAGGCGTTGCGCGATCTTGCGGGTGGTGGGATCGGGAGGGAACAATCGATCCGGGTGCGCGAGCAGCGATGGTTCAGGCATGCTCCTCATCGTGGTGAGGGCGGGACGGTTCGGCAATAGGTTGCCATTCCTTGCCAGGCGCAGCTGCCGGTTCTCGGGGGTGTTCGATTACGGTTACGGCCATGACTTGGTTCAAACACGAGGCGCGCTCGATATCGCGG
>DATGUB010000112.1:0-6496 GCA_035301585.1 Beutenbergiaceae bacterium | reverse complement strand
TCGCGGAAAAGGTATCGATATCACTCACGATCTGTCCTCTTTTCCGTTCATCCAAACTATCTTGATCTCAAGATATCTTATCTTATCACTGGCTGTTCTTCATTCCCCAGCCTAGGGATGTCTGCCACGTTTGTCGCGCGCCCCAGGCGGCGCGCGCGGACCCGGTAGCTGCCCTCGATCAGCGCGGCGCCGATCGCCCCGACCCCGAGCACGAGCAGCCAGGTGAACGGCGTGGGCACCTGGAGCGCAAAGAAGTCCCGTACGGGGGCGAGGGCCATCATCGTTGCCGATCCGGTCGCCATCACGAGCACTAGGCCACCGCGCCAGATGTTCCACGGCCGCGCGAGGATACCCAGGAGCCACAGTGCCATGACGATGAGAACCATCGTTGCCCCGGTTGAGGCTTGGAGCTCTTGGTCCATCACGTGCAGCGTTCCGTACACGGTGATGACGCCGATTCCCGCGATGATGCCGCACGGGATCGCCAACTGCAGGACCCGGCTGAGGAACCCGGGGCGGTAGCGCTGAGTGGTCGGGGTGAGCGCGAGGAAGAACGCGGGGGTGCCGATGGTGAAGGTGCCCACGAGCGTGAGGTGTCGAGGCAGGAACGGGTAGGGCCAGGCGATGATCGCGACGAGGACGGCGAGGAGGACGGCGTAGGTGGTCTTCGTGAGGAACAGCGCGGCCACCCGTTCCATGTTCGCGATCACTCGCCGCCCCTGCCCCACGACCCCGGGGAGCGTTTCGAACTTGTCGTCGAGCAGGACGAGCCGGGCGACCGACTTCGTTGCCGGGGCACCGGATCCCATCGCTATGCCCAGGTCGGCGTCCTTGAGGGCGAGGGCATCATTGACGCCGTCGCCCGTCATCGCCACCGTGCGCCCGGACTTCTGCAGGGTGTGCACGAAGCCGCGTTTCTGTTCGGGCGTCACTCGCCCGAAGACCCGGCCGGTGACGATCTCGGGTGCCGCGCCGTCGGCCGGAAGGCCACGAGCGTCGATGCCTTCCGCGCCGGTGATCCCGACCGCGCGGGCGATCGCAGCGACGGTTGCGGGGTTGTCACCGGAGACAACTTTCACTTCCACCCCTTGGTCGGTGAAGTACTCCAGGGTGCGGGCAGCATCGGGCCGGATGCGTTCGCGCAGGATGATGAGTGCGGCCAGGCACAAATTGCGCGGAAGGGCGTCGGTATCGTCGTCCTTGATCCGAGGCACCTCGAGGATCGGCACGTACCCCAGAGCGAGCACGCGCGCCCCTCGCCGCGCCTGTTGCGCGACTGCTTCGGTGACCACCTCGCTGTATTGCCCGTCGGCGAACAGGATATCGGGGGCGCCGAAGTACCAGCCGTGCAGGCCATCACTGTGGGCGCTCCACTTACGCGCGCTGGAGAAGGGGGTGAGCACCTCGAGGTCGGCCTCGGGATGATCGCGGAGACCGGGAAGCATCGCGGACGCGGTTTCGTTCGCCTCCCGCGCGCAGGCGAGAGTCTTGAGCACCCCATACAGGTCCGGCGCCCCGCCGGGGGACCCGGGCACGAGCTGCCCGCGGGGAACAATTTCCACGAGTTCGATCGTGCCATCGGTGAGGGTACCGGTCTTATCGAGGCAGAGCGTATCTACTCGCGCGAGCACCTCCACCGCGGGGAGCTCCTGCACGAGCACGGACCTGCGCGCGAGCAGCAGCGCGGCGAGTGCGAAGTTCAGCGAGGTGAGGAGCACGAGACCCTCGGGGACCATCCCAACGATTCCGGCGACGGCTTGGACGAGGGCCTCGCGCCAGAGTCCCTCGCTGAAGGCGACCTGAAACCCACCGACGTTTCGAATCTGGCTCCAGAACAGTAACAGCGCGATCGGGACGATGATCCAGGAGATGACGACGAGGATGCGGTTGATCGCGTTACGTAATTCCGAGCCGACGAGCGAGAAGGTTTTCGCCTCGGCGGTCACCCGCTGGGCGTAGCTATCCGCCCCGACCCGGGTCACCCGGTAGCTCGCCTGGCCGGCCACGACCATCGCTCCGGAGAGGATCTCATCGCCGTCCGCCTTACGAATGGGATTGCTCTCCCCGGTGAGCATCGACTCATCGACTTCGAGTCCGGCAGAGATGATCACCTCGCCGTCGGCGGGGATCTGTTCGCCGGTGGTGAGCAGGACGAGGTCGTCGACGACGAGATCCGCGGAGTCGACTTTGATGATCTCCCCGTCGCGCCGGACAGCGTTCTTCGCTCGGTCAAGAATCGCGAGCCGGTCCAGGGTCCGCTTCGCCCGATATTCGGTGAATGTTCCAATCAATAGGTTGGTGAGGACCACGAACCCGAACACCGCATCGCGCAACGAACCGACGAGAAGGACGATCGCCAACGCGGTTCCAAGCATGGCGTTGAAGAGGGTGAACAGGTTCCCTCGGAGGATGTCCCACAGGCTTCGCGACGGAGCGTCATCGACGTAATTCGTCTGCCCGTTCTCGGCGCGGCAGGCGACTTCAGCGCTCGTGAGGCCTTCGTACGTCGTCACAATTCAAAAGTATCCCGCAGCCCGCTCCCACGCGTGGGCCGATTCAGGATCCCGTTCCTGTCTGCGGGCGGAGCACCGCGAGGGACTCGATGTGGTGGGTGTGGGGGAACAGGTCGTAGCTGTCGATCCGCTCGGCGGTATACCCGCCTTCGGAAGCGAACGCGAGATCGCGTGCGAGTGCGGCGGGGTCGCAGGAGACGTAGACGATTCGCTCCGGTTTTCGCGCGAGCACCTCGGCGATGACTCCCTTGCGCGCACCGACGCGGGGCGGGTCGAGCACGACCACGTCGGCCCGTTCGGGGATCTCCCCCGAGGCGAGCACGCGCTCGACATCTCCCCGGTGCAGGTGGATGTTGCTGTGACCTTCGGCGTTGATCCGCGCATTCGCGACCGCCCGGCGATCACCCTCCACGGCGTGCACGCGCCCGCTCGCCCCGGCAGCCGCGGCGAGGGGAACGGTGAAGAGTCCGGTTCCGGAGAACAGGTCGAGCACCGTTGCCCCCTGGACGTGCCCGACGGCGTTCTGGACGGCCGCGAGGAGCGTTTCGGGCGCGCGGTGGTGCGCCTGCCAGAATCCACCGGCGTCGACGAGGTATTCGAACCCCCCGGCCCGTTCCCACACCGTCCCGGGATGGCCCGGCGGCGGGACGCCGTCGATGAGGGCGACCGGGGCGTCGGCGGAGGGGGCGATGGCGGTGATTCGCGCCCGTGCCGGCCACGACGTGTCGAACAACTCGAGCTCGTCGAGCGCCCGATGGGCGAGCGGCATCGTCGTGAGCGGAACGTGGATGTGGCTCCGATGGGCGAACATGCCCGCTCGACCCTGGTCATCAGCGGTGAGTTCGATTCGGGTACGGGTGCCCCAGCCATCGCCGTCGTCCACGGGCTCGACCGAGATCGGCAGGGACTGCCGGGCGATTCGTTCCAGCGCGTCCCGGATGACCTCCTGCTTCCATTCGCGCTGGGCCGGCAGCGATAAGTGGGCCAGTTCCGCCCCCACTCCCCCGGGCCCGGCGTGTTCCCATGCGACGGGAATCCGCTGCGGATGGGCCTCGTGAACGTCGATGACGTCTCCGCGCCAGATCTTCTTCTTCTCCGTCAGTTGCACGGTGACCAGTTCGCCCGGCGCTCCGTGCCGAACGAAGATCACCCGGCCCTCGTGGCGGGCGATCGCGTGCCCGCCATGGACGGGTTTTTCGATCCGGACGACGAGTTGCTCAGGCACGGGGCTCCTCCTCGGACATGGGCTCCTCGCACACGGCGTCCTTCGCGGTGGTGATCGTGGGACGCACGAGGATCCACGTCATCCACAGCACCATCGCCCACAGGGGCAGTCCCATGACGACCCGAGCGGTGCCCAGCCAGCCGACTTCAGAGTGCAGATACAGGGGCACCTGGACCGCCAATCGTGCCAGGAAGGCGCCCGCCCATAACCAGGTGGCTGCGCGGAAGGCCCGTTGCGCCCCGGCGGCGTGGGCGGCACCTGGGGAGAATCCTTTGACGATGAGGCCCACCAGTGGCCGGCGTACGAGGATCGAGGCGACCGCAGCGAGGGCGAAACCGGCGTTGACGAACAGGCCCCAGGCGTAGAAATCTTGGGCTTCACCGGTCCGCCACGCCCACAGCGCTCCGATGAGGATGCCCCCGAGGCCGCTGACGGCCTGGGTGAGCGTGGAGCGGGCGATGAGGCGCAGCACCATCGCGATGAGCGCAAGCCCGACCGCGCTGCCGATCGACCACGCGAGATCGCGGGTGAGGACGAAGACGACGACGAACACGACTCCGGGGGCGACGGATTCCACCAGGCCCCGGACTCCGCCCACGGCCTGCCACAGGTCGAAGTCCTCGGCGTCCAGTTGCGCGATCGCTCCGCGGGTACCGTGATTCATCAGCCGACCTCGGTGATCTCCGGGCCCCGCCCGGAGTCCAGGTCCAGGGTCGGGCGGGCGGGTGCGCTCTGCTCGCCGGGTTTGCCGGGCAGGTGCAGGGGCAACAGTTCACGCGGTGGGCGCGGGCCGTCTCCGCGGACGACGACGACGTCCTGCAGGATCTCCTCCACCTCACCTGCGGCGCCCTCCTCGATCGCGGCCTTACCGGAGATGACGGCGCGCAGGAACCAGCGGGGACCGTCTACGCCGAGGAACCGCACCGGCCGCAGCCCCGCCCGCCCATCTTTGGTCCGCACGGGAAGGCGCGCGAGGAGCTCCAGGCCGAAGCCGCCGTCTCTCTCCTCCACGGATCCGCCCTGTTTACCGATCGATTCGGTGATCTCTTCGCGCAGTTCCTCCCAGATCCCTTGGCTGCGCGGCGCGGCAAAGGCCTGAAGTTGGACGGCCGAGCCCTGATAGACGACGTTGACGGCGACGATGCGTCGGGTCTTCGGCTCGAGCTCCATCCGCATCTGCATCCCTTGCCGGGCAGGTACGCGCAGTGCACCGACGTCGACTCGCTGGCCCAGTTCCGGTTGATCCGCGAGATCCCACGGACCCGAGCCCTCGGGGGCTCGGTCGTCTTCCGCCGTCGGTCGGGCGTCGTGGGGCTCAGCGCCCTCGGGCGCCGGCTCCTGCCGCTTGTTTCGACGCCGGAAAAAAATCACTGTTGCCTTCCCTTCGACCAACCCCCAGTGGATCCGAAGCCGCCCTCGCCCCGTGCACTGCCGGGCAGTTGCTCGACGTGTATGAATTCTGCGATCGCGACGGGCTGGATGACCAGCTGCGCGATGCGGTCAGCGCGGCGGACGGTATGGGAGTGGGTGTTGTCTGTGTTGAGCAGGACCACGTCAACCTCGCCTCGGTAGCCCGCGTCTATCGTACCGGGTGCGTTGAGAACTGTAATCCCCGCTCGTGCCGCAAGCCCTGAGCGCGGGTGGACGAACCCCGCGTAACCCGCCGGCAGCGCGATCGCCACTCCGGTCGCGACCTTCGCCCGCTCACCGGGGGGAATGACGACCTCCTCACGGGAGTACAGGTCAAGCCCGGCATCTCCGGGGTGCGCGTAGGTCGGCGCAGGTAACTCGGGGTCGAGCTGTTGGAGGAGGACGGCGACGGGTTCGTGGTCGGGCCCACGCAGCTGAGGTTCACACACAGCACCGATCTTAGAGCTAGTCGTGTCATCCTTGAGACATGGTAGTTGCCGACGAGTCCGCCACCCTGTTCTCTGAGCGGTTAACCCCCTCACTGACCACGTGGCTCCTCGCCCCCAGCGTGGGCGCGATCTTTTTCATCATGTTCCTGCCCGCCAACGTCACCGTCGCGATCGCCGCTGGCGTCGTTTCGGCTGCGCTCGCGGCGCTGTGGCTGTGGTCGCTGGCCGCGATCGTGGAACTCACCGCGACGCACCTGCGCGTGGGGCGCGCCGAGATCGAGATCGGTGCCCTCGGTGAGGCGACTGCCTGCTCCCCCGACGACGTGTCGTTCTACATGGGGCCCGGCTCGGACGCACGTTCCTTCGTGCTGACCCGGCCTTGGGTTCGTACCGGGATCTACATCGAGCAACAGGACCCTCGCGACCCCACCCCCTACTGGCTCTTCTCCTCCCGGCGTGGGGAGGAGTTCGTCCACGCGCTGAGGTCGCTACAAGAGGCCTGATGCGCGAAGAGACGCGTTGTTAGCGGCGCGTCTCTTCGCGCCCGGCAATACTGTTCACTCGCCGCGGTGAACGTGACTCAGACCGCGCACTCCGAGCACACGGGCAGGTCGTTCTCCGTATAGGCGAGCTGGCTGCGGTGGTGGACGAGGAAGCACTGCGAGCAGGTGAATTCGTCGGCCTGCCGGGGGATGACGCGAACGGAAAGTTCTTCGTTCGACAGGTCTGCGCCCGGCAGCTCGAAGTCCTCTGCCGCTTCTGCTTCGTCTTGGTCTACTACGTTCGAATTCTTCTCAACGCGACGAGCCTGAAGCTCCTCCAGTGAGTCCTCGCTCAGCTCGTCTTCTGTCTTGCGCGGTGCGTCGTAATCGGTCGCCATGGTGGCTAGCGCTCCAAAT
>DATGUB010000111.1:0-2521 GCA_035301585.1 Beutenbergiaceae bacterium | reverse complement strand
TCGGCGGCGGCGCGCACGAGCCCCTCGGCCTGGTTCTCTCGTCGGCGGGCGAACCGCTGTTGGGACCAGCCGCCCGCGGCCGTGCGGGATTGGACGTACCGGGTTCCACTCTTGTGTGCGCGAAGTTCCCGGCGCCCATTCTCGCCGACATGTGCCAACCCGATCGCGTACCCGCCCCGACGTAGGAGGACAATGGCGATTTCACGCGGGACGACGGTGAGCTGGGTGCGGGCGTCGTCTTCGCTGGAAATTTCCTCGACGGGGAACCAGCCCGTGAAGCGGGCGACGGTGCCGTCGCTGGAGGCGAGGAGGACGGCGCCGTCCTCCAGGTGGGTGTTGACCTCGGGGTGCTCGGCGTGGAACCTGCCCCACCAGCGCGGCAGCCGCTCGGCTGTGAGCTCGAGGTGGCGCCGACTCATCAGCCACTCCCGGGCCGGGCGATACCCGCCTCTGCCCGGGTGCGGGCATTGGCGTGGACGGACCAGCGCGGCACCCACGTGCCGAGCGCGGCTACCGAACCGACGCTCACGACGCCGATAGCGATCATCCCCGCGGCAAGCGACCCCAGCGCCGCTCCCCCGGCGACGATGAGTGGCCCACCCGAGTTTCCGGCGTCGGCGAATAGTCTCCAGATGCCCAGGAACTGGCTGCGCCCGCCCTCCGGTGCGGCGTCGGCAGCGAGGGTCATGAGGATGCCCGAGCCGATCCCGTTGCCGAAACCAAGAACGAGCGCGACGGCGGTGACGGCGGCGAACGAGGTGGTCAGGGGAAGGGCGAGCATCGCGGCGCCCATGATGAGCATCGAGGGGATCGCCACCCACAGCCGCCCGAAGGCGTCCATGACCTTGCCCGCGGGATAGAACATCGCCATGTCGATCGCCCCGGAGATCCCGAAGATCAGGGCGGTGGCGGAGGCGTCGAAGCCGAGGTGTTCCGTCCACAGCGGCAACGCGCCTTGGCGGGCGCCGCGCACCGCGCCGATCCCGAGGACGGCCACGCCGAGGGTGGCGTAGATACTCTTGTTCGTGCGCAGCACCTGCCACATACTCATGCGGTGGGCGGACGCGGCGGCCGCCTCGCCGGGCAGGGCCGGGGCGAGCACGACGACGGCGGCGGCGCCGATAGACGCCGCCATCGCCACCCAGAAACCACCGGCGGCGCCCGCCCAGGGAGCGATCGCGGCCGCGACGAACGGGCCGATGAACAGGCCGATGCGGTGCACTCCGCCGAGGGTGGACATCGCGCGAGCGCGGCGCAGCGGATGGACGATCCCGGTGAGGTAGGACTGGCGTGCGAGCTGGTACACCGCGTCGGTCATCCCCAGCACGAGCACCCCCGCCGCGAACAGCACAACTGAATTGGCCGCGCCCGCAACCGCGGCGGCGACGATCGCGACGCCGGAGGCGAGGATCATCGTGCTGCGGTCACCGATCCGCGCGGCGATGGCTCCAGCGGGCACGTCGGCGAGGATCTTTCCGATCGGCAGGAGGGCGGTGAGGAACCCGGCGACGGCGATGCTCGCGCCGAGGTCGCTCGCGCGCACGACCACCATGGGGATGGCGGCGCCGATGCCGATTTCAAAGAGCAGTGAGGGGAGGTAGACCCCGGGGAAGAGTGGACGTAGCGACGTGACCGTCACTGGTCTGGTTCCAGAACCTCAAGTTCTGTCTCATCGAGTACCGGATCGGACTGTACCCACTCGCTCGGGTTGTCGATGACGTCGGTTTCGGAGTGGGCCCCGCAACCGTGATCATACGCGACGACCTTGCCGTCATCGGGCGACCATTCGTTCACGCACACGCCGAACAGCGTGCCCAGGTGCCCGGAGAGGGGAACGAGGAAACCGCACGTGCGGCAGTCGGCGTTCGCCGCCCGGGAACCGGAGGATTTCGGCCCGTGATCGCCCGCGTACCACCGCTGCGCTGCGTCGTCGAGCGCCTTCCGGGTCGCCACCCGTTCCCGATCGAGGCCGAGCTCGACGACGGCGACGTGGTCGGTGGCGGCATCGCCGCTGGGGGCATAGCCGGGCTCGAGTCGCGGATCCTCCGATTCGTACGGGAGCCGGTCCGTTGGGCGCACGTCGTCCGGTTCGAGCCGCTCGGACCACGGGACCCATTCCTTGGCCAAGAGGGAATCCGGGCCCGGCAGGAGCGCGCTTTCGCAGATGGTCGCCGTGCGCGAACGCGGGATTCGGGTAACCGTGACGGCCCAGTACCAGCCGTGGTACCCGGGGTTGGTGCACGCGAAGTAGTGGGTGCCGAGGCGGGTGTCCTCGAGCACGAAGCCCAGGTGCTCGCCTACGAACTCCCCGCCTTCTTCGATGGCGGCGTCGCGGGCACGGTCGATCGCGCCGGCGAGGACTGCGTCTTTACCGGATTTCGTGGGGCGGGGAAGTTGTGCGGTGGAAGTCATACGTCAAATTCGTCGGCTACGGCCCGCATTACAGCGGCGATCTTTTTCGCCTCAGCACGCTCCGGATAGCGCCCGGCTTGGAGCCGGTTACTTGCCTGGTCGAGCAGTT
>DATGUB010000110.1:0-12063 GCA_035301585.1 Beutenbergiaceae bacterium | reverse complement strand
TACGGCGCCCTGCGCGAACCGTACTTGAGGAGTAGGCAAGGTGATTCGACGTATTCTCGCGATAGTCCTAATAGTGCTCGGGCTGGGCACTATCGGGGCCGCGATCGCCTCCGCAACGGTCTGGAAACCGGACTCCACCGTTACGGTTCCGCTCCCCTCTGAGCCCGATGTTAACTACGTCATCTCCGAGCCCGGTGTGCTCAACATCGTCAATGAGACGGTGAAGGTGCGCGCCGTTGCCCAGGACGGCGAGAGCCCGGTTTTTCTCGGCATGGGCCGCACCGAGGACGTGGAAGCCTGGGTGGCGGAGAGTGACCACGGAGCAATCACCGGGCTGCCGACGTGGGACTCCCTCGACTATCAGAAGGTTGACGGCGTCGAACCCGAGGCGGAGGACGAGGACGACGGCGAGGAGGCTGCCGAGGAAGAGGAGCCGGAAGCCGCGAACCCCGCCGAATCTGACATGTGGGTGGAGCAGGTCAACGGCGTTGGTGAACTGACCTACACGTGGGAAGAGGTCCCGGGCCAGTGGTCGATGATCGTTGCCACCGACGGAACCTCCCCGGCACCGATGGTCGAATTCACATGGGAACGCGAGGTGCCGACCCCCGCCCTCATCCCCGGCATCCTCGTCGGTTCGGTACTCACGATCCTCGGCTTCCTGCTCCTCGCCCTCGACGTGCTCGCGCGCCGGAAGGTACGCGCCGAGGCTGCGGAGGCGGAGGCCGACGACGACGTGGAAGCCGAGGAGGTCACCGACTCCGATGAGCTCGAGGTGGTCGGCGCTGACGCCGAGGAAACCAGCGCCGACGAGATCAGCCCTGAAGAGATCATGGCGGGTGTGGAAGCCGCCACGCAGGAACCCGATCCGCTCATCGCTACAACTGAATTCGAGTACGTGAAAGCCCCGGAGGCCCCGGCCACGGAGGAGTATCCGCACCGTCTCGAGTCCGAAGCACCTGAGGAAGAGGATCGCCCGCTCACCCGCCGGGAGATCCGCGAGCGGGAACGCGCCCGCGAACGCGCGGCGGCGCTCGGACTAGACTCGGGCGACGAGGCAGCGGAGCTGCCCGAAATGTGGCCGGTCCAAGAGGCGCAGGAGTCCACGCCCCCGGAGCCTGCTGTGAGCGAGGCGCCGCCGGCTCCCAAGAAGCGCCGGCGTTGGTGGCGCAGGAAACAGACGCCACCACCGGCGTCCGCACCCGGACCCATCGTCCTCGATGACGACACGGGCGAAATCATTATCACCGGCGAGATCGACCTTTCGAGCCTCAACCCGCAAGCTTCCGGTGCCTCTTGGCGGGCGACCTGGGGACTAGATAGCGATACACCCACTCGGTGGATCCCGGTGATGAAACCGACGCATGGTGGGGAGGACAACGATGAAGAGTAACAAGGTCCGCACGGCACTCGCGTTCGCGCTCGCGGGCACCTTGACCGCGTGCGCCGTGCCCGTGCCGGAATTCACCCCGCCACCAGAAGAGACTCAGATCTTCCCGGTCCTCGATGAGAGCCGGTTGGATCGCGTGCTCGCTTCCGTGAACGACACGTTAGCGGAGGCCGACGCCGATGCGGATAAGGAAGAACTCACCCCGCGGGTATCGGGACGGGCCGCGCAGATGCGCAGCTGGGAATACTCGCTCGCCAAAGCGACGAAGGAGGCGGAGCTCGACGACCCCTACACCCCTCAGCCGCTCGCGACCGATCCCGCGGTCTCCATCATCGCTGCGACTGACGACTGGCCGCGCCAGGTCATGGTGATCACTGACCCCCCGGATGACGGGAATATCCCGCTCCTGCTCGCCCTGCAGCAGGAATCGCCCCGCGACCAGTATTCGCTGCAGAGTTGGGCCCGGCTGCTGCCGGGCGTCACCACTCCCCAGACGGACGCCACGGCGACGGGTTCCGAGCAGCTCGCCCCCGATAGTGAGGGCCTCGCCCTCACACCGGAGGAGACAGTGAAGGCATACACCGACCTGCTGAACAAGGGCAAAGACAGTGAGCACGCGAAGAAGTTTGCTGAAGACGAGTACCGCAGCCTCCTGAACGAGGAGAAGAAGGCGCTGTCGGAATCACTCGAGGTCGCGGGTAAAGTCACCCAGGAAACCAAGCCAGCAGGACCCACGTACGCACTGAGCACCTTCGACGGTGGTGCGATCGTGCTGAGTGGCATGACGACGGAACAAGAGTATGAAAAGACCGTCCAGCAAGCCAAGATGAAGGTGGGATCGCTCGTCGCCGCGAAGAACGACGGCAACTCCGAGGTCGATTCCACCCTCACCGCTGTCTACGAACACATGGTGGCGTTCTACGTCCCCGCCGAAGATAGTGAAGACAAGATCGACGTCCTGGGCGCTGAGCGCGTTCTCAGCAGCGTGAAGCGGCCCGAAGAATAAGGAGAATTGAGGCAATGACTCCCCCCGAATCTGGAATCGACATCCGTGGCGCCGTGGACCTGAGCGCGTTAGCGCAACCGAGCACCCCCCAGGAGTCCGCTCCTGACGGGCTCGTCGTTGAGGCGACGGCGGCCACCTTCAACACCCTCATCGAGCAATCGAACAACGTGCCGATCATCGTGGATCTGTACTCCGGGCGATCCCAGGCGAGCGCGGAACTGTCGAACACGTTGCAGCAGCTCGTGACCGAGTATGCCGGGAAGTTCCTCCTCGCCCGCGTCAACGCCGATACCGAGTCGGACATCGTGGCCGCCTTCGGGGTGCAGGCCCTGCCCACGACCGTCGCGATCGTGAAGACCCAACCACTACCGCTGTTCCAAGGCGTCCACGAGGCCGCCCAGATCCGCCAGGTACTCGACGAGGTGCTGCGCGTTGCGGCAGAGAACGGGGTGACCGGAACCCTCGACGTCTCACAGGACGACGCCGAGGAACCGGTTGAAGAACCGCTGCCCCCGCACCTGCAGGAAGCCTACGACGCGATCGAACAGCAGGATTTCGACGCGGCGATCGCGGCGTTCAAGAAGGGACTAGCGAACAACCCGGCGGATTCGGACGCCAAAGCGGGTCTCGCCCAGGTCGAACTGCTCAAACGGCTCGAGGGCACCGACCCGGAGCGAGCCCTCGCCGATGCGCGCGAGGCGCGGGCGGGCGAGGTCGACACGCAGCTACTGGCCGCCGACGTCGAGGTGAGTAGGGGGGAACTTTCCGCGGGGTTCCAACGAGTTCTCGCCGTGATCACGGCAACGGCCGGGGAGGAACGCGAAACAGCGCGCAAGCGTCTGGTGGAGTTGTTCCTGCTCGCCCCGGAAGGTTCTCCGGAAGTCGCTGAGGCGCGCAAGAAGCTCGCGCTCGCGCTCTTCTGAGGAACCGGCCCGAATAGCCTCTACGCGTCTTCCTCGGCGTGGACGAACATCACGGTCCCGAGTGGGGGGAGTTGCACTAACGCGGAGGCGGGGAACCCATCGTGGGGTCCTTCCTTCGCCGTCACCATGCCGAGGTTGCCCACCCCTGATCCGCCGTAGGCGGGCGCATCCGTGTTGAGGATCTCGCGCCACTGGCCCGTGCGGGGGAGGGGGAGGCGATAATTCTCGTGGGCGGAACCCGCGAAATTCACCGCAACCGCGACCTGTGAGCTCTCACCTTCGCGTAGGTAGGCGATGACGTTGTGGTCCCCGTCGCCCGCGACCAGCCACGTGAAACCGGCATGGGTGAAGTCATCCGCCCACAGCGCGGCGTGTTGGGTGTAGACCCGATTGAGGTCGCGAACGAGCTGGCGTACCCCCGCGTGCCCGGCTTCTTCGGAAATCTCCCACTGCAGGCTCTGGGATTCGGCCCATTCGTGTTCCTGGCCGAACTCACCTCCCATGAACAGAAGCTTCTTACCCGGATGAGTCCATTGGTAGGCGAACAGTGCCCGCAGCCCGGCGAGCTGCTGCCACCGGTCCCCGGGCATCTTTTGCAACAGAGAGCCCTTGCCGTGCACCACCTCATCGTGGGAGAGCGGCAGGATGAACTGCTCGGAGAAGGCGTACACGAGGGAGAAGGTCAACCCGCCGTGGTGGTAGCGGCGGTTGATCGGCGCTTCGGCGAGGTACCGCAGCGTGTCGTTCATCCACCCCATGTTCCATTTCAGGCCGAACCCGAGCCCGCCCACGGACGTCGGCGCGGTCACCCCCGGCCAGGCGGTGGATTCCTCGGCCATCATGATGATGCCGGGATAACGGCGGTAGGCGGTCGCGGTCGTCTCCTGCAGGAACTCGATCGCCTCGAGGTTCTCCCGCCCACCGCGAACGTTCGCTCGCCACTGGCCGGGCTGGCGAGAATAGTCGAGGTAGAGCATCGAGGCGACGGCGTCGACCCGGAGCCCATCGATGTGGAATTCCTCCAGCCAGTACAGGGCGTTGGCGACGAGGAAGTTCCGCACCTCGGGCCGGCCGAAGTCGAAAATGAGGGTGCCCCAATCGGTGTGTTCCCCGCGGAGGGGGTCGGGGTGCTCATACAGCGCGGTGCCATCGAACTTCGCGAGGGCCCAGGAGTCTCGCGGGAAGTGCGCGGGCACCCAGTCGAGGAGTACTCCGATCCCCGCTTCGTGCAGCGCGTTGACGAGGTAGCGGAATTCGTCGGGGGAACCGAAACGGGAGGTGGGGGCGTAGTAGGAGGTCACCTGGTATCCCCAGGAGGGCCCGTAGGGGTGCTCAGCGACGGGGAGGAATTCGACGTGGGTGAAGCCCATCCACGTCACGTACTCCACGAGCTCTTGCGCCAATTCTCGGTAGCTCAGTCCTTGACGCCAGGACCCCAGGTGCACCTCGTACACGCTCATCGGCCCGGTGTGGGGGTTCGTCTCGGCCCGGTCGGTGAGCCAGTGCGCGTCGCTCCAGGCGAAGGTCGATTCGGTGACGATCGAGGCGGTCGCCGGTGGCACCTCGGTAGCGCGCGCGAGGGGGTCAGCTTTGGCGTTCCAGGAGCCATCGGCGTAACAGATGTTGAATTTGTATAACGCTCCGGCCTTCACCCCGGGTATGAACACTTCCCACACCCCGGAATTCCCGAGGGTCCGCATGGAGCTCCCGGCGCCGTCCCAACCGTTGAAATCGCCGATCACCTGCACCGCGCGGGCATTGGGGGCCCACACCGCGAACGAGGTTCCCTGCACCTGCTGCCCGCTTCCCGGTGCGTCCAATTCCCGCAGGTGCGCGCCGAGTACCGTCCATAGGTGCTCGTGCCTCCCCTCGCCGATGAGGTGGAGGTCGATCTCGCCCAGGGTGGGGAGGAACTGGTACGGATCGCAGCCGCGGGTGCGGCTGCCGTCCTCGTAGCGGGCCTCGACCTCGTAGCCGGGAATATCCTCGCCGGGGATCTCCGCGGTCCAGATCCCGCGGTGTTCGTGCGTAGCGGGGATCTTCTCGCCGCCGATGTGGAAGGTCACGCTCTCGGCGAGGTGGCGCACGGTTCGCAGGATGACGCTGCCGTCACTCCGGTGAGCTCCGAGCACGTCATGCGGTGCGTAGTGGCTGCCCTCGGCGACCCGATCGAGAAGGTCGGTGGGCAGGGATCTTAGGTGAGCCATGAGCTTCCCCCAATCGGGCGAACAGAGACGATGTGCGCAGCAGTGTGGTGGGGGTGAAGCCGAACGAAGGCTTCTCGGCTCCACGTGTACACCTCGCCACCGAGCAGGTCACGGGCCTCGAACGCGGCGTCCTCAGACAGCCCCAGGGCGGCCATGTCGAAGAACACCATTCCTTCGCGTTCGGTGAATGGATCGAGGGTGAGGATCACGATGATCGTCTCGTTGTGCCCCTCGGGGTGGAACCGGGCGGGCAGGTGCTTGGAGAAGGCGAGGATCGCCTCGTTGGAGGAATGCTGCACCGTGAGGTTGCGCAGCTGGTGCAGGGCGGGGTGCTCGCGGCGGATCGTGTTCAATCGAGTGAGGAGATCGGAGATCCCGATCTCCTTGGCCGCCTCCCAATCGCGCGGGCGGTACTCGTACTTCTCGTTATCGATCTGCTCCTCCGCCCCCGGGCGGGCCACCGACTCGGCGAACTCGTACCCGGAGTAGATGCCCCACAGCGGGGAGCCCGTCGCTGCGAGGATCGCGCGGATCGCGAAGGCGGGCACGCCCCCTTGCTGCATGTAGGGGGTGAGGATGTCGTGGGTGGTGGGCCAGAACGACGGCCGCATGACCGCTGCCTGATCCCCGCTCACCTCCACGAGGTAATCGGCGACCTCCTCCTTCGAGTTGCGCCAGGTGAAGTAGGTATAGGACTGGTGGAAGCCGATCGTCGCGAGGGTTTTCATCATCGCGGGTTTCGTGAACGCCTCGGAGAGGAACAGCACGTCGGGATGCTCCGCGGCGATATCGGCGAGGAGGCGCTCCCAGAACGGCAACGGCTTCGTGTGAGGGTTATCCACTCGGAAGGCGGTCACGCCCAGGTCGATCCACTCCTGGAGGATCCGGTGGATCTCCGCGTAGATCCCTTCCGGGTCGGTATCGAAGTTCACCGGGTAGATGTCCTGGTACTTCTTCGGCGGGTTCTCCGCATACGCGATCGAGCCATCGGCGCGGATCGTGAACCAGTCCGGGTGCTCGGCCACCCACGGGTGGTCCGGGGAGGCCTGCAGCGCGATGTCCAACGCGACTTCCATGCCCAGTTCCCGCGCCCGGGCTACGAAGGAAGCAAAATCCTTCTTCGTGCCCAGGTCTGGATGAGTGGCGTCGTGCCCCCCGGCGGGAGAACCGATCCCGTAGGGGGAGCCGGGATCGCCGGGTAGGGCGGTGAGCGTGTTGTTGCGGCCCTTGCGGTGCGTGCGACCGACCGGGTGGATCGGGGTGAGATAGACGACGTCGAAACCCATCTTCGCGATCCCCGGCAGCCGTTTCGCCGCGGTTGAGAAGGTGCCCGAGACCCATGTGCCGTCCTCGCGTTGATGAGCGCCTTCGGAGCGTGGGAAGAATTCGTACCAGGAGGCGAACAGCGCCTCCTTGCGGTGCACGATGAGGGGATATTCCGCGGATGCGCTGAGGAGATCCCGAAGGGGAAACTCCCGAAAGATCTCGCCGATACTCGGGTCGATGCCGGCGGCGAGGCGGGCGTGCGCGGGGCGGGCGTCGTCGTCGAGTCCGGCGGCGCCATCGAGCAGCGCGGTGATCGCCCGGGCGGGCAGGCCGGGCTGCTCGGCTGCGCGGCGCAGCAGCAGTGCCCCTTCGGTGAGCATCACCTCGACGTCGACGCCCGCATCGATCTTCACCGAGGCGTCCTTGCGCCACGTGGAATAGGGGTTCGACCAGCCTTCCACTCGGAAGCGCCAGCGGCCCTCCACGTCGGGGGCGACGCGAGCTTGCCAGACGTCGAGCCCCGGCGCGATCTCCCGCATCGAGACCGGCGGGCGTTCCTCGCCGCGGGGATCGATGAGCACGACCGAACCACCGACGTGCTCGTGGCCATCGCGAAACACTGTTGCCCGCACCGGGATCACCTCACCGACCACGGCCTTTGCGGGCCACCGGCCGCCCTCGATGACCGGGAACACGTCGACCACCGGAATCCGGCCGATCGTCGCGGGGGGAGCAGGGGCGGGTGCCGGTCCATCGGGAGGAAAGAATGAAGTGCTCACACCTAGAACCTACCGATCAAAACCCGATTAGTCCTCGGTTGCGGGAAGGATTCTTTTGCCGCGGTCCCCGAGTACACTCAGCCCTGTGAAAGCTATTCGCCGGTTCACGGTCCGTCCCGTCCTGCCCGAGGCGCTCGCGTCACTTCACGCATTGGCCGTGAATCTCCGGTGGTCCTGGCACGCCCCTACCCGGGAACTGTTCGCCTCGATCGATAAAGAACTGTGGGCGGCCGCGGGGCGCGATCCGGTGAAGTTGCTCGGCCGCCTGAGCAGTAAGAAGCTCGACGCGCTCGCGGGCGACACCTCGTTCGTCGCTCGCGTGGGCCGGCACGCGCAGGACCTCGAGGCCTACCTCAGCGGGCCGCGGTGGTACCAGGGAGAACTTCGCCGGCGCGAGAGCGCGGGGGAGGCAGCATTGCCGGCCTCGATCGCGTACTTCTCCGCGGAATTCGGTATCACGGGTGCGCTCCCGCAATATTCCGGGGGGCTCGGGATCCTCGCGGGCGACCACCTCAAGAGCGCCTCGGATCTGGGTGCGCCGATCATCGGGGTCGGCCTTCTATACGGCGCAGGCTATTTCCGCCAGTCCCTCACCCGCGAGGGGTGGCAGGCGGAGACCTACCCCGTCGTCGACCCGGATAACCTCCCGCTCACCCTCTTGCGTGAGGACGACGGCGCCCCCGCCCTCGTGCGCCTCGCTCTGCCGGGCGGGCGGGTGCTCGCCGCGCAGATCTGGCGGGCGGACGTCGGGCGCGTGCCGCTACTCCTCCTCGATTCCGCGGTCATGGAGAACGACGATGCCGCCCGGCGGGTGACCGACCGGTTGTACGGCGGCGCGAGCGAGCACCGGCTGCAGCAAGAACTCCTGCTCGGCATGGGCGGAGTGAAGGCGCTGCGGGTGTTCTCCCGCCTCACCGGGACCCCCGCACCCGAGGTGTATCACTGCAACGAAGGGCACGCCGGTTTCCTCGGGGTGGAACGCGTCCGCGAACATATCGACACCCACGGTGCGGGTCTGCCGGCCGCGATCGAAGCGGTGCGTGCCGGTACGGTGTTCACTACCCACACGCCCGTGCCTGCGGGGATCGACCGTTTCGACATCACCCTCGTGCGTAACTACTTCTCCGGCTCCGCGCAGGTGCCGGGAGTCGACGTCGATGCGATCCTCGCCCTCGGCGCCGAGAACTACGAGGGCGGCGATCCGGGCGTGTTCAACATGGCGGTGATGGGTCTGCGGATGGCCAAACACGCGAACGGAGTATCGAAGCTCCACGGCGAGGTCTCCCGCGGGATGTTCCACCAGCTCTGGCGAGGGTTCGAGCAGGGGGAGGTGCCGATCACCTCCGTCACCAACGGCGTCCATGCCGGCACGTGGGTGGATCCGATGTTCGCCGAAGCGCAGGCGGAATGCTTCACCGACGCGCAGATAGAGGGCGGCACCGGCTGGCTCGATAAGAGCCTCGTCGACGATCCCACGTTGTGGGAGCTGCGGAACCAGATGCGCGCCCGTCTCATCGCCGACGCCCGGAAGCGGGTGTATGACTCCTGGATCGAACGCGGGGCGACCCCCGCCGAACTCGGCTGGGTCGAAGGGGTGCTCGAGGAACACGTGCTCACCATCGGTTTCGCCCGGCGCGTGCCCACCTATAAGCGCCTCACGCTCATGCTCCGCGAGCCCGAACGTCTCCGCCGCCTCCTTCTGGATCCGGATCGCCCGATCCAGATCATCGTCGCTGGCAAATCCCACCCCGCCGACGAACCGGGGATCCAGCTCATCCAACGGTTCGTGGAGTTCGCGGACGACCCGCAGGTGCGCTCCCGGATCGTGTTCCTGCCCAACTACGACATGGACATGTCGCAGATCCTCCTGCCCGGCTGCGATGTCTGGTTGAACAACCCGCTGCGCCCGCTTGAGGCCTCGGGCACCTCGGGGATGAAGTCCGCCCTCAACGGCGGCCTCAACCTCTCCATCCTCGACGGCTGGTGGGATGAGATGTACGACGGCCGCAACGGTTGGGCGATCCCCACCGCCGACGGCGTCGAGGATCCCGACCGGCGCGACGACCTGGAGGCCGCGGTGCTGTACGACCTGCTCGAGAACACGGTCGTGCCCCGCTTCTACGATCGCACCGACGGCATCCCCCAGCGGTGGCTGGAAAACGTCCGGCACACCCTCGCCGCGCTCGGTCCGAAGGTGCAAGCGACCCGGATGTTGAAGGATTACATCGCCGATCTGTACACCCCGACGGCCGAGTCCTGCCGCCGCCTGGCGAACACTGACGAGGCCCGCGCGCTGGCCGAGTGGAAGAAGGACCTGCGCGAAGCGTGGCCCGCGGTGCGGGTCGATCACGTGGAATCCGAAACCCACGACCAGGTCAAGGTGGGCGCCCTCGTTCCGATCAAAGCCTTCGTGAGCCTAGGCGGCCTGCACCCGCAGGACGTGCAGGTGGAACTCAACTTCGGTCGCGTCTCTGATGACGATGACCTCACCGAGTTCCACACGATCAGGATGGAACACGTCGAGACCTACGAGGCGGGCCGGCACCAGTTCCAGGCCTCCTGCGAGGTGAGCGAAGCCGGCCCGTTCGGGTACACCGTGCGGATCGTGCCGGTCCACCCCGCGATGGCGACCTCGGCGGAACTCGGCCTCATCGCCCGTCCGTAAAACGGGACGGGCGGCCCCGCAGGTACGCCCCCGCTATTTCCTCCGCAGCAGCGAACCAGTGATATTCGAGATCGCGGCCTCGGTGAAGCCCGAATTCGCGAACGACTGCTGCGCGCCCTGGACCTGGCGGCTGTTCGCGCCCTGCATGCGCGCGTTGCGCACGCCCTTGATCGATCCCGCGCGCTGGTCCGCTTCCTGCATATTGTGAGCGGAGGAGTCCGTCTCCGATTCGTGCATGTGCCGCTTGTCGGCGTTGCGGTAGCGGAAGAAGACGTAGGCGTAGAAGACGAACCCGGAAAGAAGCAGTAACGCTCCAAGACCGATGCTGTCGTCGTCGGAAGAAGACGCGAGAATGTCTCCCGCAAGAACAAATACGTCAACCATCACGCCACCAACAGGTAGAGGAAGAAGCCGATGATCCCCAGGACCTCCACGAGTGCGGAGACAGCGAGGAGTTTCGGCTGATTCAAGGGCACCGAGCCCATCGTTTCGCCCGTGCGGGCGTTCACTGCCACGTAGTGCAGGAATTCCTTCCCACCCGCGCGCTTCTCATGATAGGAGTACAGCCATACGGGCAGGTAGGCCGTCAACCACCGCTCGCCAACGACGTCGAGGTGTTCCTGATCCCAGCGCACCCCGCGGTCGTAGAACTTGAGCGTGCCGTTCGCGTTATACCGGGCGATGTCACCCGTCTGGGTCTTCACCAGCGGCTGGAGCTGCTCAACATTGGTGTCCCGCCGTTCGGAGGTGAACCCGGCGAGGTAGTTCGCGTCGTAACGCACCGAGTTCTCGATGTCGAAGGGAAGGATCGTGTTGATGACGTTGTTCGTGTTGTGCAGGAAATTCTGGTCCCGGCGCTCCGCGGCGGACTCGACCGTCAGCCCGGAAACGTGCAGGTCGAACTTCCGCCACACGTCGTAGACGTCCGCGTCGTAGCGGCGCTCGTTCTTGTCGTTACGCCGCACGGTGTAGGTGCGGGTCGTGTGTTCGCCCTGCCCGCGCAGGGTCGCTTGTGCGTTGATGTCGACGACGACGTACGGCAGGTAGACACCCATGACGTTCTCGGGGGAGAACTCCCGGCGAAAGCGCGGGTGGGCGAAGAACTTGCGCTTGCCCACGAACTTTCGGATCTTCTCGACGGCGTCTTCCTTCTTCATCGCGAACGGAAGGATCATGTCCGGTACAGCGCCGTTGGGAATCTGCTGATTCATCGACAGCTTGTTGCGGCACCAGTGGCAGCGCGCCTGAGTGCTGCTCGCGGTGTCGATGACGACCTCGGCCCCGCACGCGGAGCACTTGAACGTGAGGATCTCCTCGGTCGAGGGCGTGATGTCCGCGGCCCCGGAACCGATGACGACGCCCTTGAGGGCGCTGATATCGCTATCGAGGTTGAGGCTCTCTGCGACGGAATCCGTCACCCACTCGAACCGGCAGAAGGAGCACCGAAGTTTTCCCGTCGCCGGGTTGAGTGCGATCTCGGTGGCGCCGCAGCGCAGGCACTTCACCAGCCCGTCGGTAGAATCCCCGTCCGTCTGGATCACCTGGGGAGCGGAAGGGTCGTCGCCGGGAAGGGCCGGAGGGGCCCCCTCGGGTAGGGGCGCCTGCGAAGGCGCGGGTGCCTGGGCCGCAGCAGGAGCAATCCCGTGCTCGCCGAGATTATCGCCTGCTGGGGCCTGTGGCTGTGCGGGAACTGCTGGGGCGGCGGGTTCTCCCGCGGCCCCAGCCGGCTGTTCGTAAGGTTTCATCCGTCTACCTACAGGCCAAGAACCTTGGCTTTTGCCGCTTCGTAATCCTCATTGGTGATGAGCCCCTGATCCAGCATCTGCT
>DATGUB010000109.1:0-29222 GCA_035301585.1 Beutenbergiaceae bacterium | reverse complement strand
CGGGCGACCGGGTGCACGAGCGCGCTGTAGGAGCGACCGGTGAGCTTGCGCAGGTTTCGGTCGTGGATGCCGGCGCGGAAGTCGTGGGCGTCGCGGATCATCGGTGAGCGAGAGGTTCGCCCGATCGCGGTTTCCACTTCCATCTCGACGGCGGCAAGGCTTCCCTGCACGATCTCCACGAGCACGGGATCCGCGCTCGCGCCCGCGTCGTCGGTGAGGAACTCGAACGGGAACTGGGTGGGGACAAGGCGTGAGGTCGTCATGATTCGGCTCCTTCGCGGGTGACGATGAGGTTGCGGTGCTCATCCACAGCAACCTCGAAACCGGGATGAATGGGAATGGTCGAACCGAACTCTTCAACGATGGCCGGGCCCCGGAAGGTCGTTCCCGGCCTCAGGTCCATTCGCCAGTAGATCGGGGTGTCGATCCGGCCCGCTTCGGCATCGAAGCACACCGGCCGGGTCGAGGTGGGCTGGGGCAAGCCGCCGCTGCTCAACGGTTCGGGGGCGAGTTCGGGGCGCTGGATGTGTCCGATCCCCGTCGCGCGGAAATTCACCCATTCCACGTGCTGATCGGGATCCCCTTTGAAGTCATACCCGTACAGTGCGCGGTGCGCCCGGTGGAAGGACTCGGCCACGTCATCGGCCATCTCGGCGGTGAACGGGCCGTCCGGTACGGGCACCCGCACCTCGAATGCTTGGCCGAAATATCTCAGGTCCGCGGAGCGCGCGAACTGGTGCTCGGTGGGAGCGAAGCCCTCGATGCTCAGGGCGCGGGCGGCCCGCTCGGTGAGCTCGTCGAAGAGGTTCGCCGAGGCGGTGACGTCGAGGATCTCGTGCAGCGAGATCTGGGTCTGCACGTAGTCGTTGCGCACGTCCACGGTCAACAGACCGAACGCGGAGAGGTTGCCGGGGTTGAGGGGCACGACCACGGTCGCGATGTCGAGGATGTCCATGAGTCGGCACAGCAGCAGGGAGCCGGAGCCGCCGAAGGTCGTGAGCGTGAAATCTCGGACGTCCAGCCCACGTTTCACGGTGATCTGCCGCAGCGCGTTGGCCTGGTGCCAGGCGGAGATCTCGAGGATCCCGGTCGCGCACGCTTCCGGGGTCAACCCGAGCTCGGCCGCGAGCTCCTCGATCGCTGCCCGGGCACCTTCGACGTCGAGTCCGATCTCGCCGCCGAGCAGGTGCGGAGGGATCCGGCCGAGGAATACGTGGGCGTCGGTGATCGTCACGTCGGTTCCGCCGTTGCCGTAACAGATCGGCCCGGGGTCGGCGCCCGCGGATTGCGGCCCGACCTTCATCGTTCCGTCCGGGGAGAGCCACGCGATCGATCCTCCGCCCGCGCCGACGGTGACGACGTCGATCATCGGGATCTTCGTCGGGTAGGCGCCCACGGCCCCTTCGGTGGTCAGGCTCGGTTCGCCGTCGATGACGACGGTCACGTCGGTGGAGGTGCCACCCCCGTCGAGGGTGAGCACCCGCTCGAAACCCGCGAGGCTGCTGCTCAGTGCCGCGCCTAATGCTCCTGCGGCGGGTCCGGACAGGACGGTGGTGATCGGCTGGTGCACCACTTCCTCCGCGCTCAACACACCGCCGTTGGATTTCATCACGTAGAAGGGCAGGTGGCTGCGCTCCCCGACGAAGGAGTCCAGCTGGGTCTTCACGCTATCGATGTAACGCGAGAGGTTCGGTTTCACCGCCGCGTCGACGAGCGTCGTCATCGATCTTTCGTACTCGCGGTACTCCCGCAGCACTTGGGAGGAGAGGGAGACGACCGCTTCGGGGAATTCCTCTGCGAGGATCTCCCGGACCCGCTCCTCGTGCGCGGGGTTGGCGTACGCGTGCAACAACGAGACTCCGATGGTGTCGATCCCCCGCTTCTTGAACCACCGCGCCACCTCCCGCGCGGCGTCCTCGTCGAGTGGCTCGATCTCCTTGCCGTCGACGTCGAGCCGCCCGGGCACTCCGCGCACGAGGTCGCGGGGCACGATCCGGTCCGGCTTCACCCAGAAGTAGGAATTGCCGTACCCATCGGGCACGGACTGCCGGGCGATCTCGAGCAGGGACTCATACCCGGCGTTGGTGATGAAGCCCAGGTTCTCGATGTCTTCCTCGAGCAACTGGTTGGTGCCCACGGTGGTGCCGTGGCTCACCGCCTCGATCGCCTCGCCCGTCAGCCCCATGATGTCGAGCACTTTGGAGATCCCCGCGAGGAACCCGCGCGCCGGGTTGCTCGGCGTCGACGGGGTTTTGGTCGTCACCATCGTGCCGGTTGCCTTATCGAACGCGACGACGTCGGTGAACGTTCCACCGGTGTCGATGCCGATTCTTATCTGCGTCGCCTCTGACACTGAGCCCTCCTGTTATTGGGTATGCCAATATTGCACCGCCGCTCCGGGCGAATACCTATGTCAAAAAATGACGGAGAACGCGGATTTAGTTGCAGAACTTAGCCGAGAGGTTTGGGGCGCTCGGCTCCGATCCCGGTGGCCCGTTCGTAAGCCTTGGCAAGTTCGAGCAGGCGCCGCTCGCCGCCGGGGCGGGCGACGATCTGGATGCCCACGGGCCACCCCTCCTCGGTGAAGCCGGCGGGCACCGACATCGCCGGGCAGCCGGTCACGGTGATGAAGTAGGCCGAACGCATCCAGTCGAGGTAGGTCTCCTGCACCTGCCCGTTGATATCCGCGGGGAACTCCTGGTCCGCGGGGAAGGGAGGTACTTGGCTCACGGGCAGCACGAGGGCGTCATAGTCCTCGAAGAAGGTGGCCATGCGTTGCGAGAGCTCCGTGCGCATGCGGTGGGCCCAGGAGACGTCGTGGCCGGTGAGGTGTTCCCCGAGCCGGATGTTCTCCGCCAGCGACGGCTTGAACTTCTCGGGGTGCTCGGCGAGCAGATCCCCGTAGAGGGTCTGGAAGTGCCAGGCGCGAAGGGTTCGGAACGTCTCTTCGGCCTCTGCCAGGTTCGGCGCGACCTGCGCCACGCTCGCGCCGAGCTCCTCGAGGATATTGCCCTGCGCGGCGACGATCCCGGCGACCTGGTGGTCGACCTGGAACGCGCCGTCGAGGTCGGTCGAGAGGGCGAAGCGCACGCCGGTGAGTTCGACCTCGCCCACGTGGGCGAAGGTTGCCCCCGGGGTTTCCTGGGCCGCGGAGTTCCACGGGGTGGGACCCGCTTGCACGGAGAGCAGCAGCGCGAGGTCGTCGACGTTGCGTGCGAGGGGGCCTTGCACCGCCGTCGTTTCGAAGATGTTCGGATTCGGCAGTTGCGGGACCCGCCCGAAGGAGGGGCGCAGCCCGACGACGTTACAGAACGAGGCGGGGTTGCGCAGGGACCCGCCCATGTCCGAACCGTCGGCGAGCGGGATCATGCCGCTGGCCAGGGCCGCCGTGGAACCGCCGCTGGATCCTCCCGCGGACCGGCTGGGATCGTAGGGGTTCACCGTGGTGCCGAAGATCGGGTTGAAGGTGTGGGAGCCGGCTGCGAACTCCGGCACGTTGCTCTTGGCCACGATGACGGCGCCGGCATCGCGTGCGCGTTTGACGACGAGCTCATCGCGCTCGGGATAGTGCTCGGCGCGAAGCACCGAGCCGAAGGTGCTGCGCCAATTCGCGACCTCGTGGGTGTCTTTGACCGCATAGGGAACACCATGCAGGGGCCCGAGCGGTTCGCCCCGCGCGGTCTTCTCGTCCGCAGCGGCCGCGCTTTCGCGCGCCCGCTGCGGGTCGATGCTCACGAGGGCGTTGAGGGTGGGATTCACCTCGTCAATGCGCTCGAGGTGGAGGTCGAGGAGCTCGCGCGCAGAGATTTCCTTCTGCGCTACGGCTGCTGCCATCTGCCTCGCGGTCGACCAAATGGTGATGTCATGGGCCATTACTGTTCGTCTCTCCTTCGTTCATCCTCGCGGCGGCGTGATTCATCGCCGCCGCGCTGCGATCGCGCCCACGAGCACGCCCAGGAGCGTGGCGAGGGTGCCGGCGAGGAAGCCTTTGAACAGGTCTTCGTGACTGCTTCTCGCACCGGCGCCGGCGTTCGGTGCCGCCGACGCCGCGGCCATCGGGGCGGTACTGCTCGCGCCCGCCGGGGAGGGCCCCGCGGCGGTGTTGCCTTCGGCATCGGGAGCGCTCGCGGCCAAGGGCGTCGCGCCCGTGAGAACCTTGTTGACGTTGTTGAAGAATTCGCTGGCCATCCGCTTGCTCACGGACGTGAGCATCCGCTGGCCGACCCCGCCGATCACACCACCGACCGTGGCATCGGCGTCGTAATCGATCTGGGTCTTCTCGCCGTCGAGGTCGGTGAACGTCACCTGCACCTCGACCCCGATCGTCCCGGTCGCCCCCGCCGCTTGCGCATCCAGGGTGAGGGATTCGTGTTTCTTCAGGTTCGATAGCGCGACCTTGCCCTGGTAGGAGCCTTTGATCGATCCCACGCCTGCCGTCACCGTTGCGAGGTATTGGTTCTCGCCGGTCTCTTCAAGCCGGTCGCAGCCGGGAATCGTGCTGACGAGGATGTCGGGGTCCATGAATGCCTCCCACACCTTCTCCTTGGGAGCATCCATCGTCGTTGTTCCGGTCACCTTCATGGCGCCTCACCTTTCGTCGTCTTCGGCACGGTGCTTGAGTCGTAGTTCAAAAAGTTCGGACGGCGAGATCGGCATCGACGTGATCGGGAACCCCTCGGCATCCTCGATCGCAGCGGCGAACGCCGCGGAGGTGGGGATCACGCCGGCTTCGCCGGCCCCCTTGATCCCGAGCGGGTTCAACGGGGAGGGGGTGACCATGTGGTCGATGTCGATCCGTTCGGGCACCTCGGTGACGAAGGGGATGAGGAAGTCCATGAACGAGGCGTTCTGCAGCTGCCCGCCCTCGTCATAGATCATGCGTTCGTACAGCGCGCCTCCCACTCCTTGGGCGACCCCGCCGTGGATCTGCCCCTCGACGATCCTCGGGTTGATGAGCGTGCCGCAGTCGTGCACGACCGCGTATTTGAGGATCGAGATCTCCGCGGTGAGCGGATCCGTCTCCACGACCACCGCGTGGATCCCGCTGGCGAACGTCGAGCGCATCGGGGAATAGAAGTCCTTGCCCTCCAGCCCGGGCTCATCGCCCTCGCTCACCGGGGGTTTGTTCGGATCCCCGACGGCGAACTGGGTCGCCGCCCGGGAGGCCTCGTCGAAGGCGTAGCGCAACGGGTTGGCGAGCACGGCGAGCGTGCCCATATCGATCTCGTTCCCGGGGGCGCCTTTGACGGACACGACCCCGCCCTCGATCTGCAGGTCGTCCTCGTCCACTTCCAACGCGTCGGCCGCGATCCGCAGCGCCTTCGCGCGGGTCTTGCGCGCGGCGAGCGCGATCGCCGACCCGCTCATCACCGCCGCCCGGGAGGCGAAGGTGCCCACGGAGTACGGCGAGCGGCGCGTATCCCCGGTGACGACCTCGACGTCCTCGAACCGCACCCCGAGTTCCTCGGCAACGATCTGGGCGAAGGCGGTCTGGTGGCCTTGGCCCTGGCTCGTCAGCCCGGTGGAGACTTTGACCTTCCCGCTCGTCTCGATCGTCACGTGGCCGCCCTCGTAGGGCCCCACGCCGGTGCCCTCGACGTAGCAGGCGATCCCGATGCCGACGCTGCGGCCCTCGGTTCGGGCGGCCTCGCGGAACCGTTCGAACTCGTCCCATTCCACGAGGTCCTTGGCCTTCTTCATGAGTTCGGGGTAGTCACCCGAGTCGTAGATGAGCGCGCGGCCGTCCTGGAACACCAGTTCCCCATGCGCGTAGGGGAACTCCTCGGGTTGGATGAAGTTGTTCTCCCGCACCCGGGTGCGGTCCATTTCCAGTTCTGCGGCGATGGCGTCCATCATCCGCTCCATCGCGTAGACCCCTTGGGGGCGCCCGGCGCCGCGGTAGGGGGTGACGATGACGGTGTTCGTGTACAGGCTCTCGAAGACCACCCGGTAGTTGGGGATCTTGTAGGGCCCGAGGAACTGGGTGGAGGTGATGATCGGGACGATGAGACCGTAGGGGATGTACGCCCCGTGGTCGTGCCAGAACTCGAAGTTGATCCCCTGTACCCGACCCTCGTCGTCGAAGCCCACCTCGATGCGCTGCTGTTGGCCGCGTTCGTGGGCGGAGGAGATGAAGTGTTCGCGGCGGTCCTCGATGAATTTCACCGGCCGGCCCAGGGCGCGGGCGGCGAAGGGAACGAGGAGTTCCTCGGGCCACGGGTGCATCACTTTGACGCCGAAGCCGCCCCCGACGTCGGGGGTGATGACGTCGACGCTGCCGAGATCCAGACCGAGCTTCGATGCGATCGCGGCGCGCACCCCGGTCGAGGTCTGCGTGGAGCTCCACACGCTGAGCCGCCCCAGGTCGCTATCCCAGCGCGCGACCGTTCCTCGCCCCTCGAGCGGGGTGGAGGCGCTGCGTTCGATCTCGACCTCGAGCACGAGCCGGTTGGGGGCGGCGTCGATCGCCCCGCGGGCGTCCCCGAACCCCTGCTCCATCCGGGCGGCGATGTTTCCCGGCACGTCCTCGTGCACGAGCTGCTCGGCCTTGCGGGCGTTATCGATCCCGACGACCGGGGTGAGCGGTTGATATTCCACGCGGATCCGGTCGACGGCGTCCTCGGCGATGTAGCGATCGTCGGCAACGACGACGGCGATCGCCTCGCCCACGTAGTTCACCTCGTCATGAGCGAGCGCGTACTGGGTGCGGCCGTGGGTGAGCGTGGGGTGGGGGATCAGCAGCGGCAACGGTTCGGCCATCGAGCCCGGGAGGTCCTCGTAGGTGTAGACCGCGTGCACGCCCTCGAGGTCGAGCACCTCGTCGATCTCGATGGAGAGGATCTTCGCGTGTGCGTGCGGGCTGCGCAGCACCGCCATCTCCAGGGCGCCGGGAAGGACGTCATCGATGTACTTGCCCCGGCCGGTGACCAACCGTTCATCCTCGACCCGGGCGATGGGTTCGCCGATGCTGCGCGTCGTCACTGCTCCGACCCGCCCTGCTTCGGCCCGCCCTGTTCGCGCTGCAACTCGGCGGCGCGCAAGACCGATTCGACGATGTTGTGATAGCCGGTGCAGCGGCACAGGTTACCCGCGATCATCTCCCGCGCCTCCTCCTCACTCGGATCGGGGTTTTCCGCTATCCCCGCGGAGATCGTCGTGAGGAATCCCGGGGTGCAGAAACCGCATTGCAATCCGTGGCAGTCTTTGAAGGCTTGCTGCACCGGGCCGAGCGAGCCGTCCCCGCAGGTGAGGCCCTCGACGGTGGTGATCTCGTAGTCCTGGGCGCCGACGGCGAGCATCAAGCAGGCCCGCATGGGTTGGCCGTCGACGAGGATCGTGCACGCCCCGCACACTCCGTGTTCGCAGCCCACGTGGGTACCGGTGAGTCCGATGTCGTGGCGCAGCGCGTCGCTGAGCAACCGCCGCGGGGGCACGTCGATGTCGTGGCGCACCCCGTTGACCGAGAGCGAGACCGGCACCGTCTGCGTCGTTGCGTCCTCAGAAATGCTCATCATGCACCTTTCGACTCGTTTTGTTGGTTGCGTGCGTGCGCGTCCTCATAGGCGTTGGTGATCGCTCGGGCCGTCAGGACTCGCACCAACTGCGCGCGATACCGCGCCGTTGCGTGGACGTCCGAGGCGGGCTCGAGATGCGAGAGCGCCTCCTCCCCCGCCGCGGCGAGATTCTCCGGTGAACACCGCCCGTCGCTGAAGGTCCCCGTGAGGTCGACGGTGACGGGTACGTCGGAGACCGATACGTATCCCGCGCGTACCGATGTCACCCGCCCGCCCGGCTCCGCCCCGACGATCGCGCCGACGGCGCAAAGGGCGTAGTCGCCGTGCCGGCGGGCGATCTCCTCGAAGGCGACCCCGTGGTTCGGCGCCAGCGCGGGCAGGAACACCTCTGTAGCGATCTCATCCTCGGCCAGGCTCGTCTCCAGCGCCCCGAGGAACAGGTCCGGGGCCGATATTTCCCGCGTGCCGCGCACCGACTGCGCGGTGAGCGTGCCCCCGAGCATCGCGAACACGGCGGGCATCTCGCCCGCGGCGTCCGCGTGGACGATCGACCCCACGGTAGTTCCGCGGTTGCGGATCGTCGCATGCGCGACGTGCGCGAGGGCGGCGGGGATGAGGGGCTGTACCTGGGCCACCTCGGCGTGCTCGAGGAGTTCGGTGTGGCGCGCGATCGCTCCGAACCGCACTCCGGTGTGGTCGACCTCGATGCGGGAGAGTTCCGGTATCCCGTTGATGTCGATGAGTTCGCCGATCGTTGCCAGGCGCATCGACAGCAGCGGGATGAGGCTCTGCCCACCGGCCAGGACCTTCCCGTCGTGCGCTTGTGCGTAGGCCTCAAGCGCGTCCGCGAGGGTTCCGGGCCGGCGGTAGGTGAATTCAGCTGGTTTCATCTGGAGTCTTGCTCACATACTTCGGATCGGGGATCCCTCCGTCGTCGATGTCACCTTCTCGCCCCTTGACGATGTGGTAGAGGACGATCATGAGGATCGTTCCGAAGGCGATGCCCCCGAGTTCGAAGCTCTCGGTCACTTTGATGGATACGTCGCCGATCCCGGCGATGAGACCGGCGGCGAGGGGAACCATGTTGACGGGGTTGCCGAAGTTGATCCCGTTATCGACCCAGATCTTCGCCCCGATGAGCCCGATCATCCCGTACAGCACGAGGGTCACGCCTCCGAGCACCCCGCCCGGGATCGCGTTGATGATGACGCCGAACTTGGGGCACAGGCCGAGGATGATGGCGAAGATCGCCGCGCAGTAGTAGGCCGCGGTGGAGTAGATCCGGGTCGCGGACATCACGCCGATGTTCTCCGCGTAGGTGGTCGTGGGAGATCCGCCGAATGCGCTGGCGATCGCCGTGGCGAGGCCATCGGCGCCGAGGGCCCGGCCCATGTACGGGTCGAGGTCGTCCCCGGTCATCTCCGCGACGGCGCGCACGTGGCCGACGTTCTCGGCGATCAGCGCGATCACGCCGGGGATCACCAACAGCACGAAGGTGAGCGAGACCGACGGGGCGTGTACGGCACTCACCCCGTCGGCGAGGGTGCCGCTGGGAAGGCCGAACCACGCGGCGTCGCCGATCCCGGTGAAGTCGACGCGGTCGGCGACGACGGTCGAACCGTCGTCCTGGACCTGGGTGACCCCGCCGACGGTCATGTCGAGGATCCAGGACAGGAGGAACCCGAACACCAGGCCGAGGAAGACGGCGATGCGCCCCCAGAACCCGGGGAACAGGACCGCTCCGATGACCATGAACACCGCGACGGCCAACCCGACCCACTGGTCTTGGGGCCAGTAGACCCCGGCGACGACCGGGGCGAGGTTGAACCCGATGAGCATCACCACGCCGCCGGTGACGGCCGGGGGGAGCCAACGTTTGAGTGGTGCGGTGCCGACGAAGTGAACGAGCACCCCGACGACGAGCAGCACGAGGCCAGCGACCATGATGGCGCCGGTGACTTCAGAGGAATCTCCGCCTTGGGCCCGGATGGCTCCGACCCCCGCGACGAACGCTGCGGAGGTGCCCAGATAGCTGGGGACGGCGTTCTTGACGATCAGGAGGAACATGATCGTACATAGCCCCGAGAACAGGATTGCTAGGTTGGGGTCCAATCCCATCACGACGGGGAAAACGAATGTGGCCCCGAACATCGCCACGACGTGTTGCGCTCCGATCCCGATCGTGCGGCCCCAGCTCATTCGTTCGTGGGGGCCTACCGACTCCCCGGGCGGGGGCGTTTTACCCCCGTGCACTTCTTTCCAAGTGAACAACGACATGGACGGCGCTCCTTTGCTCCGTGGTGTGACTCTTATCGAGCAACCCTAGTGGTCGGCGTCACAGATGGCCGTTGGCGATAGTTGCCGAATGTTCCGCGCCACCTATGTAAAGAGTCACGGTGATTTGACGAGTTCAACGTTCCTTCGCTCGATACCCCCACTAACTCACTGCACCGCATGCGTGCGCTGAAGGTGATGCTGCTCTCAGTTTCTCCGTTACGGCAACGGCTTTCCATGGCAGTTACTCACACCCTGGGCCCGGGTTCTTCGGCGAAACCTGCCACGAGGGCCGGATCAGACCTGGATCCGGCGTACCTGTAGGGCCACCGCGATGTTCAACCGGAGGTTCGGATCGGTTGCGAAGGGGCCGAGGATCTTCTCGAGTTTCGCGATTCGATAGCGCATCGTGTTGTAGTGCATGAACAGTTCGCGGGAGGTCTCCGCCACGTTGAGGTTGTTGTCCAGGAGTGCTTGCAACGTGGTTCGCAGTTCCTCTGCCTGCGGGGTGTCTCGCGCAAGCTCGCCGAGGATGTCCTGGGCGAACGCGGTCATTTCCTGCCGGTCGGGGATCAACCCGATGAGGCGGTGGATCCCGAGGTCGTCGAAATGGGAGGTGCTGCTGCCCCCGGTGAACCGTCGCCCCACCTCGGTCGCCCGCCGCGCCTGCTGGTAGGCATCGGGCAGTTGCTCGAAGGACGTCACGAGCCGGCTCGTTCCCACCGAGAAGGGCCGGCGCCCGCCGCCCCGGTCGCCGGAGACCCGGTGCACGATGCCTTCCACCATGCGTTGCAGCCGTGCGACCGCGCCCGCGGGGTCGGTCAGGTCCTCTTCCGGCAACGCGAGGATCGCCACGACCTCGTCGGAGAAGTCCGCGACCGGGAAGCGTTTCGATTCCCGCGCGGTCACTTGGGTCCAGGCGACGTGGAACCGGGATTGCCACGCCCGCCGCAGGTGGGTCGGGGCGGGCTGTTCGCGCGGATCCTGGGGGTCGATCTGGGCGGAGACGACGATGCAGGGCATCGCCAACTCCCAGCCGAGCCCGCTGGCGTACTCCTCGCAATATTCTTGGTTCTTGGACCGGCCACTGAGCACGTCGCGCAGGAAGTCGCCGCGATATTTGTTCTCGACGGCGCCCAGCGCGTTCTGCTGGGTGATGAGGAGGGCCACGACGTTACCCGCGCGCTGCAGCGCGTACCGCACGTCTTCACTGATGATCCCGCCGGGGGCGAAGGCGACGAGGCGCGCGAGGTCGCTGCCGGCGGCGAAGATCGGCTGGGCGAGGATGCTCCCCGCCTTGTCGCCGGTCATGTGCAGGAGCCGCACCTGTTCCACGCGGAACCGGCCGGTGTCGTCGTAGAGCCCCCACCCGTGGAGCTCTTCGCGCATGGCTTCGGTGAACGCATCGGCCATCACCCGGCCGTCGTTCGAGGTGATGAGCACTCCCACGCCGAGGGTGTGGGCGAGCTGGTCACCGATCCGCTGCACGTCCGCCCCCTCCAGGAGGAGTCGTTCGAGGCGAAGCAGCAGTTTCTCGGTGCGGCGCAACCCATCGGCCTGCATCTGCGAGTGCTCGACGATCGCATGGCCGAAGAGCCGGTCGAGGGGGATATCTTGATGCAGTTCGACGACGGGGAAATCCAACTCATCGGCAACCTCGAGCACCTTCGGGGGAAGCCCCGTGAGGTGGCTGCCGAATTGGATCCCGATCCCCGCGACCTGCAGGTCGTTGAGTTGGGATATGAACGCCACGAGCCCCTCGGTCGTCACCTCCCCGCTTCCGTTGAGGTGTTTCAGCGGGAAGCCGCCCGTCATCACGAAGGTGTGCGGCTGGAGATTCTCCACGAGATCGGGCGTCTCGATGATACTGAGCGTCGTGACGCTCCGGTCCGTGCCGCCCTCACCGGCGAGGATGCGCGAGGAGAGGAGCCCGCTCATTTCTAAGAACTCTTTTACCGGCACGCGATACGCATCGGTCATACTCTTTTGCACAGTAGCTCTGTCATCTTTGTCAACTTCTGCCGTGAAATACGCTCGAGAGGACCTCTAAGGTCGTGGTGAGAGCCTACCTCAGGGCCGGCCGACCGTCGCGGCCCACCGGCGGGGGCGGCGCCGTTGGCCGGTCGGGGAGGTGTTCGCCCGAGATTCGAAAGAAGGTCGTGATGGCACGGATCACCGCTGGAGGACTCATCGATGCCGTGCTCGATCCGGGCTCCTTCCGCTCCTGGGATTGCCCGCCCCCTACGGTCGCCGATCCGGGCGAATACGCGGGGCAACTCGACCGTGCCCGCGAGCGCAGCGGCGTCGATGAGTCCGTCCTCACCGGCGAGGGAACGCTCGCCGGGCGGCCGATCGCCGTCATCCTCAGCGAGTTCAATTTCCTCGCGGGCACGACCGGCCGGGCCGCGAGCGAACGGATCGTGTGTGCGTTGGAGCGGGCCAACGCGGAGCGCCTGCCGGTCTTGGCTTCCCCGACCTCGGGCGGGACCCGGATGCAAGAGGGTACCCGGGCGTTCTTGCAGCTGGTGAAGATCTCGCAGGCGCTCACCGATTTTCGCCGCGCGGGCCTGCCGTACCTCGTTTATGTGCGAGATCCGATGACGGGCGGGCCGGTGGTCTCCTGGGGTGCGCTGGGGCAGGTCACCCTTGCCGAGCCGGAGGCGCTCATCGGCCTGCTCGGTCCGCGGGTCGTCGAGGCACTCACCGGCGAGCCGTTGCCCGAAGGGGTGCAGACGGCGGAGAACCTCGCGAAGCGGGGGGTCGTCGATCGCGTCGTGCCGCGCGCCGAGCTGCGAGCCGAGGTGAACGCCATCTTGCAGATCGTCAGCCCCCCGCACGTGCGGGGCCTTTCGGCGCCGACCGGGGCGGAACCCCGCGTGCGCCCCGCGTGGGATTCGGTCGAAGCGAGCACACGACCCGAACGGCCCCGGCTTCGCGACCTCATCGGTTTCGAGGCGGAGACCTATGTGCCGCTCCTGGGCACGGACGCACCCGAATATCGGGGCGGGATCTTGGTCGGGCTTGCCCAGTTCCGGGACTTTTCCTGCATGCTCATCGGGCACAGCCGCGACGCGGCGACCGAAGACGTCCTCACGCTCTCCGGTTCGGCCGCGGCGAGGCGAGGGTTCGAGATCGCCGATGAGATGCGCCTTCCGATCCTCACGATCATCGACACTCCCGGCGTAGAGGTCACGGCGGCCTCCGAGGAGGGCGGGATGGCCCGAGAGATCGCGCGGACGGTGGAGGCGCTCACCCAGGTGAGATCGCCCGTCGTCTCAGCGGTGTGCGGGGCCGGGACCGGGGTCTCCGCCCTCACGCTGCTGCCCGCCGACCGCACGGTCTGCGCGGAGAACGCCTTTCTCGTGCCGCTGCCGCTGGAGGCCGCGAGCGAGATCCTGTACCGTTCGACCGCTCACGCCCCCCGGCTCGCGGCCCGCCAGGGGATCCGGGCGAGCGATCTCGTCGCCACCGGTCTCGTGGATGAGATCGTGCCCGAGGCCCCGGATGCGAGCGCGTATCCGGCCGAGTTCAGCCGGCGGCTCATCGATTCCGTTGCCACGCACCTGTACCGGCTCGTTGATCAGTCGGAGGCGGATCGCCTGGCGGCGCGGCGGCGCCGCTACCGCGAGGTGTACTAGCGAACCGGGTGCCTACATCACCCCGCGGAAGCTGAAGCGGAACTCCAGTTCCTCACCGCGCGGCAACCGGTATTCCGGATGCGTCTGCGCTCCCCACGTGTTGTCACCCCCGACTCCGCGGCGCATCAGCGCCGGGCGGAGCACGGTCCGGTGCGAGGCGGGCAGCTCGCTGTGGTGGCGCGCATTCTCGATCTCGAACGGGGTCCACGGCAGGGCGGAGAACTCCATCTCCCCCTCGTGAGCGAAACGCAGCCCGGTTCCCCGCTCATCGCGCACTTCCGCCCAGCGGACCCCGGTGCGGCTGCCCGCTTCCTGCGGCCGGTTGTAGGGGGTGAGGAGGTCGTTGACGTTTCGTTCGTAGACGTCGAGCCGGGCACCGAGTCGGCGGTCGACGTAACACTCCTCGGGCCCCTCCCCGTACCAGCGCAGATGCTGCAGGTCCGCATCCGCCTCGAACAGCATCCCGAACTCGGGCATGTCCGGCAGGCCCTCGCCCGGGCTCACCCGCACGGTGACGACGATTTCGCCGTCGCCGTGCACGTCGTATTCCACGGTGCAGCTGCTTTCCGGGGTCGTGGGCAGGGTGTAGGTATACGTGACCGCGACGCTGCGCTCCCGCTCCTCGCAGGTGGGGTTGCCGAACGCCTTCTCCCAATGGATATACCTGCTGGCCAGGAGCCAGGAACCGTCCGTCGCGGGGGCGCCCCACGCCCGTTCGTTCGCGGTGGGCGCGTGCCAGAAGTTCGGCGTCGGGCTCGAGCGGAGCAGCTCCCGGCCCCCGGATCGGGTGGTGCCGAATCGGTAGGACTGCATCTGCCCGAAGACCTTCGAGAACGACGCCGAGAAGTTCTCCCCGTGCACGCCGATGTTGTGCCACCCGCGCACGAGGGTCGGCGCGGGCGCGGGCTTCGGCCGGGCCGGGGCGCCTGCGGTGAACACCGCTTGGTCGCCGGCGATCTCGTAACCGGCCTCCGCCCACCGCTCGCGGGTGCGCAGGTGGTAGGTGACGTCGATCGTGTACTCGCCCGGGATGCTCGGCAGGGCCACGGGGTTAGCGAACGCCTCGGTGGCTCCGGGGGCGACATCGGTTTCCAAAGTCGTCTCCGACAACACTGCTCCCGCCCGCCGCAGCGTCACCCGCGTCTCATACGCGGACGTGCGGGTGAAGAGCAGGCGGTTGGTGATCGTGATGCGCTCGCGGGAGATCTTCGTGACGATCCCCTGGTACAGATATTTCACTTCCTGCGTGAACGGCTTGGGCGTGTGGTCGGCGAAGAGGATCCCGTTACCGCAGAAGTCGCCGTCGTGCGGCGCTTCGTGGTTGTCTCCGCCGTAGCCGAAGAACTCGTTCCCGTAGCGGTCGCGCAGGAGGATCGCTTGGTCGGCGAAGTCCCAGATGAACCCGCCCTGGTAGAGCGGCTCGCGGTAGGCGAGTTCGGTGTACTTGTCGACGGCGCCGAACGAGTTGCCCATCGCGTGCGCGTATTCGCACAGGATGAAGGGTTTATCGCGGTGGGTCTGAAGGAATTCTTCAACCTCAGCGGCGGGGGTGTACATGTGGCTCACCACGTCGGAGGTGTCTGGGTGGCGCGGGTCCCAGTACAGGCCCTCGTACTGCACCGGGCGGTCGTCGAAGGCGTGGAAGAATTCGGTGACCTGGGCGAGGTTCTCCCCTCCGTAGGACTCGTTCCCCGGCGACCACATCACCACGCTGGGGTGGTTCTTATCCCGGTGCACCATGCTCGCCGCGCGGTCCATGAGCGCGGGCAGCCACTCGGGCTTATCCCCCGGCACTGATTCGCTTTCATCCCCGCCCGCGTAGTGGATGCGATCCCACACGCCGTGGGTCTCGAGGTTCATCTCGTCGATGACGTACAGGCCGTACTCGTCGCACAGTTCGTAGAAATAGGTGTTGTTCGGGTAGTGGCTCGTGCGCACGGCGTTGAGCCCGAGGGCCTTCAGGGTGCGGATGTCCGCTTCCGTCTCCTCCCGGGTGATGACGCGCCCCTGCAGGCCGAAGTCGTGCCGGTTCACGCCCTTGAACACGATTCGTTCGCCGTTGATCTTCAGCAACCCGTCCTCGAGCCGGAACCGCCGGATACCGACGTTTTGGGGCACGACTTCGGTGAGGTTCTCCCCCTCGTCGTACACCTCGATCCGCAGGTTGTACAGGTGCGGATCCTCCGAGCTCCACAGCCGGGGATCCTCGACGGCGATCTCGAGCGCTCCCTCGCCGTCGTCGTGGAGTTCCCCCACTCCCTCGAGCACGGCGGTGACCCGGCCGCTCCCGGTGAGGCGGGTCTTCAGTTTCACCGTCGCCCGGGAGAAGTCGTCGCTGAGCGGGGTGGTGACGTGGAGGTCCTCCAGGTGCACCGCGGGCATGCGGTTGAGGGTGACGTCTCGGAAGATCCCGGAGAAGCGGAAGAAGTCCTGATCCTCGAGCCAGGATCCGCTCGTCCATTTGAAGACCTGCGCGGCGAGCTTGTTCTCGCCGGGCACGACCGCGCCGGTGAGGTCGAACTCCGAGGGCGTGAAGGAGTCGGTGGCGTAGCCGATGTAGGTGCCGTTCAACCACAGCGCGATCGCGCTCTCGGCGCCGTTGAAGGTGATCGTGAGGCGTTCGCCGGGGGCGAGCGGCTCGTCGTGGGCGAAGGTCGTGATGTAGCTCGCGACGGGGTTGAACCGTTGCGGTATCTCCCCTGGCACGATCTCGTCCACGCCGTCCCACGGGTATTGCGTGTTCGCGTACTGGGGGCGGTCGTAGCCGTGGAGTTGGATGTGGGCCGGGACGGGGATGTCGTCCCATTCGCGGGAGTCGAAGTCGGTGGCTTCGAACCCGGGAACCACACCGGAGAAGTTCTTTGCGTAATGGAACTTCCAGATCCCGTTCAACGAGGTGATGAAGCTGCTGTGCGCGATGTCGGCTTCAGACCAGTCTTTGAAATACCGGTGGCTCGAATGCGCAGGCAGTCGATTCTCTGAGACGAAATCTGGCTCGCTGAGCCGAGACACATCGAAAACCACGTCGTTGCTCCTGTCACTAACTACCCAATAACCCCCGCCACCATAACAACAAAAACAACAGTTCCACTCATGCGCATTTGCGGAAATGTTGCTTTGCACAATGCTACGTGTCGAGCGCCTCGGGCGGGTACGTGATCCGTTCCCCTTCGACGCGGGCGAAGGAGGTGAGCGTGTGCGGCTTCGCGCTCGTCGCAGAGAAGATGTCGCGCACCTTCGCCCCGCGAACGAGCAGGGCGTCGCCGATGAGGGATCGGTGGCACCGCCACGGCACCGCCTCGGCGCACATGATCGCGAGGTCGTTGTGGTGGCCGCGGGCGAGCAGGTCATCGACCGCGGCGTTGAACTCCTCGGTGAGCATGTAGTCGGCGTAGCCCTGGAACGAGGCGTTCCGCCAGGCGCCATTGGGACTGTCTTTGCGGCGGTGGCGCAGGCCGCCGAGTTCTTTCACATGGCGGTAGGTGATCCCGGCGTGACGAAGGCTGGCGGCGAGAGCATCGGACCCGAACTGCGGGTTCCTGCGGGATTTGGGAATCGTCCGGACGTCGACGAGGCGCCGCACGCCGTGCGCGCCGAGGATGTCGATGAACTCCTCGATCGGGTGGGTCGAGTGCCCGATGGTGAAAATAGTCGACGGGGTAGCCATACCTCACGGTACAACTACCCCGTCGAGCACGGGCGCCTCAATGGCCGAGGTCAGTGCTTACACCTCACGCGGAACCGTGTGCGGTTCCGGCGCTTCAGCGTCGTACTTCTTGCGGAGGATCGCGCCGAGGTTCTCATCGACGTTCGTCCAGTACTGGAAGAAGCGTTCGCGAATCTCCGCGATGGTGATGGCGTTCGCCTGCCCGAGGAGAGTTTCGTGGAACTCCTCGCGGATCTCGTCGGTGAACACCTCGCGGTACAGGATGCCGGGCTGACCGAAGTCGTCGTCATCCTCGCGCAGGGTGTAGGCCGAGCGAACGAGCTCGCCGTCGGCCTCCCAGGTCGCCTCCGCCCCGGCGGCCGGGTCGACGGCCGGCCCACCAGCGGCGCCGAACGAGTTCGGGTGGTAGACCCGCTGCGATGCCGGCGGGAAGTGGTATTGCATGTGACCTTGGTGCATGTAGTTGTGCGCTTCAGAGGCACGCGGCGCGTTCACTGGGAGCTGGTTGAAGTTCGAGCCCACCCGGTAGCGGTGCGCGTCGGGGTAGGAGAACACGCGGGCCATGAGCATCTTGTCCGGGGAGATCCCGGTGCCCGGCACGGTGTTGCCCGGGGAGAACGCCGCCTGCTCGATCTCCGCGAAGAAGTTCTCCGGGTTGCGGTTGAGGGTGAAGGTTCCCACCTTGATGCGGGGGTAATCCGCCTTCGGCCAGGTCTTGGTGAGGTCGAAGGGGTTGTACCGGTAGGTCTTCGCGTCCTCGTACGGCATGATCTGCACGTAGACGTCCCACTTGGGGAAGTCGCCCGCGGCGATGGCCTCGAACAGGTCGCGGCGGTGGAAGTCAGCGTCGTCACCGGCGATCTTCGCGGCCTCATCGTTAGAGATCGTCTCCACACCCTGCTGGGAGAGGAAGTGCCACTTCACCCAGAACTGCTCGCCGTCGGCGTTGAACCAGGAGTAGGTGTGCGACCCGTAGCCGTTCATCTCCCGCCAGCTGCGCGGGAGCCCGCGGTTACCCATGAGGTAGGTGACCTGGTGAGCGGATTCGGGCGAGAGGGTCCAGAAGTCCCACTGCATGTCCGCATCGCGCAGGCCGGAGTCGCCCAGGCGTTTCTGGGAGTGGATGAAGTCCGGGAACTTGATGCCGTCCCGGATGAAGAAGGTCGGGGTGTTGTTACCGACCATGTCGAAGTTGCCTTCGGTGGTGTAGAACCGGAGCGAGAATCCCCGGACGTCGCGCCAGGTGTCCGGGGAGCCCTGCTCCCCGGCAACGGTGGAGAAGCGGGCGAGCATTTCGGACTTCGCGCCGGGCTGCAGGAACGCCGCGCGGGTGTACTTCGAAACATCCTCGGTGACTTCGAATTCACCGAATGCTCCCGCGCCCTTCGCGTGCGGGTTCCGCTCGGGCACGCGCTCCCGGTTAAAGGTTGCGAGCTTCTCGACGAGGTACCGGTCGTGCAGGACCGTGGGGCCGTTCGGGCCAACGGTCAGGGAGTGTTCGTCACTCGAAATCGGCGAACCGGTTTGGGTAGTCGTGATCTTTTGTTGCGACAATTTTCTCTTTCTTCTTGTTGCTTTGCTGGCTTGCTCAGTCCTGCTCCGGTCGGCTCTGCGCCTCGTGACACTCAGGGCACAGCCCCTTGAACGTCACTTCCGCGGCGTGCACTCGGAAGCCGAGGTCGTGCACCGGGGTCAAGCACGGGGCTTGCCCGATGACGCACGGCACATCTTCGATCCGGCCGCAGCTCATGCACAGAAGGTGATGGTGGTTGTCACCTCGGCGCATTTCGAACAGCGCCGGACCGCCTTCCGGTTCGATCTTTCGAGCGATCCCTGCGTCGGTGAGAGCACCGAGCACCCCGTAAACAGCCTGGAGCGAGGTGCCCGGGAGCTCCTCACGGACCCGCTCGAACACGTCTGCCGCCTCGTGATGCCCGCCGCTTTCCAGAACGGTGAGCACCGCACGGCGGGGGGCCGTCGTGCGAAGGCCCGCACCATGCAGGACCCGCGTAGCGAGATCCTCGGCGGTGGAGGCAGGAACGGTGGACATGCCTCCATGCTACTAGTTATTTTGAATGATTCAAAATTACTCTCCCGAGCGCACGGCAAAGAGCACGCCAGGCCGGGTCGCCCCGCGCCTGACGCGCCCCTGGTGCCGGGACCGGCTAGAGCTCGCCGTCCTCGAGGGCGAAGAGGTCGCGGGAGGTCGCGGTTATGGATCCCATCAGGCCCGCGGCCTGCGGGAGAAGTTGTTCGGCGTAGAACCTCGCGAGAACGAGCTGCTCCTTGGCGTGCTCGGCGTTCCCGCGCCCGGCGAGAGCGGACTTGGCCATGAGCCAGCCCCCGACGACCAGGCCCCAGACCCGCACGAAGGGCGTGGCGCCGGCGAGCACCGAGTTGGGATCGGCCTGGCCGGTCTGCAGCATCCACCCGGTGACCTTCTCCAGTCCGTCGATGCCCTTCTCGAGGTTCTTCTGGATCGAGGCGAAGTCCTCTCCGGCCGCCTCGAGTTCAGGCAGGACGTCCTTCATCTCGGCGATGAATTCCATGAAGGACTGGCCCATCCGCACCGGCATCTTCCGGCCGACGAAGTCCATCGCCTGGATTCCGTTGGTGCCCTCGTAGATCGCGGCGATGCGAACGTCGCGGTAGTACTGGGCCACGCCGGTCTCCTCGATGTAGCCCATCCCCCCGAAGACCTGCATCGCCAGCGAGGTGAGTTCATTGCCGAGGTCGGTGCCGAACGCCTTGGAGATCGGGGTGAGCAGGCCGACCATCTCGTCGGCACGCTCGCGGATCTGCTCATCGGGGTCGTTCGTCGATCGGTCGATATAGGCGGCGTTGAGCAGCACGATCCGGCGCATCGCAGCGATGTAGGCCTTTTGGGTCATGAGCATGCGGCGCACGTCCGGGAAGTCGATGATCGGCGAGAGTTCGGTCGCGCCGACCGCCTTGCCCTGCTTGCGCTCCTTCGCGTACGCAAGGGCGTCCTGGTAGGCACGCTCGGCGACGGAGAGCCCTTGGACGCCGACGGACAGGCGAGCGGAGTTCATCATGTTGAACATGATGCGCATCCCCTCGTTCTCCTCACCGATGAGGTAGCCGGTAGCGTCCTCGTAGGCGAGCACCGCCGTCGGGGAGCCGTGGATGCCCATCTTCTCCTCGAGCGAAACGGTGGTGACGCCGTTGCGGCCACCGAGCGTGCCGTCGTCGTTCACGAGGACCTTGGGAACGATGAAGCAGGAGATCCCCTTCGTGCCCGCGGGGGCATCGGGGGTGCGCGCGAGCACGAGATGGATGATCTGATCGGTGAGGTCGTGATCGCCGAAGGTGATGAAGATCTTCTGACCGGTGATGGCGTACGTGCCGTCGCCTTGCTTGACGGCCCGGGTCGTGAGCGCGCCGACGTCGGTGCCGGCGTGCGGTTCGGTGAGGTTCATCGTGGCGGCCCACTCGCCGGAGACCATGTTCGGCAGGTACTGGTCCTTGAGCTCCTCGCTGCCGTAGGCGAGCAGCGCACCGATCGCGCCCTGACCGAGGAGCGGGGCGAGGGCGAAGGCCATGTTCGCGGAGTTGAGGAGCTCGTGGATGACGAGGCCCACGGTGCGGGGGAAATCGCCGCCGCCGTATTGCTCGGGCAGGGGCACCGCTCCCCAGCCGGATTCCACGTACTGCTGGTATGCCTCTTTGAAACCAGGCGAAGTAGTGACGGTGCCGTCATCACCGAGCACGGCCCCCTGGAGGTCGCCGGAACGGTTGGTCGGGGCAACGATCTCTGCTGCGAACTCGCCGAACGCGTCGAGCACATCGCCGACGCTTTCCAAGTCAGCGTGTTCGAAACCCGGGAGCTTGGCGATGTCGGGGTAGCCGACGACGTGCTCCAAGGCAAACATTATGTCTTTGATGGGAGGGGTGTAGTCGCTCATACACCAAGAGTACCTAGTACTCTCGGTTTCGTGTAGGTCTTTGGTCAGAATTTTCAGATGACAGCGGCCCCGGCCCGGCGAAGTGATGACTCATCGCCGGAGCGGGGCCGCAGGGGCGTTGTTTCTCGGATCAGCGGGTGGAGAAGGCCGCGTCGAAGGCCGCATCCGATGGGCTGAAGGAAAGGCTGCGCACGAACTCCAGCGCCTGCGGAGCCCCGACGAGCCGGTCCATGCCCGCATCCTCCCACTCGACTGAGAGGGGGCCCTCGTAGCCGATCGTGTTGAGCATCCGGATCGCGTCCTCCCACGGCACGTCCCCGCGCCCGGTGGAGATGAAGTCCCAACCGCGCCGCGGGTCGGCCCACGGCAGGTGGGAACCGAGCCGCCCATTGCGCCCGTTCACGAGCCGGCGTTTCGAATCCTTGCAATGCACGTGGAAGATCTTGTCCTGGAAGTCCCACAGGAAGCCCACGGGGTCCAAGTCCTGCCAGGTGAAGTGGGAGGGGTCCCAGTTGATGCCGAACGCTTCCCGATGTCCGATCGCTTCGAGGGTGCGCTGCGTCGTCCAGTAGTCGTAGGCGATCTCCGAGGGGTGGGGTTCGAGCGCGAACCGGACCCCCTCTTCGTCGAACACGTCAAGGATCGGGTTCCACCGGTCGGCGAAGTCCCGATAACCCGCCTCGATGAGGTCTTCTGATACCGGCGGGAACATCGCGACGTATTTCCAGATGGCGCTGCCGGTGAAGCCGGTGACGGTGTTCACGCCGAGCCGGGCAGCGGCTCGCGCGGTGACCTTGAGTTCCTCCGCGGCGCGTTGGCGCACCCCTTCGGGATCGCCGTCGCCCCAGATCCTGTCGGGCAGGATGTCCCGGTGGCGCTGATCGATCGGGTCATCGCACACCGCTTGACCCTTGAGGTGGTTCGAGATCGCGAAGACCTTCAGACCGTTCTCTTCCAGGATGTCGAGGCGGTTCTTGACGTACGCGTCGTCCTCGGCGGCCTGCCACGGGTCGAGGTGGTCTCCCCAGGAGGCGATTTCGAGGCCGTCGTAGCCCCATTCCCCCGCCAGGCGGGCCACCTCCTCGAAGGGCAGGTCGGCCCATTGGCCGGTGAAGAGAGTGATAGGTCGTGCCATGAGACTTCTACCTTCCTGTCGTCGCGGGCGTCTGGCCCGCGTTCGTACTCGGGTCGTCCTCGGTAGTGGCCGGGAGGTTGATGCGCTCGCCGTCGGCGGCGTTCGAGCGTTCCGCCGCATCGAGCACGCGCTGTACGTGCAGGCCGTCCTCGAACGAGGGGCGGGGGTCTGTTCCATTCGCGATCGCTCCGACGAGGTCGACCACTTGGTGCGTGAATCCGTGTTCGTACCCCAGGCCGTGGCCGGCGGGCCACCACGCCTCGACGTAGGGGTGCTCCGGCTCGGTCACGAGGATCCGCCGGTAGCCCGCGGTGCGGGCGCCGTCGGCGGCGTCGAACAGTTCGAGCACGTTCATGTCTTCAAAGTCGAAGGCGAGGGAACCCTGCGTACCGTTGACCTCGATCCGCATCGCGTTCTTGCGGCCCCACGCCATCCGAGTCGCCTCGAGCACAACTGGCGCGCCGCTGTCCAGACGGGCGATCATCATTGCCGCGTCATCCACCGTGACCGGGCCGACCTCCGACCCGCCCACACCGCTGAGTCCGCTGAAGCTCTCGGCGACGGGCCGCTCCTTGACGAAGGTGTTGAGCAGGCCAGAGACCTGCGCGAAGCGTTGCTCCGTGATGAACTGCGTGAGGTCGACGATGTGTGCGCCGATATCGCCCAGGGCGCCCGAGCCCGCCTTCTCCTTGTCGAGCCGCCACGAGAGCGGCGCGTCAGCGTCGGCGAGCCAGTCCTGCAGGTACTGCGCGCGTACCTGGCGCACCTCACCGATGCGGCCTTCGGCGATGAGGTCGCGGGCCAACTGCAACGCGGGTACGCGCCGGTAGGTGAAACCGACCATGGATCGCACGCCCTGACGGCGCGCCGCCACCGCCGCGTGCAACATCCTCTCCGCCTCCGGGACGGAGTTGGCCATCGGCTTCTCCACGAGCACGTGCTTGCCCGCCTGTAACGCCGCCTCGGCGATCTCCGCATGCGTATCCCCCGGCGTGCAGATGTCGACGAGGTCGACATCGTCCCGCTCGAGGACGCGTCGCCAGTCGGTTTCGACGTCGCGCCAGCCGAGCTTGTCAGCGGCCGCGCGCGCCCGCTCCTCGTTGCGCCCGACGAGCACTCCCATTTCTGGATCAAGCGGCAGATCGAAGAACCGGGGCGCTACGCGCCACCCCTGGGAGTGGGCTCGGCCCATGAACGAGTAGCCGATCATGGCTACCCCGAGCCGCCCCTCACGCTTGCTCATAGATGTATCTCCTTATGTGAATTCCGTGGCCGGTGCCGTGGATATGAGGGCACCGGCCAGCGGCGGTGCGCCGGGAGAGCTCCCCGGCGCACCACCGATACCTCAGGACTCGAATGCCGAGTCGATGTATTCGTCGACGTTGTCACCGGTCACGACGGGCGCGTACAGCCGGATGAGGCCGGGCATCTCGTTCTCGACGAGGTCGGACATGGCCTTCTCCTGACCGAGGAGGCGAGCGATGCGCACGCCATCGGCGGCCTGGGTGGCCGGGTAGATCACCGTCGCTTCGACGACGGAGTCCCCTTCCTGGATCTCGCGCATCATGTTTGCCGATCCTGCACCACCGACGAGGAAGAACTCGTCGCGGTTGGCGTTCTCGATCGCCGAGAGCACGCCGACGCCCTGGTCATCATCGTGGTTCCAGATCGCGTCGATCTCGGGAGCTGCCTGCAGCAGGTTCGAGGTTGCCTCTTCGCCGCCCTGGACGGTGAAGTCCGCGGCTACTCGGTGGTCGACGTCCAGGTCACACTCGGCGAGCGCGTCTTCGAATCCCTGGCTGCGGTCCTGGGTGAGCGGGAGGTTGTCGATCCCGGCGATCTCAGCGATCACCGGATCGGCGGCGTCCTCCAGCCGCTCGCAGATGTACTCACCGGCGGAAACTCCCATTCCGTAGTTGTCGCCGAGTACCGTCACGCGAGAGGCGTTCTCGTCCGAGAACTCACGGTCGACGTTCACTACCGGGATCCCCGCGTGCATCGCATCCAGCGCGACGCCGGTGAGCGGGGCGCCGTCGAACGGTACGACGACGATGACGTCGATCTCGTCGTTGTTGATGAAGGTTTCGATCTGGCTGATCTGCTGGTTGACGTCGTTGGTCCCCTCGGCGACGAGCAGTTCGATGTCCTCGAAGTTGTCCGCTTCTTGTTCGGCGAGCGTGGTCATCGCCGCCATCCAGCCGTGGTCAGCAGCGGGTGCAGAGAACCCGATCGTTACGGTTTCCCCCGGTTCGTCGTTACTGCTGCCAGCTGCTGCGGCACTATCGCCGTTGTCGCCGCCGCCGTCATCTTGCGTGTCCGGGGTGTTGGATGTGCAGGACGCGATCAATGCGGCAGAGGCCAGCACTGCGAAGGGCGCGATCACGCGCCGACGCAACGTCGTTGATGCGGTCATGAGTATTTTCTCCTTGGTTGGTTGGTGGATGCCCTCCTCGCGATGGCGAGGCGGATCAAGTGGATTTGGCACGCAGTGCGAACCGTTGTTGCAAGATGACCGCGAGCACGATGATCGCGCCCTTGACCAACGACTGCACAGAGGTGGATAGGTTGTTGAGTACGAAGATGTTCATCAGGGTCTGGAAAATGAGCACGCCGAACACGGTGCCGATGATCGTCCCGCGGCCCCCGATGAGGAGCGTGCCGCCGACGACGACCGCGGCGATCGCGTCGAGTTCGTACAGCATCCCGTTCGTCGAGGAGCCGGCATCGGTGCGCCCCATCATCATCACAGCAGCGATCCCTGCGGTGAGCCCGCACAGGGTGAAGACGTAGACGATGTGGCGCTTGACGTTGATACCGGCAAGGCGGGCGGCCTCGGCGTTGCCGCCGACGGCGACCGTGCGTCGTCCGAACGTCGTGCGGTTGAGCAGCAACCACGCGAGGGCGGCGACGACGATGAAGATCCACACGATCGTGGGCACGCCGAGCACGGATCCGCTGAAGAACTGCTTGAAGCCGCTGTCACTCACGAGTTGCGTGCGCCGTCCGGAAATGATTTCGGCCAGCCCGCGCGCTGCGATGAGCATCGCGAGCGTCGCGATGAACGAGACCACCTTGCCGTAGGCGATGATCACGCCGTTGATGAGCCCGGCGGCGGCCCCGACGGCCACGGCGGTGAACACCATGACGATCCAGTGCAGATCCGCGGCCATCGACTGAGTGGCGAGGGTCGTCGCCCAGACGGTCGCGAGGCCCAGCACCGATCCGACCGAGAGGTCGATGCCGCCGGCGGTGATCACGAACGTTGCCCCGATGCTCACCACGCCGATGACGGCGGCACCCCGCACGATCGTCAACACGTTGTTCGCATCGAGGAATCGGTCACCCGACGTGATCGCGCCGACGACGCAGATGAGCAGCAACGCCACGACCAGGCCGAGGTTGCGCCCGAGCCCTCCCCCGCCGCCGAGGCTGGAGAGGATATTGCGTTTCTTCGACGGCTCCGGTGGTGCGAGGTCGCGGCTCGGCTCCGGTGGGGAGTCGGCCGAGACCGGTCCGGCGGCGCTGCCTGCCGGTACGTGGTCACTCATCAGAGGTTCCTTCCATCACTAGGTCGAGCACACCGTGCTCATTGATCTGATCCGCCGGCCCTTGGTGGACCACTGCGCCATCGGCGACGACGAGTACCTGGTCGGCGAGGCCGAGCACTTCCTCGATCTCACTCGAGACGACGACCACCGCCGTCCCTCTCCGTGCGAGTGCTCGGATCAATCCATAGATCTCCGCGCGCGCGCCGACGTCGACTCCGCGTGTCGGTTCATCCAGCAGGAGAACATCGCAACCGTGGACCAGCCAGCGGGCAAGCATCGCCTTTTGTTGGTTTCCCCCCGAGAGGGTTCTGATCGCGCGGTTGGGGTCCGGCGGGGAGAGTTGGAGCGCTTGGATCTGCTCGCGGGCCGCCTTTTTCTCGGCCCGTTCATCGAGTACTCCCCAATGCGCGAATCGACCGAACGTCGACAGGGTGATGTTCCGGTAAACAGGCTCATCGAGGAGCAATCCCTGACTCTTGCGCTCTTCTGGGGCGAGCCCGATGCCACGGGCGACGGCGCTGCCGACGTCGCCCGGGCGCACCTTGCGTCCCTTGACCGTCACCGAGCCTCTGGTGGACTTGCGTGCGCCGTATAGGGTTTCGAGTATTTCCGATCGGCCTGCGCCGACGAGGCCGGCTAGTCCGACGACTTCTCCGGCGCGCACTGAGAAGTTCACGTCGTCGAAGATGCCCTCCAACGCAAGGTCCTTCACCTCGAGTACCACCTCCCCCGGCGTTTCGACGGGCGCGCCACCAAAATCGCTCTCCACGTGGCGCCCGGTCATCATCTGGATGAGTTCAGCCGTTGGGGTTTCCGAGACCTCGAGGCCCGCAGCGATCGTCTTACCGTCTTTCAGCACGGTGATCCTGTCACCGATCGCGCGAATCTCTTCGAGCCGGTGAGAGATATAGATAACGGCCACGCCGCTGGCGGTGAGGGACTCGACCACTCGGAACAGGTTGCGCACCTCTTCCGGATCCAGGACCGCGGAGGGCTCGTCCATGACGATGACCTTCGCGTCGTGCGAGAGTGCCCGGGCCATCGAGACGATCTGTTTGCCGGCTGCGGATAGGCGCCCGACGTCACGGCCAGGCGGGATCTCCGGGTGACCGAGGCGCCGGAGTAGTTCCTTCGTCCGGGCATGCGCCTCAGCCCGGCGCAGCACACCGCCACGGGAGAGCTCGTGCCCGAGATAGATGTTTTCAGCGACCGAGAGACCGTCGACGACGTCGAGTTCCTGGTACATCGTCGCGATGCCGAGCTCGATCGCCTTCGTCGGGGAGTCGATCGTGACTACTTCGTCGTTCCAGCGAATCTCGCCGGAATCGGGCAGGTGTGCGCCCGCGAGAACTTTGATGAGTGTGGATTTCCCCGCCCCGTTCTGCCCCAGGAGGCAATGGACCTCGGCGGGGCGTACGTCAAAGTGCACGCCGTCGAGGGCCTTCGCGCCCGGGAAGTGCTTCGTGAGTTCCGTGACACGTAATAACTGGGAGTTGGGGTCTGCTATGACCATAGCGCCATGTTAAACACCGCTTATGAGAGGTGTCAAACAAAAGTCGCTAAAAAGCCGCGCCGCTACCGAAACGTGACCAAAATAAGTCCTAGTGGTTTACTTATCACATGAATGAATCCTTACTGAAGTCCGTCCCCCCGGGATCGGCGCGGTCCCGAGAGTCGGACCCGCGCTCCGCCGGTGCTCTTTTCCAGTTCGTGCGCGACGGTTATCCGCGTACTCGCGCCGATATCATCACAGCGAGCGGGTTCGCCCGACCCACCGTGACAGCCAGAATCGATGAGCTGCAGAAGCACGGGTTGATCGTGCCGACGGGGGAAGCATCGTCCACCGGTGGACGGCCACCGGCAACGTTCTCCTTCAACCCCGGCGTACGGGTCCTCCTCGTGGCCGACTTGGGTGCGAGCCAAGGACGGCTCGCAGTCACCGATCTGGCTTCGCAGGTACTCAGCGAACGTTCGATCGAGATTTCGATCAGCAAGGGCCCTGAGCCGGTATTGGACACGGTGGCTGATGAGTTCCTCTCGATGCTCGAGGAGCACGGACGGCCGTTGGAGGACGTCATCGGGGTGGGCATCGGCCTACCCGGGCCCGTCGAGCACGACATCGGTCGCCCGATCAGCCCGCCGATCATGCCCGGATGGGACGGTTTCGACGTGCCAGGCTATCTCCAGCGCACTTTCCCGGCTCCGATCCTCGTTGACAACGATGTGAATATCATGGCGCTGGGCGAGCATCATTCGCATTGGCCGGACGTCGAGAACCTCATCTTCGTCAAGGTCGCCACCGGCATCGGCGCCGGCCTGATCATTGACGGCGAACTTCGCCGTGGGGAACAAGGCTCGGCCGGGGACCTCGGTCACATCGCCGTGCCCCGAGCAAGCGACGTCCCGTGCCTCTGCGGCAACCTCGGCTGTTTAGAAGCCCTCGCGAGCGGTCACGCCGTCGTCAACGCCCTGCGCGAGAAGGGGTACTCGATCGACCGCACCCAGCGGATTGTCGAACTCGTCCGTGCGGGCGACACGGTGGCGATGCAAACGGTTCGGGAAGCGGGCCGGGATATCGGCCAAGTAGTCGCGAGCGTCGTCAACCTTCTCAACCCATCGGTGATCGTCATCGGGGGCCAGGTGGCCGCTGTGGGGGAACATCTTCTCGCGGGCATTCGTGAGGTGGTCTACAGCCGGTCCCTCCCCCTCGCTACGCAGCACTTGCGGATCGTCGTCTCGAAGTCCGCCGGGCAGGCCGGGATCCTCGGGGCTTCCCAGATGGTCATCGAACAAGTTCTTTCTACCCCCGCGATCGACCAGCTCCTCGCTTCACAGACCTGACCACGCAATTCGCCGTCGCAGCCATGCCTGAACCAGGCCTGCCGGCACCTGGGCTGTCAATGGCACCGATAGCAGTGCCAAGCCCCTCAACAGCGCGCGAAGCCCGTTCGATAGCGGCTCCCGGCGACGGCGGCCCACGTATTGACCCGTATTTTGGATGACGACGGGAGCCGGGGGTTCATCAGCGAAGATGACGTTCACGCACTGTTGCTTCTTTCGCGTTCGTCATCATCAGTGTGACGACAGCAAAAGAATGAGCTCGTGACTCCTGCGAAGACAAGAATTCCCGCATGGACCTTCATCGACACACGGATTGACTCCTTATACCGCCGGTCGTGGTAGATCACGACTAGGGGCATGAATAATCGGAAAAGGCCCACGTGCTCATCGTTGCGCTCACCGCGGAGCCACACCGGGCGCTGGCCGCCGGGGAAATTCCCGCCCCACCTTCCCGGGGATCCCGACAGCTCATAGCTGGGCCCGATGCCCAGGATGCGGAGGCACCCGCGTGCTGCTTGCCGGCATCTACCTCGGCGCAGGTCGTCACAAACGCACTACTCAGACGGGCCCGCGGGCAAAGTGCATGACGTATCTGCCAGGCGTTGGCCCGCCCATTACGAACCGTGCACCGGTGGCTGCGCACCGTAACTCACGATCACACGCGCTGGCTGCGTGGTCA
>DATGUB010000108.1:0-11945 GCA_035301585.1 Beutenbergiaceae bacterium | reverse complement strand
TCACGCTCGCGCCGCCGACGGAGGTCGACGGCGAACTGCTGCCCGACGTGCAGCTCGCGCTGGAGCGGGTCGCCGCGCGCTACCCCCCGTTCACGATGTCGCTCACCGGCACGGGAACCTTCCGGCCGGTCTCGCCGGTGGTCTACGTGGCCCTGCGCCGGGGCTGGGATGAGTGCACCGCGCTGCAGGAGCGGATCAACGACGGCGTGCTCGCCCAAGAACTGCAGTTCCCGTATCACCCGCACGTGACGATCGCCCACCACCTGGAGGACGCCCGGTTGGATCGCGCGCAGGAAGAGATGAAGGGCTTCCGCGCCGAATTCACCGTTTCGGCGATCGACTTGTTTGAACACGAGGGGCAGATGTGGCGTAAAGTCCAGAGCTTCCACCTTCAGGGATAAAGCGGAAGAAGGCGAGAATCGTTGTGGATAAACTCAAGGGATTCGTCACCTCGGCGAGTCAGTGGTGGGCGCGCCAACGCGTCGCCCGGGCCCTCAAACGCTATTCCACCGGCATGGGCGGGCAGCTCTCCGGCGGGATCGCCCTCACCGGGCTGCTCTCCGTCGCCGCCGCCCTGACGATCGCGCTGACGGCGATGGTCGGGGTCTTCCGCCGTAACCCGGAGTTCCGCGACGCCGTCTTCACCCAGATCGACAACCTCCTGCCCGGCGTCATCGACACCGGGGACGGGCAGGGGATCGACCCGAACAACCTCGGCTCGGACGTGGGCTGGAGCATCACCGGGGTCATCGCCGTGCTCGTGCTCCTCAACACCGCGACCCGGGTAATGAAATCCCTGCGCACCTCGCTGCGGTCGATGTTCGGGTTGCACAACGCGGCGGAGAACTTCGCGATCAGCAAACTTCGGGACCTCGGGGCGTTCGTCGGCCTCGCCCTCTCCGTGCTCCTCACCTCGCTGCTCTCCGTCGGGGGCCGGGCGGCCTTCGACTGGATCCAGGAGACGATCGGGCACTGGGGGATCATCCCCGACACGCGGTTCGTGCTGCAGGGGATGACGATCCTCATCGGCCTCGTCGTCGACGCGAGCGTGCTCATGTTGCTCTTCCGCGGGCTCGCTGGCGCCCGGGTGCCGTGGCCCCAACTGTGGCGCGGCGCGTTGCTCGGCGCGGTCGGCACCGGGGCGTTGCGGTTCCTCGGTACGAGCGTCGTCGCGAACGTCTCCGACAACCCGCTGCTCGCCTCCGCGGGGGCGGTGGCCACGCTCCTTCTATGGCTCAACATCGCCGCCCGGGTCACCCTCATGGCCGCGGCGTGGACGGCGGATCCCCCCGCCCCGCCGAAGCTCACCAAGGACATGCTCCAGCACCAGGACCAGTCGCCGAACTACGTGTCCGTCTCCGCCCCGGAGACCCTCGAGTGGGAGTACGGCGCGTACACGGGGCTCGTGCAGCCCCTACCGGCAGCGAACGACGCCTACTCGGCCACCGAGGCGGCCGCCGACGCCAGCCAGCGCCGCGCGCGCACGGGCGGGTGGATCGCGCGGATCAAGGAGTACCTCGCCCGCGAGAACCAGCCCGATGGTCACATCTACCCGGGCGAGGGTGCCGCCGTCGAAACGACCCCGGCACCAGCCGGGCCGCCGCCGCTCGTGCGCGCGACCCCGGACAGCCCACTGGGCAAGCTCAAGGAGAAGTTGGCGCAGCGCCCGCGTGATTAGAACGCGCGGGTGAGCATCGCCCGCTTCACTTCCGCGATCGCCTTGGTGACCTCGATGCCGCGAGGGCAGGCCTCGGTGCAGTTGAAGGTCGTGCGGCAGCGCCACACCCCTTCCTTGTCGTTGAGGATCTCCAGGCGCTGATCGCCGCCCTCATCCCGGGAATCGAAGATGAACCGGTGGGCGTTGACGATCGCCGCGGGGCCGAAGTACTGCCCGTCCGCCCAGAACACCGGGCAGGAGGCGGTGCAGGCCGCGCACAGGATGCACTTGGTCGTATCGTCGAAGATCGCGCGCTGCTCGGGGGATTGGACCCGCTCGCGCGTGGGCTCCTCGGTGCCGTCGGTGATGAGGAAGGGCATGATCTCGCGGTAGGAGGCGAAGAACGGCTCCATGTCCACGATGAGGTCCTTCTCCACCGGCAGGCCCTTGAGCGGTTCCACCGTGATCGGCTTGTCCGGGTTGAGATCCTTCAGCAGGGTCTTGCACGCGAGTCGGTTCCGGCCGTTGATCCGCATCGCATCGGATCCGCAGATCCCGTGCGCGCAGGAGCGGCGGAAGGAGAGCGAACCGTCCTCATCCCACTTGATCTTGTGCAGGGCGTCCAGCAGCCGGTCGGTTCCCTCCGCCGGGACCTGGAACTCCTGCCAGTAGCTCTGCGGGTTCTCCGCGTCGGGATTGAACCGCTCGATCTTCAAAGTGACCGTGAACTGAGTCACGGCGTCAGCTGTCGCAGTCATCAGTAGTTACGCTCCATCGGCTGGTAGCGGGTGACCACTACCGGCTTGTAGTCAATCTCGAAGTGGTGGGGAGCAATCCCGGCCGCATCCGTCTCCCCACCCTCGTCTTCGACGCGGTACACCATCGTGTGCTTCATCCAGTTCTCGTCATCGCGGGCGGGGAAGTCCTCCCGGTAGTGCCCGCCGCGGGATTCCTCCCGGTTCAGGGCCGCAGCGATGACCGATTCGGCGAGGTCGAGCATGAAACCGAGCTCGAAGGCTTCCATGAGTTCGGTGTTGAACCGCTTGCCCTTATCCTGCACCGAGACCCGGTTGTAACGCTGCTGCAGTTCCTGCACCTCCGCCTGCGCCTTGAGCAGCGTTTCGGCGGTGCGGAACACCTGTACGTCGGCGTCCATCGTCTCCTGCAGGTCCCGGCGGATGTCAGCGACCCGCTCGCCCACGTCACGGGCGAGCATCGCCTTGAGTTCGGCGGTGACGAGCGCTTCGGGGTTCTCCGGAAGCTCGACGTAGTCGGCCCTGCTGGCGTATTCCGCGGCGGCGATGCCGGCGCGGCGCCCGAAAACGTTGATATCGAGCAGGGAGTTCGTGCCCAGCCGGTTCGACCCGTGCACCGATACGCACGCGACCTCGCCGGCCGCGTACAGCCCCGGCACAATGTCCTCGTTGTTGCGCAGCACCTCCGCCTCGACGTTCGTGGGCACCCCGCCCATGATGTAGTGGGCGGTGGGGAACACCGGGATCGGCTCGGTGTAGGGCTCCACCCCGAGGTAGGTGCGGGCGAACTCGGTGATGTCGGGGAGTTTCGCGTCGATGTGCTCGGGTTCGAGGTGGGTGAGATCGAGGAGCACGTAGTCCTTGTTCGGCCCCGCGCCCCGGCCCTCGCGGACCTCGTTCGCCATCGAGCGGGCGACGATATCCCGCGGGGCGAGGTCCTTGATCGTCGGGGCGTAGCGCTCCATGAAGCGCTCCCCATCGGCGTTACGCAGGATCCCGCCCTCACCCCGGGCCGCCTCGGACAGCAGGATGCCGAGCCCGGCGAGCCCGGTGGGGTGGAACTGGAAGAACTCCATGTCCTCCAGCGGCAGGCCCTTGCGGAAGGTGATCGCCATGCCGTCCCCGGTGAGGGTGTGGGCATTGGAGGTGGTCTTGAAGATCTTGCCCGCCCCGCCCGTCGCGAACACCACCGATTTGGCCTGGATGACGTGGATCTCGCCGGTCGCGAGCTCGTAGGCGACGACCCCGGCGACCCGCTTGTCCCCGTTGCCCTTCTCCTCGTCGTCGAGCAGCAGCAGGTCGAGGACGTAGAACTCGTTGAAGAACTCCACGTCGTGCTTGACGCACTGCTGATACAGCGTCTGCAGGATCATGTGCCCGGTCCGGTCCGCGGCGTAGCAGGAGCGGCGCACGGGGGCTTCCCCGTGGTTACGGGTGTGACCGCCGAAGCGGCGCTGGTCGATGCGCCCCTCGGGGGTGCGGTTGAACGGCAGGCCCATCTTCTCCAGGTCGAGGACGGCGTCGATGGCCTCCTTGGCCATCACTTCCGCGGCGTCCTGGTCAACGAGGTAGTCCCCACCCTTGACGGTGTCGAAGGTGTGCCATTCCCAGTTGTCATCCTCCACGTTCGCCAGCGCGGCGCACATTCCCCCCTGCGCAGCCCCCGTGTGGGAGCGGGTGGGGTAGAGCTTGGTGATGACGGCGGTGCGCGTCCGTTTCGAGGATTCCAGGGCCGCGCGCATGCCGGCGCCACCGGCGCCAACGATGACGACGTCGTAGCGGTGTGTCTGCATTATTGCGTTTCTCCTAGGGTCAGGCTCGGCAGAACGAGGGCAGCAGTTCGGCGGCTGCGCCGGCGGGGCAGGGGTCGAAGGTGAAGATCACCAGGGTGCCGAGCACGATCGTGATCGCGCACGCGCCGTAGGTGAGGACCTTCAACACCGCCCGGGTACCGTTGCGTTCGGCGTAGTCGTTGATGATGGTGCGGACCCCGTTGGTGCCGTGCAGCATCGCGAGCCACAGCATGAGCAGGTCCCAGATCTGCCAGAACGGGCTCGCCCACTTGCCGGCGACGAAACCGAAGTTGAGGGCGTTCACCCCTTCGCCGACCATGAGGTTCATGAACAGGTGCCCGAAGATGAGCACGATGAGCACGACCCCGGAGATGCGCATGAACATCCACCCGTAGAGTTCGAAGTTCCCGCGGGTCGATGTGCGCCGGGTGTACGGGTCGTTGGGAAGCGCGACTTTGACGTTGTTCATGATTAACCCCCGAACACGTTCATCAGGTGGCGGGGGAGGAACCCGGCCATCGTGACGACGAACAGGCCGATGACGATCCAGAACAGCAGGCGCTGGTGGCGCGCTCCCCACGTGGAGAAGTCCACGAAGAACACGCGCACGCCGTTGAAGGCGTGGTAGACGATCGCGGCGACGAGGCCGGCTTCGCCGAGCCCCATGATCGGCGTCTGGTAGTGCCCGATGACGCTGTTATAGAGCTCGGGGTCGACCCGCACGAGCGCGGTATCGAGTACGTGAACGAGCAGGAAAAGGAAAATGAGCATCCCGGTCACCCTGTGCGCGACCCACGACCACATTCCTTCATGGCCGCGATATAGGGTGCCGATGCCGCGCTTCTTCTTCGGCGCCGCAGGTGCTGCTGGCGGTGCAGACACGATCAAGCCTCCTCGGCAGTACTAACAACCCCAACCCACATTGCTGGAGAAGTACAGATTCGTTCCCATTTTAGACCCCTTGTGGTAGTGCTCGTGACGGAATCAGCCGCGGGCCTCGCGGCGTCGCGGGTTTAGGTGGGTGATCCGCCTCGCACTCCCACCCCCGGCTCGTGCGCGGCTAGAAGGTTTCCCGGCGCACCAGCTCCGGGTTCAGCACCGGCGGGGGGTCCGCCTGCGCGGGCAGGCTCACGAGCCGTACCATCTCGGCGCCGAGCGTTTCTGGGGCGATCGCGACGGTGGTGAACGAGGGGCGCACGTGCGCCGCGAGCGGGGTGTCCTCGCACAGGATCAGGGGCAGGTCCCGCCCCTCCCCGGCGAGGGCGTTCCACGCCCCGATCGCCATCGGCAACGTAGCGGCGATCACAGAATCCACCTCCCGGGGCAGCTCCCGGGCAGCCCGGCCCGCGCCGTCGAAGGAGTAGCCCGCCTCGACGAGGAGAGCCGTGGGTGCCCCGCGGGCGAGGTGGCGGGCGAGCGGGCTGGCGGCGTCGCCGACCAGGAGAGCGGGGGCGTGCTTTCCCGCCTCGGCGAGGGCCTCGACCGCGAGCCGAGAACCGGCCGCGGGGTCGAAGTTGACGGCGGCGACGGCGTCGTCGTCGAACAATTCCATCCCGGTGACGACGGCGATGTGGCTCTCGAGGCAGTGGGCGAGGGCGGCGCGGATCTCTGGGGCGGAGATGTCGTCGGCGGTGGCGATGATGATCCCGTCCACGCCCTGGCCGGGCAGCTTGTTCAGCACGTCCTGGAGCCGGGTGCGGCTGTGGCCCAGGTCGTAGAGGATGACGCCGAGGCCGCGTGCCTCGGCGGCCGCCGCGACCGCCTGGGCGAGGGCGCCGTGGAAGGGTTGGGAGATGTCGCCGACGAGGAGAGCAACGAGGCCGGTGCGCCCGGACCGCAGACCGCGGGCGACGGTGTTCGGCGCGTACTTCAGGTCCGCGACCGCCGCCCGCACACGCTGGAGGGTACCCGGGGAGACCCGGTCCGGCTCGTTGAGCACCCGGGAGACGGTGGTGCGGGAGACCCCGGCGCGGCGGGCGACGTCGAGGATCGTTGCGGTGGTTTCCCCTCTAGAGATCATGGGGCAATTATCTCCGGGCGGGGGTGAGTTAGCTGCGCCATTGCTGGGCGCCGTGTCGCAGGCACAGTTCGCTCGCGGCCGCGACCGCCTCCCGCAGCGCCGCCGCGCGCGGGGAACCGAGGGCGAGGCGGGCGCTGAGCGTGCCGGCGAATGCGTCCCCCGCACCGGTGGTATCCACGGGGTCGATCGCGGGGGCCGGGGCGGAGAGGTCGCCCCAGCGGGCGCCGTCCCCGCCGAGGGTGAGGCAGATCCGGTCGGTGGGAACCGCGGCGGGCAGATCGGTGGCTTCGAGTTCGTTTGCGATGACGAGGTCGCAGAGGGCCAACACCGCATCCAGGCCCGCGCGCCAGGGGGAGGGGTTGACGATCAACGTCGCCCCGGCCTCCTTCGCCCACGTCGCCGCCGCCCGCAGCACGTCATCGCGAAGCTCGAACTGCAACGAGACGACGTCGCCGGGGCGAAGGGTGATCGCCGCAAGCTGATCCGCCGATACCGCGCCGTTGGCCCCGTAGGTGACGATGATGGAGTTGTCCCCCTCCACGTTCACGATGACCGTGGCCGCGCCGGTTGCTAACCCCGCCGCGCCCCGCACCCCGCTGGTATCCACCCCGGCGCGGCCGAGGTGTTCGAGGTACCGGCCGCCGTCGTCCCCCACGGCGCCGACCATGGTGGTCGGCGCCCCCGCGGCGGCCGCGGCAACGGCCTGGTTCCCACCCTTCCCGCCGGGCATCGTCGTGGTGGTGACCGCGTGGATCGTTTCGCCCACCCGGGGATGGGCGGGCACGGTGTGCACGGTGTCGATGTTCAGCGACCCGACGACGAAAACGCGCCCGCTCACGGCAACACGCTCAAGAACAACTCCCGGTACCGGGCGCCGTCCGCGTTCGTGACGACGTCGATACGCGGGCGGGCATCCCGGGCAGCGGCGTCGTCGGTGCCGGCGAAGCCGCGCAGGTCGACGACGGTCTGCCCGCGCGTCACCCCCGGGGCGAGGCATACGGACACCGGTGCGGGCCGGACCTGCGCGCCAGCGGGGTCGAGGACGGCGCAGACCGCCCCGGCATCGCCGAGCGCCACGGTGCCGGGGGTGGCCCGGTCGGTCGTCGCCGTGGTGCCAGCGAGGTGGGTGAGGAGCCCGCCGATGAATTGGTTGAGCGGCTCCGGTGAGTCGCTGAGCCGCGCGGCGTCCGCGTGATCGCAGGTGACCTCGTAGAACGGCTCGAGGCCGTACATCGTCACCGGGACGGGGGCGTCGAAGACGATCTGAGCCGCCTCGGGATCGTGCCACACATTGAACTCCGCGGCGGCGGTCGCGTTCCCCTGACCGATCGCCCCGCCCATGAGCGTGATCCGAGCGATCTTGCGCACCACCTCGGGGTACATCCGCAGGAGCACCGCGATGTTCGTCAGTGGCGCGAGGGCGATGATCGTCACCGGCCCGGGCGCATCCAGCAGCGTGCGGCGCAGAAGTTCCACCGCGTGGACCGGCTCGGGCGTGAGCTCGTGGGCGGGTAGGCGCAGGTCCGCGATGCCGTTCTCCCCATGCACGTAACTGGCGTTTCGGGCCGGTTCGAGCAACGGCCGGTCCATCCCGCCGGCGACGGGCACACCGCTCGCCCCTGCGAGCGCGAGCACCCCGAGGGTGTTGCGAACGACGTGGTCGAGGCTGACGTTCCCGGCCGTGCACGTGACGGCGCGCAGGTCGAGTGCGGGGTGGCGCGCGGCGAGCGTGAGCGCGAGGGCGTCGTCGACGCCGGTATCGACGTCGAGGATCACCGGGATCGGCGTGCTATGGCGCTCATTCACGGGACATCACCGCCTCGGCGTACTCCTCGAGATCGTCCGGCTGGGGGAACACGCGCATCTCGATGTGATCGAGGATGCCGCTGGGAAGGGCGAACGGGGGCGCGATGCGGGTGCTGAAGGTGCTCACCGGGGCGTGCCCGACGTCCATCCCCCAGAAGGACAGGTGCGCGGAGAAGCGCGGGATCGCCGCCGATGCGAGCGCCGCCTCATCCCCGAACAGTTCCACCCGCGCCGAGCCGTCGGCGGCCGTGCGGAGCCGGAAGGACGCCGTCCTCGCTCCCGCAAGTTCCGCGTTCACCGCGACCCGATCCTCCAGGTGGGCGTGTTCGAACCAGACCGTGCCGCCGTCGAGATAGAACAGATACCCGCCCTGGGCGTTCCCGCTGGAGAGGAGGATCCCGCTCGCCGATTCGGCGAGGGGGGAGAGGTGGGCGTGGACGTCGATATCCCGGTTGGAGCCGGTGATCGCGCTCGGGAAGGGGATGTGCGACTGGCCCGGGCGCAGCACGATCCGATGCTCGGCGAACAGACCCGTGGGCGGGCGTTCCATAAGCAGCTTCTGCAGTGGGCGATCATCGAGGGGGAAGACGTCGTTACGCCCGGCCTCCCGCCACCACAGTTGCTGGAGTTGTTGGAGCCGTTCGGGTTCGGCCTCGGCGAGATCGCGGCTCTCGGAGAAATCCGCGTGGGTGTCGTACAGCCGCCACTGGTCCTCCTCGTAGGGGACTCCCGGCGTGTGCGCGGTGACGGCCTTCCAGCCGTTATCCCACACCGCGCGGTGGCCGAGGGTCTCCCAGTATTGCGTGCGCCGGCCCGCCGGGGCCTGGGCGTCGGTGAGGGTCGTGGCGAGGCTGCGACCGTCCATCTCCGGAAGCGCTTCGATGCCGATGAGATCGAGCAGGGTCGGGGCGATGTCGATCGCGTGCACGAACTGGTCGCGGATCCCCTGCGCCCGAGCGGGAGCCCCGGGCCAGGAGACGATCAGCGGGGAGCGCACCCCGCCGAGGTCGACGAACTGCTTGTACCGGCGGAAGGGGGTGTTGCCCGCCATCGCCCACCCCTCGGGGTAGTGCGCCCCGCCGGTGAGCGTGCCGAGCTCCTCGAGGTAAGGAAGCTGCTCGGCAGCGCTGCGCCGCACGCCGCTGTAGGGGGCGTTGGTGTCGACGTCGCCGGAAGGTCCGCCTTCTCGGCTCGCACCGTTATCGGACATCACCACGACGATCGTGTTCTCCGCCTCGCCGAGCTCCTGGAGCGCATCGAGGACCCGCCCGACGTGTTCGTCGGCATGCTCGAGGAACGCGGCGAAAGCGGCTTGTAGGTGCACGTACACCTTCTGCTGCTCCGCATCCAGCTCCTCCCACGCGGGCACGCCGCCGTTGCGGGGCGCGAGTTCGGTCCCCTCGGGCACGATGCCCGCTTCGATCTGGCGGCGGAGCCGGTCCACCCGGGTCTGATCCCATCCCTTGGTGAACACCTCGAGGTATTTCTCGATGTACTCCCGCGGTGCTTGGAACGGGGCGTGGGTCGCCCCGAGCGCGAGTTGGAGGAAGAAGGAGTCGTCGGGCCGGAAGGTCACGTGATCGCGCAGGAACGCGATCGCCCGATCGGCGAGGTCCTCGGTGAGGTGGTAATCCTCGCCGTCCGGAGCCGGAATGGGGTGGTTGTCCTCGTACAGCTCCGGTTCGTACTGATCGGTGCAGCCGTCGAGGAATCCGTAGTAGCGGTCGAATCCGCGGGCGAGGGGCCAGTTGTGGAACGGGCCCGAGGGGGTGATCTCGTGAAGCGGCGCGAGGTGCCACTTGCCGACGAGGTAATTGGCGTACCCATGCCCGCTCAGGATCTGCGGCAGCAGCGCGACGTCGGGCCGGATCGCCCCGCGGGAGTTGGGGAATCCGGTGTCGGTGTCGGCGAGGAAGCGCATCCCGATCGAGTGGTGGTTGCGCCCCGTGAGCACCGCGGCCCGGGTGGGGGAGCACAGCGGGGTGACGTGGAAACTGCGGTACCGCAGCCCCTCGTGGGCGAGCCGGTCGAAGTTCGGCGTCGCGATTTCCGAGCCGAAGCACCCGAGGTCGCTCCACCCGGTGTCATCGAGGATGACGAGGACGACGTTCGGCCGTTTCGTCTCCCGGTCCACCGCCGGGGGCCACCACGGGGTGGATTCGGCGGCCGTGGTGCGAATCTCGCCGGGGAACGTGCTGGGCATTACTTTTCCTCCCTCAGTTCTGCGGGGTCGTCGGAGTGGATGGGCTGGACCGTCCTCGTCGCGATGAAGGCGGCGGCGGCGACGGCGAGTACGTATAGCGAGACCGTCCAGGTGCTGCCATCGGCGGCGTCGGTGAGGGCTTGGGCGATGAGCGGGCCGAAGCCGCCACCCAGCACCGTGCCGAGCTGGAAGCCCAGCGACATCCCCGAGTAGCGCACCTTCGCCGGGAAGAACGCCGCGAACAGGGTCGCCTGCCCCGCGAAGAGCCAGCCGACGAGCATCCCGCCGATACCCATCGCGAGGAAGAGGCTGGAAACCTGCGCGGTCTCGATGAGCCGGAACGCCGGGAAGGCCCACAGCGCGAGCCCGACCAACCCGATCGAGACGATCCGGCGCTGGCCGTAGCGGTCCCCGAGGGCCCCGGCGATCGGGGTGGTGATGAGGTTCATCACCGAGGAGAACAGGTTCGCGAGGAGAACGATGGTCGGGTCCATTCCCAACGCCCCGGAGGCGTACCCGAGAATGAACACACCTTGAATGAGGCCCAAGGTCGTATCGCTCATGTGGATGAGCACCGCGGTGGCGATCTGTTTGGGGTACTGCCGGATCGCGAGCCAGACGGGATACTTCTCTTCGGACTTCTCGGTCTTGACCTCGAGGAATTCTGGGCTCTCCGCAACCTTGAACCGCAGGAAGAGGCCGACGGCGAGTAGCAGCGCGCTCGCGAGGAATGGCAAGCGCCACCCCCATGCGAGGAGCTGCTCGCGGGTGAGGGTAGCGGTGAGGATCGCGACGCTTCCGGTGGACAGGATGACGCCGATGGGCGCCCCTGCCTGCACGAGGCTGCCGTAGAGGCCCTTCTTCTCCTCCGGTGCGTGTTCGACGGCGAGGAGCGCGGCGCCGCCCCACTCTCCGCCGATCCCGATCCCCTGCAGGATCCGCAGGAGCACGAGCAGGAGTGGGGCAGCAAGGCCGATCTGCGCGTAGGTGGGTAGCACTCCCATGAGCACGGTGACGATCCCGGTGAGCAGGAACGTGAAGAGTAGGAGTGGTTTGCGTCCGATCTTGTCGCCGAAGTGGCCGAGCAGAATGCCGCCGAGCGGCCGGGCAACGAAGCCGACGGCGAAGCTCGAAAGGGAGAGCAGCGCCGAGACAGCCGTGTTCTCACTGGGGAAGAAGAGCTCCCCGAATACGAGGGCGGAAAGGGTTCCGAAAACGAAGAAGTCGTAATACTCCAGTACGGATCCGATGGTGCTCGCGGCAACTGCCGCGCGTGCGGTGTTGGGCGCCGCCGTCGGGCGGGACCTCGTGGTGCTGCTCATAGTCTCCTCATTGAAAATCATTCAGCGGAAGGAACGGTATGGGATCGATTCCGGAATCGATCCCATACGTTATATCACACGTGACTACGCATGCACGAGCGTGTGCGATGGCGATTGTGCTCGTCCTGTTCGCGGGTTTCTGAGATAACAGGTAACGGGTTTTCGCTGTCGTCTTCTTTTGTGTGTTTGGCTATTTCTCGCCGTTTGGGGCAGGTCTATGTGGTGTGTCACACCCTGGGTTTAGGGTGGGGGGTATGTCAGGTGGTACGGCGCAGTTTGCTTTGGCCCCGGTCGTTGAGGATCGGGATGTTTTGGCGGCTGCGCGCGGGTTCGCGGATCAGATTTTTGATGCCGAGCTGGGGTTGATGTCGGCGGCGTTGGAGTGGGTG
>DATGUB010000107.1:0-5773 GCA_035301585.1 Beutenbergiaceae bacterium | reverse complement strand
AGGAGGAACCGTGGCAACTGTAGCCCTCACTCCCGAAACTCGAGCCCAAGCTCTCGAGGAGATGTCCGACGCCCATGGCCTTGATGTCCTCGTCATCGGCGGCGGCGTGACCGGCGCCGGAATCGCCCTCGACGCCGCGAGCCGCGGCTTGCGCACTGGCATCATCGAAGCCCAGGATTGGGCCTCGGGCACCTCATCGCGATCCTCGAAACTCGTTCACGGGGGCCTGCGCTACCTGCAGATGTTCGATTTCACCCTCGTGCACGAAGCGCTCACCGAGCGCGATCTGCTTCTTGCCGAGATCGCCCCCCACCTGGTTCGCAAGGTCCCGTTCCTCTACCCGCTCGTGCACCGCGTCTGGGAACGGTTCTACGCAGGATCGGGGGTTGCGCTCTACGACGTCCTCGCCTCCTTGTCGAAACGACGTCGCTCCACCCCGTTCCACCGGCACATCTCCAAGACCAAGCTCGCCGAGGTCTTCCCCGACCTCCGGTCCGATGCCGCCGTCGGCGCGATCCAATACTGGGACGCGCAGGTGGACGATGCGCGTCTGGTATTCACCCTCGTGCGTACCGCCGCCGAGCACGGAGCGCTCGCCGCCTCGCGAACCCAGCTCACCGGACTGACCAAAGCAACCTCCGGCACCGTCACGGGCGCGGACGTTCTCGACCTGGAAACCAACACCTCGCACCACATCAAGGCGCGCACGGTCATCAACGCGACCGGGGTGTGGACTGAAGACACCGAATCCCTCGCCACCCCCGAAGGCGGGCTGAAGGTGCTCGCCTCCAAAGGTATCCACCTCGTGGTGCCAAAAGATCGCATCCGCGGGAGCAATGGCCTCATCCTGCAAACGGAGAAATCCGTGCTGTTCGTTATTCCATGGCCCGACTACTGGGTCATCGGCACGACAGACACCGCCTACACCGAAGATCTGCGCCACCCGGTGGCGACGAAGACCGACATCGACTACGTGCTCGACCACGTGAACGCCGTACTCACCGATCCCCTCACGAGCGACGACGTCGTCGGCACCTACGCCGGGCTGCGCCCACTGCTACAGCCGGCCGAGGAATCCTCGTCCACGAAGGTCTCCCGCGAACACACCGTCGCCTCCCCCACCCCGGGTTTCGTGGCGATCGCCGGCGGAAAGCTCACGACATACCGGGTGATGGCTAAGGACGCCGTGGACTTCGCGCTCGGCTCTCAGGCCCGTACAAACCCCTCGATCACCGATCAGGTGCCGCTCGCCGGGGCCGAAGGCTTCGCCGCAACCCGGCGCCGAGCACGTAACTACGCCCGGAAATATGGGTGGCCGAAAGCAACGGTCGACCACCTGCTCCGCCGTTACGGCTCGCGAATCGACGAACTGATCGAGCTCATCGACGAGCAGGGCGACCTCGCCGAGCCGCTAGAGCACGCCCCCATGTACTTGCGCGCCGAGATCGTGTACGCGGCGCGCTACGAGATGGTTCTGCATGTAGAGGACATCCTTCTGCATCGGACCCGCCTCGACTATGAGATCTCCGACGGCGGAGTTGCCGCACTTGATGAGATTCTCAGCCTCGTCTCTCCCATCCTCGGGTGGGACGAGAACCGCCAAGCCCGCGAACGTGAGGGATACACCAAGCGGCGCGAAGCAGAAGCGAAAGCCGCTACTACGGCAACGGATGCCGAAGGAGCAGCGATTCGCGCGAGTGAGGGCGACATGAGTCCCATGTTGCCTATCCAAAATCCTCAGCAAAACTGAAAGGCATTCACTTTCATGTTCCAAGAAATATTCCTGCCGGAGATGGTCGGAACCTTCATTCTGGTCCTACTCGGTTGCGGTGTCGTTGCGAACTACGTCCTCGTCGGATCGAAAGGTACCTCCCTTGGCGGCGGCTTCCTCGCGATCAACCTCGGGTGGGGCCTCGCAGTGACCTACGGTATCTACGCCGCTACCCATTCCGGCGCCCACCTCAACCCCGCCGTCACCCTCGGGTTCCTCTCCTCGGCCGACGAGCTCGGCTTCTCCGAAGGTCTCACCGCAAGCGCTGTGCTCGTCTACATCCTCGGTCAGTTCGCCGGGGCGCTGATCGGCGCATTCATGGTCTGGCTCGTGTACAAGATGCACTTCGACGAAGAAGAGAACCCCGTCCTGAAACTCGCCCCATTCTCGACGATCGCCGAACGGCGCCACTTGGGATGGAACCTCATCCCCGAGATCGTGGGCACCTTCGTGCTGGTGTTCTCGATCATCTCCCTCAACACCCAGGACCCCGGGCCGATCAAACCGCTCATCGTCGGTTTCATCGTTCTTGCGATCGGCCTGAGCCTTGGTGGCCCCACCGGATACGCGATCAACCCGGCTCGTGACCTCGGCCCGCGGATCATCCACGCCCTCGTGCCCATCAAGGGCAAAGGCTCCTCCGACTTCCAGTACGGGCTCACCGTACCCATCATCGGCCCCGTCATCGGTGGAATCCTCGGGGGTGTGCTTGCCGGTCCACTGATTCCGTACCTGCCCCTGTAAGACATCGCGGTGGGGCACGCCCGTGCCCCACCGTCACGACGACGTGAAAGGTTAACTCATGGCGGACTACGTTCTCGCAATCGACCAAGGCACCACTTCTACCCGTGCCATCATCTTCAACCACTCTGGCCAGATTGTGGAGACGGGCCAGCTGGAACACGAACAGATCCTCCCCCGCGCGGGGTGGGTGGAACACGATCCCCTGGAGATCTGGCGCAACACCCGCGAAGTCGTCGGGCTCGCGCTCAGTCGCGGGAACTTCACCTACCGCGACATCGCCGCCGTGGGGATCACGAACCAGCGGGAGACGGCGGTGGTGTGGGACAAAACCACCGGCGAACCCGTGTACAACGCGATCGTGTGGCAGGACACGCGGACTCAAGCGATCGTCGACGAACTCGGCGGTGACGAGGGCGCGGATAAGTACAAGGCGAAGGTGGGGCTGCCCCTCGCCACATACTTCTCCGGCCCGAAGATCAAATGGATCCTCGATAACGTCGAAGGAGCCCGCGCCAAGGCGGAGGCGGGAGATCTCCTGTTCGGCAACACCGACACCTGGACCATGTGGAACATGACCGGCGGGGTGAAGGGTGGGATCCACATCACCGACGTCACCAACGCCTCCCGAACGATGCTCATGGATCTTTCCTCCTTGAGCTGGGATGAGTCGATCGCCGCCGACATGGGCATCCCGATGTCGATGCTGCCAGAGATCCGTTCCTCCTCGGAGGTGTACGGCGAAGGCCGCCAGGACGGCCCGCTGCAGGGCGTACCGATCGCCGGGATCCTCGGAGACCAACAGGCCGCAACCTTCGGTCAAGCGTGTTTCGAGGTGGGGATGGCGAAGAACACCTACGGCACCGGGAACTTCATGCTCATCAACACCGGTACCGAGCAGGTCCCCAGCGAAAACGGCCTCCTCACGACCGTCTGCTACAAGATCGGTGATCAAGAGACGGTGTACGCCCTGGAAGGGTCGATCGCCGTCACCGGCTCCCTCGTGCAGTGGCTGCGGGATAACCTCGGCCTGATCTCCTCTGCTCCGCAGGTGGAAGACCTCGCTAAGACGGTCGACGATAACGGGGGCGCGTACTTCGTGCCCGCATTCTCCGGACTGTTCGCCCCGCACTGGCGTTCCGATGCCCGTGGGGCGCTCGTCGGCCTCACCCGGTACGTCAACAAGGGCCACCTCGCGCGTGCCGTGTTGGAGGCCACCGCGTTCCAGACCCGGGAGGTTCTCGATGCGATGAACGCGGACTCCCAGGTGACCTTGAGTGAACTCAAGGTCGACGGCGGCATGATCGCCAACGAAACGCTCATGCAGTTCCAGGCCGATATTCTCGGGGTGGACGTCGTCCGGCCCCAAGTCGCGGAGACGACCGCCCTCGGCGCGGCCTACGCCGCAGGGATCGCCGTCGGCTTCTGGTCCGGCGAGCAGGACGTCATCGACAACTGGGCCGAGGATAAGCGGTGGACCCCGCAGATGGACGAAACCGAACGCGAGCGCCTGTACCGGAACTGGAAGAAGGCAGTCACCAAGACCTTCGACTGGGTGGATGAAGATACCCAATAGCACGGCGCCGGGCGCACGATGGTACCGGAATGGGTCAGCGGGAAACCGCTGACCCATTCTTATTTCTGAGCCATGATTAACCTGACTTAGGACACATTTCTTGGTCTTGCGGGTGCTCGGGTCGTTGACCTGCGGTTTTGGTGTTCGTGTCGGGTGAATTGGGGCACTAAATGGTGGCTACAGTATGGGTATGGCGCCCCACATTCGTACCGTGAGGACCGCCTCGGGTGCCCGGGCAGTGCAAATCGTGTACTCCAAAAGGGGCGGCAAGCGCGAACTGGAGCATATCGGGTCAGCCCATACGGACGCCGAGTACGAGCTGCTGGTGGCGGCGGCTCGGAAGAAGATGGCTGGTGGGCAAGGTGAACTCGACCTCGGGTTTAGTGACGAATCCGCGGCTGCGTTGGAGATCACCTCGACGCGGATGAGTGTCCTCATCGAGGCGATCCGACGTATCTACACCGACCTGGGGATCGATGACGCCACTGGCGGCGATGAGGTGTTCTTCCACTTGGTACTCGCCCGGTTGGTGGAGCCGACCTCCAAACTCGACTCCCTGCGAGTCTTGCAAGAGATCGGGGAAGACCCGGTCTCCTACCGGACACTGACTCGCCGGCTCGCTAGTTTTTCTCAGCCCGCTTTCCGTCAAGGGTTGGCAGCCACCTTCGCTGCGCAGGTGGATCTGGGCCCTACGGCGCTGGTGCTTTATGACGTCAGCACCTTGTATTTCGAGGCAGAAGAAGCAGATGGGTTCCGCGAGGTGGGTTACTCCAAGGAGCGGCGGATCGATCCGCAGATCACCATCGGGCTGCTTACCGACGCCACGGGGTTTGCATTGATGGTCAACGCCTTTGCGGGGAACATGGCAGAAACACGAACCATGCTGCCGGTGATCGAGGCGTTCAAAGTCGCCCACGATCTTGCGAACGTGACGGTGGTGGCTGATGCCGGGATGCTCTCGTACGCCAACCGCATGTCGTTGATGGATTCGGGGTTGGGGTACATCATCGGCAAACCCCTGCCCGAAGTGCCTTACGTGGTCGAGAAATGGATGGAGGAGAACCCCGGCGAGGCCCCCGAAGAGGGACAGATCTTCACCGAGAAGAGTTTCACCGGCCCAGCAGGGAAACGCAAAGAGCACCGGATCTACTACCAGTACCGGGCAGCCCGGGCCCGGCGCACGTTGCGGGGGATTGATCAGCAGGTCGAAAAGGCGAAGAACGCCATCGCCGGGCGGGCGCCGGTGAAACGGAACCGGTTCCTCAAGGTCACCGGCGAGGAACGCTCCTTGAATGATGAGCTGGTGCAAAAAGCGCGGGATCTGGCCGGGTACAAGGCCTACATCACCAACCTGCTCCCCGAGGTCGCCACGGCCGAGTTCGTCATCGGCGCCTATCACCAGTTGTGGCAGGTGGAGAAGTCGTTCCGGATGAGTAAGCACGACCTGGCGGCCCGCCCGATCTTCCATCACCCTCATGATTCGATCGAGGCGCACCTGACAGTAGTATTCGCCTCCCTGGCCGTTGCCCGACGCCTGGAAGCGCTCACCGGGTGGTCGCTGAAGAAATTCATCACCACCGCCCGACGGTATAGGACCGTCACGATCAACACCGGCAACCATGAGCTAACCGCCGCCGAGCCCATCCCCGACGACCTACAAACCGCCCTCAACGCCATACACAACC
>DATGUB010000106.1:0-10264 GCA_035301585.1 Beutenbergiaceae bacterium | reverse complement strand
TCAGCGAGGAGGTTCTGGGCCGCCAGGTCTCGGCGCGTGAACGGGGTTTCCTCGCACGTAACCGTCGCGAGGCTCGGCTCGAGCGAGCGGATGATTTCTTGCGGGGCGAGGGGCCCGATCTCGACCGCCGGGCCGAACCGGCAGAACGCATCGCTGCTGCCGGTGAGAATCACCTGGGCGCGGCCGACCTCGGGAGAAGGTTCGGGGGTGAGTCGAGCGAGAGCCTCGTCGAGTTCCGTAGGGGAGGTCGCGCCGTCGATAATCACCAAGGCTCCGGGCGGGGTGTGGTGTTCCGCCGGGTTGGGAAGCGCGGAAGCGGGCTCCACGCCTTCGCGCCGGCGCGCCGGCGCGCCGAGAACCATTGCACGCGGGTCGATTCGTCGCCGGGGCGTAGGCGCGCGTCGGCTCGCGCGGCGGCAAGGAGCGCCGCCGCAGTCGCTGCGGGCCGGGGCCCGATGAGCAGGACCGGCGATTCGCCCTGCTCGAGGAGCTCCCCGACCTGGCGAACCCCGGTCTCGAGCGGCGCCTCGCCGCCGGAGGCCTGGGCGTGCGCGGGCACGTGTTGTTGCACCTGTTCCACCTTTCGGTTCGCAAGATATCGCTGCGATCACTCGGGGCCCCCGTCTTCGAAAAGTATAGGGTTTCCGCGAAGCTTAGGCCTGTTGCGGAGGTTGGCAATGGGGGTGCGGGATCTGTGGCGGCGGGGCATGATGGAAATATGACTGATGAGCACGAGAACGACTCCCAACAGCCGGCGGACGCCTCGAGCCAGGAGAGTGAGGGGCAGCCGAAGATCGTCATCTCCTCCGATGAGGGGGTGGCGATGGCCGACCCGAGCGAGGACCCCACCCAGGGTGTGCCCGAGCCCGCGAAGGTGATGCGGATCGGGACGATGATCAAGCAGCTCCTGGAAGAGGTGAAGGCCGCCCCGCTGGACGAAGCGGCCCGCGACAAGCTCGCGGAGCTACACGAACGGTCGGTGAACGAACTCAAGGGCGCACTGTCGGATGAACTGGCCGAGGAGATCGACCGGATCGTGCTCCCCCTCGCGGAGACTCCCTCCGAGGCGGAGATCCGGGTCGCGCATGCGCAACTCGTCGGCTGGCTGGAGGGCCTGTTCCACGGGATCCAGACCGCGCTCGTGGCCCAGCAGATGCTCGCGCAGAACCAGCTCAAATCGATGCGCCGGCAGCTTCCGCCCGGGATGGTCCCACCCCAGCAGGCCGGGCGCGAGGAGCAGCCGGGCAGCACCGGGCCCGGCCAGTACCTCTAGTTGCTCCGCCAGGTCATCCTTTGACGGAACCGGCGAGGAGCCCGCGCACGAAGTACCGCTGGAGGGCGAGGAACACGATGAGCGGCACGACCATCGAGATGAACGCCCCGGAAGTGAGCAGGTGCCAATCCTGACCGCGGGACCCGGCGACGTCGGCGAGTTTCGCCGTCAACGGTTGGGCGGTACTCGAGCCGCCCGCGAAGGTGAGCCCGACGAGCAGGTCGTTCCACACCCACAGGAATTGGAAGATCGCGAAGGACGCGATCGCGGGAAGCAGGAGCGGAAGCATCACCTTCCCGAACACGGTCACGTGCCCCGCGCCGTCGACCCGGGCCGCCTCGATGAGGTCGCGGGGCACTTCCGACATGAAGTTGTGCAGCAGGAAGATCGCCAGCGGCAGGGCGAACGCCGAGTGGGCGACCCAGATCGCGAGGAACGGGTACTTGCCCATGAGCCCGGAGGCGGAGAAGATCCGCAGCAGGGGGATGAGGGCCATCTGCAGCGGGACGATCTGCAGCGCGAACACGCCGACGAAGACCCAGTCCCGCCCGCGCCATTCCAGCACGGAGAACGCGTAGGCGGCCATGATCGCGATCGAGAGGGGGATGATCGTCGCGGGGATCGTGATGACGACGGAGTTGACGATGTAATCGAGCAGGCTCCACGTGGAGGAACGCCCGAACAGGATCGTGTCGTAGTTCTCCAGCGTGAAGGAGGGGTTGGCGAAGAAGGTCCACCAACCGGAGGTCTTCACGTCCGCCTCGGGGCGGAAGGAGGAGATGAACAGCCCGAACGTCGGCAGGGTCCACAGGATCGCGATGACGATCGCGATGGCCGAGCCGATCGGGTTCGACATCCGCCGTTTGAAGGACCTCGCGGGGGGCTGTTTGACCGGGGCTTGCACCATGGGAGGGGTCGTCGTCGTCATCCTCGCACCGCCCGGTTCTGCGCCATCTGGCGAATGTTGTAAGCAACGAGGGGGATGACGAGCACGAAGATCGCCACCGCCATCGCTGAACCCACCCCGTTATCCGCGAAGTCGAATGAGTAGTCGTACATCTGGTTCGCCAGCACCTGGGTATCGAACCTCGCCCCCGTCATCGTGCGGGTGATATCGAAGATCTTCAGGGTGGCGATGGAGATCGTCGTGAGCACGACGACGAGGGAGGGCCGGATGCTCGGGACCGTGATCTGCCGGAACATCTGCCACCCACTCACCCCATCGAGCCTCGCCGCCTCGATGATGTCGTCGGGAACCGCTTTGATCGCCGCGGACAACACGACCATCGCGAACCCCGCTTGGATCCAGATCATCACGGCGATGAGGAAGACGGTGTTCCACGGGGAGTCCTGCAGGAACCGCACCGGTTCGAAGCCGAGGCGGGTGAGCAGGGCGTTGAGCACGCCGATCTGCACGTTGCTGCCGCCCCGGTACTCGTACACGAATTTCCAGATGATTCCCGCCCCGACGAAGGAGATCGCCATCGGCATGAACAACAGGGTCTTGGCGACTTTCTCCAGCTTCGATTTATCGACGACGACGGCGTACACCAAGCCGATGAAGGTGGAGATGATCGGGGCGAGAAGCACCCAGAGGAACGTGTTGCGGAACGAGGTGAGCGCCGCGGAGTTGGTGAACATGAACGCGTAGTTCTCCCACCCGACGAACTCCGAAGTGGTCCGATCGAAGAAGGACATGTACACGGTGCGCAGCGCGGGCCAGATGAGCCCGACGACCAGGAGCAGCGCCGCCGGGCCCCCGAAAACCACCAACGCGAAGAAGGTGCGGGTGCGCTGCACCCAACGATCGGCCGCCCACGCGATGAAGAGCAGCACGGCAAGAACAGCGAGGAAGGCAAGGACGACCCCCGCCATCTGGACGAGCTTATCGCTCGCGGTGAACCCCATCGGTACCTCTCATCCCCTCACAGCAAGACGGGCTCCGCAGTCTCCTCGACGCGCCTCTCACGGCAACGGCGAGGAACGCCCTTTTTTTTCGAGAAACGCAGGCTATGGGGCGGCCTGCTCGCCGCCCCACAGCACGCGCACATCAGCGCCAGGAGTTCTCGATCTCGTCGAGCGCATCCTCGGCGGACGTCGAGCCATCGATCCAGTCAGTCATCGCCGTCCAGAACGAGCCCGCCCCCACTTCTGCCGGCATCATGTCCGAGCCGTCGAAACGTGAGGTGGCCGTTTCATCCTGGAGCAGCTCGATCGCGAGGCGAAGGATGTCCGACGACGCGTTCTCGGGGTCGACGCCCGTGTTCGCGGACGTCACCCCGCCGATGGAGACCCGGCTGTTCGCCCAGTGCTCGGAGGCGAGGTAGGCCTGGAACGCCTGGGTCGCGGGCTCGTCGTTGAACGCGCCCACGAACTCGCCGGCGACGAGCAGCGGGGATTCGTCGGTGGTGTCACCGGGGAGGTAGAACGCGAAGGCTTCACCCTCGGGGCTCACGTCGGTGCCTTCGGGCCACTGCGCCTCGTAGAAGGAGGCCATGCGCATCATGAAGCAGTCGCCGTCGAGGATCGGCAGGCCAGCATCGTTGAACGACGTCGTCGCGACCGTTCGCGCGTCTCCGAACCCGCCGTTGACGTAGTCGTCGCTACGCAGGATGTCGCCGACCCGGTTGACGGAGGCGAGGATCTGTGGGTCGTTGAAGGGGATCTCGTGGTCGACCCACTGGTCGTACACCTCGGCGCCCGCTTCGCGCAGGACGGCGTCTTCCACCCAGTCGGTCGCGGGCCAGCCGGTGGCGCCGCCGGATTCGATGCCGGCGCACCAGGGGCGGGCGCCGTCGTCATTGTGGTCGTCGGCGATCTGTTGGGTGAGATCCATCATCTCGCTCCACGTTTCGGGCACCTCGTAGCCGTTGTCGGCGAACGCCTGCGGCGAGTACCAGACGAAGGATTTCACCGAGGCCATGAGCGGGGCGGCGTAGAAGGTGCCGTCGACCGTGCCGTAAGCTTTCCAGTCCTCCGACCACCCGTCGTCAGTGTTCGTCTCCACCGTTTCGGGGGCGGGAACGACGTATCCGCCGTCGACCATCGTCTGCAGGAGCCCGGGCTGGGGGAACACGGCGAGGTCGGGCGGGTTGCCGCCTTCCGCCTGCACGCGGATCTGGGTCTCGAACTCACCGGAGCCGTTGTGCTCCACCTGGATGCCGGTGCACTCTTCGAATTGGGCCCAGGATTCGGCGAGTTGGTCTGCTTCGACGTCGCGGATCGAGGAATAGATGGTGACGTGGTCGCCGTCGAAGGTGCCGTACTCTTCGAACTCGGCGCAGTCGCCGTCGCCGCCCGCCTCCGGCGCCTCCCCGCCTTCCACTCCATCGTCTGTTGCCCCGCCACCCCCGCAGGCGGTCAACACCAGCGCTAACGCGGCACTTCCAATGAGTGCGCTGCGAACTCGTGAGTTGCTCACTAGCTGCTCCCTTTCATACGTCGTTGTAAGGGTCGGCGACCCTGGAGTACTCGCATCGGCGCGGCTCCGCTGCGGCGCGGCCAACCCCTGCCACCTATGTAACCGCTTACAAGTGGGAGAATCAAACGATCTTCGTAACGATCCCACAACGGTATTCCTCCCCGCCCGCGGGCGCGGGCGCCGGGCGCACGCGCTCTGGGGGCGAGGGCGTTCTCCGGGTTACGCGGTCGAGGCGTGCAGGCGGACCGGGCCGGTGGAGCTGCGGGCGATGAGGTGGGGGGAGAAGATGACGTCGGGCGCAGGTGAGTTGCCGGCGATGAGGTCGAGGATCATGCGGGCCCCGGCGACACCCTGGCTGAAGGCGTCCTGCGCCATCGTTGTCAGCCCGAGCAGCTCCCCCACCTCTACCCCGTCGACGGAAATGACGGAGACATCGCCGGGCACCGTGACGCCCCTCGCCCGCAGTTCCGCGAGCACGCCGAAGGCCATCTCATCGGAATCGACGACGATCCCGGTGAGATCGCGCCGGCGGCCAAGGAGCTCCTGGACGGCGCGCCTGCCCGCGGAGCTCGTGAAGTTTCCCTGTACGAACAAGCCGGCACCGTCGTCGAACCCGTGCTCGGCGGCCGCGCGCAGGAAACTGCGCCGCCGCCGAACCGGCGGGGACCACTCCGGCCGGCCCTCGCTGCGCCCACCCACGTGCGCGACCACCCGGTGCCCGAGTTCGGCGAGGTGACCTGCGGCGCCCGCGATCGCGGCGTCGTCGTCGACGAAGACTCGATGCGCCCCGCTCGGTCCGGGGCCGATGAACACGATCGGCACGCCCAAGCCCGCCAGGCGCTCGAGCTCCGCATCGGTGAGCACGATCCCCACGACGAGCACGCCGTCGACCCGCCGGGAGAGGGCCGCGGCGTCGAGTGGGGCGCGGTTCTCCTCGGCGTCGAGGTTGAAGGTGTGTAGGAGGACGTCGAAGTTGTGGGCGCGCAGCTCCCGTTCGGCGCCGTCGATGACGTGGGAGTTGAACCAGCGGTGCACCCACGGGGTGAGCAGCCCGATCGATCGCGTGCGCCCGCTGGCGAGCGAGCGGGCCGCTGGTGAGGGCCAGTAGCCGAGTTCGCGGGCGGCGCGCAGCACCCGCTCCCGGGTGCCCGGGGTGACGTTCGGCAGGCCGCGCATCGCGCGTGAGACCGTGGCGGTGGAGACCCCGGCGCGCGCCGCGACCGCCTTGATGCCTGCCAAGGCGCTAGAGGACTCGTTGCGGCAGGAAGCTGCGCAGCACGGGCACGAGGCCATCCTCCCTGACCGGGCCCGTGACGTAGTCGGCGGCGGCCCGCGTGGTGTCGTCGGCGTCGCCCATCGCGATGCCGTACTCCGCCCAGCCGAGCATCTCGATGTCGTTGTGGCCGTCGCCTGCGGCGAGGGTCGCCCCGGGCTCCACCCGCAGCCGTTGCCGCACGACGTCGAGCGCGGAGGCCTTCGAGACCCCTTCGGGGGAGATGTCCAGCCACGCGGTCCAACCCACGGCGTAGGACACTCCGTGCAGGCCGGAGCGGCGCACGAGTTCGTGGAAGTCCGCGGCCGACTTCTGCGGGTCGCGCACAGTCACACGGGAGGCGGCGGTGTCGCACAGTTCCTCGAACGGCACGATGATGTGTTTGCCCGAGAGCTCCCCCATCGGGAACTCGTGGGAGAGTTTGAACCCGGTGCCGACGTCTTCGACGGCGAACAACGCGTCGGGTGCGTGTTCGCGCATCTTGCGCAGGGTCGGGCCGGGGTCGAAGGTGACGACGTCTTCGATCTCGTAGTCGTCGGCGGATTCGTAGCGGATCGTCACGGCCCCGTTGGAACAGATCGCCCACCCCGGCGGTAGCCCCAGCGCGTCGATGATCGGGGTGACGGCGGGGATGGAACGTCCGGTGGAGAGCACGACGTGCGTACCCTCGTCGATGAGGGCGTGGACGGCGTCGATCATCGCCTGGGAGAGGGAGCCGTCGTGGCCGAGGATCGTACCGTCGATATCGAGCGCGACGAGGGTTTGTGGGCCGCTCCTCAAGGTGAGCAGGGCTCCGGGAAAGAAGTCAGGGGTCAACGCGGCTCCAGTTTCTCTACGCCCCCGAGGTAGGGGCGTAGCGCGTGGGGGACGTGGACCGACCCGTCCTCCTGCTGGTGGTTCTCCAGGATCGCCACGATCCACCGGGTGGTCGCGAGCGTGCCGTTGACGGTCGCCACCGGGGTGGTGCCGGCCTCGGTGCGGGTGCGCACCCCGAGCCGGCGTGCCTGGAAGGTGGTGCAGTTCGAGGTGGAGGTGAGCTCCAGGAACCGTTCCTGGCTCGGCAGCCACGCCTCGCAGTCATATTTGCGGGCGGCGGAATCCCCGAGGTCACCGGCGGCGGTGTCGATGACGCGGTAGGGAAGTTCGACCTTGGCGAGCATGTCTTCTTCCAGGGCGAGGAAGTTGTCGTGCTCGGTGGCGGCGTCGGCGAGCGGGACGAACGAGAACATTTCGACTTTGTGGAACTGGTGGACCCGGATGATCCCGCGGGTGTCCTTGCCGTGCGAGCCGGCCTCCCGGCGGTAGCAGGCGGACCAGCCGGCGTACCGTTTCGGGCCGCCCGCGAGGTCGATGATCTCGTCCTTGTGATAGCCCGCGAGCGCGACCTCGGAGGTGCCCACGAGGTAGAGATCGTCTGCCTCGAGGCGGTACACCTCATCCGCGTGGTCGCCGAGGAAGCCCGTACCGGACATGATCTCCGGGCGGACGAGGGTGGGCGTGATCATCGGGGTGAACCCATGGGCGAGTGCGGTGTCCATCGCGAGGTTGAGCAGGGCAAGCTCGAGGCGCGCCCCGATACCGGTGAGGAAGTAGAACCTCGACCCCGAGACCTTCGCGCCCCTTTCGGTATCGATCGCGCCGAGCGCCTCCCCGAGCGCGAGGTGGTCACGCACCTCGACCCCCTCGGCGGCGAAGTCGCGCCGGGTGCCGACGGTCTTGAGCACCGCGTAATCCTCTTCCCCGCCCGCGGGGATCCCCTCCACGATGAGGTTGGGGAAGGAGTACAGCAGGTTCGTGAGGTCCGCCTCCGCCTCCCCCGCTGCCGCTTCAGCGGCCTTCACCTGCGCGGTGAGCGCCTTCGCGTTCTCCAGCAGGGCGGGCCGTTCCTCCGGCGATGCCTTACCGATCGCGCGGGAAGCGGTGTTCTGTTCCGCGCGCAGGGATTCGAATTCCCGCAGCGTGGTTCGCCGCCGCTCATCGGCGGCGAGGAGGGCATCCACCAATCCCGGATCCTCACCGCGGGCGGTCTGGCTCGCGCGGGCGGTATCCGGGTCTTCACGAAGGGCCTTAAGATCGATCACCCTAATGAGGCTACCTTGCTTGTGCCGCTTCGGTGTATCGAGTCGCCCCGCGGGCCTGTTCCACGCCTCGCAGGAGCGCACGGTAACGTTACCTGCATGCGGTGGGAACTCGTGCTCAGTGTTGCGGCATTCGTTCTTGCCCTCATTGCCGTCGTCATCGGGGTGATGGTCTACCAGCGGGTGAAACCGGCCGCGGCCCCCGAAAAGGAACCTTCCCCCGCTCCCGAGGCCGCCCAACCGGACGCGGAAAAGTCAGGCCCACCCGCGTTCGTCGTCAACCCGACGAAGGTGTCGTTGCCGGCGTTCCGGAAAAAGGCCGAAGCCATCGCCGCCGGCCTCGGTCTGCCGGCGCCGTTGTGGTGGGAGACCACCCTCGCCGATCCGGGCACGGGCCAGGCATTGGACGCCGTCGCCCATGGCGCCTCCACCGTCGTCGCGGTGGGCGGTGACGGCACGGTGCGGTCGGTGGCCGCGGCGCTGCAAGACACGGGCGTGCCGATGGGCCTCGTGCCCAAGGGCACCGGGAACCTCTTCGCGCGCAACCTCGACCTGCCGATCGTCAGCACGAGCAGGCTCATCGAGACTGCGCTCACCGCTGCGATCCACCCGGTGGATATCGGGTGGGTGCGCCCGGACGGACCGGATCCCGACCTTCCCGAGGCGACGCCGTTCCTCGTGATCTCCGGCGTCGGCTTCGATGCGGCGATGGTCGCGGACGCCGATGACGAACTCAAGGCGCGGCTGGGCTGGCTCGCGTACTTCTTCGCCGGCGCCCGCCACCTGCATGGCAAGAAGTTCCGGGTCCGCCTCACCCTGGATTCCGGTGACCCGATCAGCCGGCGGGTCCGTTCCATGCTCGTGGCCAACGTCGGCCGCCTCCCCGGCGGATTCGTGCTGTTCCCCGATGCCGAGGCGGACGACGGCATGCTCGACCTCGCATCGATCGATACCCGGATGAGCGTCGTGGGCTGGCTGTCGTTACTGGGAACGGTCGTGCTGCAGGGCGTGGGGATCCGGATCCGGAAGCCTCGCCCCACCTCGGATCTGGAGTTCTGGCGTGGTTCCGCCGCCGAGATCCGCGTGGATCAGCCCTCGAAACTCCAGGTCGACGGCGACATCGTCGGCCCCATCACGTCGGCGACCTTCACCGTGAATCCCGGCGGGTTGCTCATGCGCTTCGAGCCGCCGAACGAGAGGTAGCCGCTAGCCCTCGGTGTGCATCCCCTCGCGCATCCGCGCGATCCACTCCCGCCCCGCGACGAAATCGTCGTCGGTGAACCCCGGCCGGGCGGATGAGTTCGTGCCCCCCACCCGGGGGTAGGAACCGAGGAATCGCACGAGCGGGCACACGCGGTGGAGCCCGACGAGCGCGGCGTTCACCCGCTCGTCGTCGATGTGGCCCTCCGCGTCGATGGAGAACGCATAGCGCCCGATCTCATCGCCCATGGGCCGGGATTCGATGCGGGAGAGGTTGACCCCGCGCACCGCGAACTGTTCGAGCATCGTCAGCAGCGCGCCGGCCTCGTTATCGGGCAGTTGCACCATGAGGGTGGTCTTATCGTTCCCCGTGCGCTCCATGATCGGGCCGGGGCGAGAGGCGATGACGAACCGCGTGACGGCGTTCTTGTTGTCCCCGATGTTTTCAGCGAGGGTTTCCAGTTCGTAGTCGGCGGCGGTCATCGGCGCGACGATCGCGGCCTCGTAGCCCGGTTCGTCCTCCTGCGCGAGCAGCGCCGCGCCCGCGGCCGTGGAGGTCGCGGGGACGTGGACGACGCCGGGCAGGTTCTGCGAGGCCCAGACCCGGCATTGCGCCCACGCGTGCGGGTGGGTGGCGACCCGGGTGACGTCGTCGATCGTCGTGCCGGGCCGCGCCGCGAGCACGAATTCCACGCGGACGAGGGTCTCCCCCACGAGCACGAGCGGCACCCCGGAGCTCAGCGCGTCCAGCGTCGCCGATACCCCACCCTCGACCGAGTTCTCGATCGGCACGACCGCTCGGTCCACTTCGCCTGCGCGCACGGCTGCGAGCGCGCTGGTGACGTCGGTCATGGGCACGGATTCGTCATCGGGGCCGACGACTTGGCGCAGGGCGGCTTCGGTGAACGTGCCGGTGGGCCCTAGGTAGGCATAGCGCATGCGGGAGGTTCCTCAAACGTTCGAGACGGTAAAGATCGGTGGTGATATCCACGTCAAACTGTAGCGCCGATTCCCGCCCC
>DATGUB010000105.1:0-24895 GCA_035301585.1 Beutenbergiaceae bacterium | reverse complement strand
CCCGACGTCGACGTCATCATCATCACCCGCGGGGGCGGCTCGGTGGAGGATCTCTTGCCGTTCTCCAACGAGACCCTTGTTCGCGCCGCGGCAGGCGCAAACACTCCAATAGTGTCCGCGATCGGCCATGAGACGGACGCCCCCCTCCTCGACCTCGTCGCCGATTTCCGCGCCTCCACCCCGACGGCGGCGGCAAAACGCGTGGTTCCCGACGTTTCCGAGGAACTGCGGCACCTCAACACCGCCCGGGCGCGAATCAGGGCGACGATCCGCGCCCGCGTGGACCGGGAAACCACGGTTCTTACCGGGCTCCGCGCTCGGCCCGTCCTCGCGCGCCCGGCAACCCTCGTCGATCCCCACGTGGAGATCATTGAACAGTACCGCGCGCGAGCCCGGCGCACGATGGTTCACCAGGTAGAAACTGCTGACCACCAGCTGCGAGGGCTCCGCACGACGTTGCGGGCGTTGAGCCCGGGCGCGACCCTGGATCGCGGGTACGCCGTTCTGCGTGACGAGGCCGGAAACGTGATCAAGAGCGCCGCGGTGACCACAGTCGGGATGCGCCTGCATGCGCGCGTGGCCGAGGGCGCATTCGCCGTTGACGTTACTGACACCCCATTGGAGCAATGATGACCTCGACCACCCCTGTTTCTGAACTCACCTACGAGGCCGCGCGCGACGAGCTCATCGCCATCGTCGGCCAGCTGGAGGCCGGTACAGAATCCCTCGCCGATGCGATGTCGCTGTGGGAGCGCGGGGAGTCCCTCGCCCATCACTGCGAACAGTTCCTCGATGCCGCACGCGAACGCCTCAAGGCGGCGGAGGATTCCGTTTCGGAATCCGCCCCGGATGGGAACGACGAGTGAAGTCGGCCCTGATCATCGGGGAGGCGCTTATCGACGGCGTGATCCGCCCCGGGAAAGACGTCGTCGAGCATCCCGGTGGCTCGCCGGCCAACGTCGCTCTCGGGCTTGCCCGGCTGGGCCGGAGCGTTGATCTCGCCACGTGGTTCGGCACTGACCCCCACGGCGCCCAACTTCGCACCCATTTCAAAATTGGTGATGTCCGGGTCGTCCCCGGTTCCGATCGTGCAACGCGCACGTCCACCGCCTTCGCGACCTTAGATGACACGGGGGCGGCGACGTACGAGTTCGATCTCGAGTGGCAGGTTCCCGAGGTCCACCTCGATTCTGGCGTCGGGCTCGTGCATGTGGGTTCGATCGCCTCGATCCTCCAGCCGGGCGCGGACGGCGTGCTGGAGATCGTGCGGGCGGCGGCGGAGTTCGCCACGATCAGCTACGACCCCAACCTGCGCCCCACGATCATGGGCGAGCGCGACGACGTGCGGGAGCGAGTCGAGCTGCTCGTCGGCGCGGCCGACGTCGTCAAAGTTTCCGACGAGGACCTCCGGTGGCTGTACCCCGAGGAGGTGGAGGAAGAGGTTGTTCGCCGCTGGGCGGCGCTGGGCCCCTCCCTCCTCGTACTCACCCGGGGTGGAGCAGGCGCGATGGCACTCACCTCCGCCGGCCTCGAACTGGAGATGCCCGCGCCGCGGGTCACTGTCGTCGACACCGTCGGAGCGGGAGACTCCTTCACGAGCGGATTGCTCGACGCCCTGTGGACGGCCGACCTACTCGGCGCCAGCAGGCGCGAGCGTCTTCGTGAAATTGACCCCAGCGCCCTCCACGCCGCGATGCAATGGTCCGTGCACAACGCCGCGATCACCGTCTCCCGGGCCGGAGCGAACCCGCCCCGGCGCAGCGAAGTAATAGAAAGTATTGACGCGTAAGAATCATGCCGAGCCAGCTCACTCCTGCCCAAGCCTTCTCCGCACTCGTCGAAGGTAACCATCGCTTCATTTCCGGCGAAATGCTTCACCCCAGCCAGGACACCGCCCGCAGGTCGCAAGTGTCGGTGGAACAGAACCCATTCGCGGTGCTCTTCGGCTGCTCCGACTCCCGGGTCGCAGCCGAGATCATCTTTGACCGAGGCTTGGGCGACATGTTCGTCGTACGCACTGCTGGCCATGTACTCGACACCACCGTCGTCGGCTCGATCGAGTTCGGCGTAGATATTCTGCACACGCCGCTGGTCGTCGTTCTCGGCCACGATAACTGCGGGGCGATCGCCGGTGCGCGACAGGCGATGGTCAGCGGTGAACTCCCCTCGGGAATGGTTCGGGCGATCATCGACCGCGTGATCCCCTCGATCGTCACCCGCGCACCCAGCCACGCAATGGGGTCATCCGATGCGCCCATCGACGGCGCGGGCTTCGAACTCGTTGTGCCCTCGCACGCTGAACTGGGCCGGGAACACGTCAGTGAAACCGTGAAGATGCTCGGCACCTACTCCCACTCCCTCGCAGAGAAAGTCGAGTCGGGCAAGGTGGCTATCGTCGGAATGGAGTACACGCTTTCCGACGGTCGCGCCCACCTCGTGGAGCACCTGGGAGATATCGGGATCTGAGGACCAAGGCCCTGACAATGGTTCGGTATGCGTGCCAAGATGAAGTTATGGTTACCACCGCAACTACTCGCCGGCGCTTGCCCGCTGCGCAGAACGTCATCGTTGTCGGGGCCGGTCTCGTTGGCCTTTCCACCGCCCTGCACCTACGACATGCCGGGCTCGAGGTCACCGTGGTCGAAGCGGACCATGCCGGAGCCGGCGCTTCCTGGGGGAACGCCGGTTGGCTCACGCCAGAGATTGCCACTCCACTACCTGAACCTTCCATCTTGAAGACGGGCGTCAAGGCCCTCGTTTCCGCAAACTCCCCGCTCTATGTTCCGATTCGCGCGGATCTCAACCTGCTCCGGTTCCTCACCGGGTTCCTGCGCCATTCCACGGCGAAGCAGTGGCGCAAAGGGATGGCGGCGCTGATGCCGCTGAACAACCTCACGATGGAATCCTTCGATGAGCTCGAGTCGCTCGGGGTGGCGGAAACGACCCACCCCACCGAATTCATCGCCGCGTTCGCAGAAGCGGGTCAAGAGAGCGGGTTGCTGCAGGAGTTCGAAGACATCCGGGCGGCAGGCTACGACGTTGACGCGACCCCTCTCACCGGTGACGAAGTGCGTGAGTACGCTCCGGCGCTCTCCCGCGGCGTCGCGTCGGGGATCCGTCTCGGCGGCACCCGGTTCATCAACCCACCCAAGTACGTCGCCGCGCTCGACACGGCTTGCAAGGAGGCGGGGGTCAAGTTCCGCACCGGCCGGGTGACCCAGGTCGACGGCGGCACCCCTCAACGTCCCGCCCACGTCACCCTCACGGAAAGCACCGGCACGAGCGCCGAGACCGTGCCGAGCGACGTCGTCGTCGTGGCCACGGGCGCGGAGCTTCCGAAGCTGCTGCGACCATTCGGGGTGAAGATGGTTGTCCAAGCCGGTCGCGGCTATTCGTTCACCGTGCCGGTGGATCCGATGCCGAAGGTGCCCCTGTACTTCCCGCACGAACGCGTCGCCTGCACCCCGCTCGGCGATCGATACCGGGTGGCGGGCATGATGGAATTCCGCCGGCACCTCGAACCGCTCGACCCCCGGCGGATCCAGGCGATCGTCAATGCGACCACGCCGCTCCTTGCCGGCGCGGATTTCACTGATCGGGTCGACGAGTGGGTGGGTTCCCGGCCCTGTACCCCCGACGGGCTGCCGCTCGTGGGGCCCACGCGTTCGCCTCGCGTCGTCGCCGCCGGAGGGCACGGCATGTGGGGAGTCACCCAAGGGCCGCTGACCGGCAAACTCATCACTGAATACGTCACCACCGGCGACGTACCGGCGATGCTGCGGCCCCTCGATCCCCTGCGTTAGCAATTCTCAGCAGAGGCGGAGGTGCCCCCGGGATCCCGTCACCGGCCGAGGCGGCGCTCCCGCTCCGAGTACGAGCGCAGCGCCCGCAAGAAATCCACTCGGCGGAAATCGGGCCAGAATGCCTCGCAGAAGTAGAATTCGCTGTGCGCGCTCTGCCAGAGGAGGAACCCGCCAAGACGCTGCTCGCCGGAGGTCCGGATCACGAGGTCGGGATCTGGCTGCCCCTTGGTGTACAGGTGCGCGGCGATGCTTTCCACCGTCACGAGCTCCGCGAGCGCTTCGCCCTCGATCTGCTGGGCCGCGCCCTCCCGGATGAGGTTGCGCACCGCACCGACGATCTCGTGCCTGCCCCCATACCCCACCGCGATGTTGATGTGCATTCCGGAGATGTCTCTGGTCAGGAGCTCCGCGGCACGCAGTCGTTTGGAAATCTCCTCGGGCAGCAGATCCAGATCGCCGACCATCTGCAACCGCCACCGGCGCGTCGCAGCGAGTTTCGCCACCGAGTTCGCGATGATTTCTAACAGGGCGCTCACTTCCTGCGCCTCTCGGAGCAGATTGTCCGTCGAGAGCATCCACAGCGTCACTACCTCAACGTGGAACTCTTCGCACCAGCTCAGAAGATCGGAGATCCGCTCCGCCCCGGCTTGGTGTCCCTGCGCAGTGTCCAAACCGGCGAGCCGTGCCCAGCGGCGGTTCCCGTCGAGCATGACGCCGACGTGGGCGGGGAGGGTACGGCCTTGCAAACGACGAACGAGACGCCGCTCATAAATGTCATAGAGCAAGCCCAGTCGTTTCATCTATCCTCCCAGTGACCCCATTTCGGCGACCTGCCGAACGCCGGAGTCCCTTCAGCCAACGGTAGCGCCAATCGCAACAGAACGAACCTACGGTCTAGTAACTTACGGTCCCGTAGGTTACGCTGTTCTTGACACCATTTTTACCACTTCGGCGGGATTGAATATGACTCCTACCCACCCTCAGAGCCACGCCCAGGCTCGGCGCGGCGCGGAAGAGCTTCTTGGTGCCGCAAAAGAAACCGCAGCCCACGCCGCCGCGACGGCCAAGGACGCTGCCGCCGACGTCGTCTCCGCCCTCAAGCCCAAACTTCGGGGCTGGTTCCACGCGGGAATCGCGCCACTCGCGCTCGCGTACGGGATCGTCATCACTATTCTGGCACCCGCGGGCGCGCCGCGGCTCACGGTCGGCGTCTTCGCCCTCGCAACGGTGTTACTCTTCGCAGTGAGCGCGGTCTACCACCGCGGGGAATGGGGCAGTGGCGTCTCCGCGGTCCTCCGCCGACTCGACCATGCGAACATATTTCTCGTCATCGCCGGCACGTACACGCCGCTGACGGCGCTCCTCCTGCCGCGAACGACCGCGACGATCCTGCTCTCGATAGTCTGGATCGGAGCAATTGTGGGGATCCTCATGCGGGTGTTCTGGCTAGACGCCCCCCGGTGGCTCTACGTGCCCATCTATATCGCCCTGGGATGGGTCGCCGTTGCGTTTATCCCCGCATTCTGGTCCTCGGGTGGCCCTGCGGTCGCGAGCCTGGTCATCGCCGGCGGTCTCGGATACACCCTCGGCGCGGTGGTGTACGGGTTCAAGCGCCCCAATCCCAGCCCGCGCTGGTTCGGTTTTCACGAAATCTTCCACGTGGGCACGATCATCGGCTACACCTGCCACGCCGTCGCAATCGCGCTGGTGGCGCTCGGCTGAGGGAGGATCACCGCCGGGTCTCGCCCGGGGAGTTCTCACTCCCGCGCCCCTGCTCCTCGCCCTGCCCCTCATCGACGGGCTCCTCCTCGACGGGAGAGTCCTGGGCAGCAGGTTCTTCCGCTCCCCCGCCGGCTTCCTCGGCCTCGCGGGCCTGCTCCGCCTCAAACTCCGCGCGCACTTCCTCCTCGATCCGATGCCGGTCGACTTTGCGCAGGTGTTTGGACATGTTCATCACCAATAACACCATCGCGACAGCGAGGACGAAGAACACCGCGAAGGCTCCCGCCCCGGGAGAGACGGCGAGCTGTTCAGGCGTGAGGGCGAGGACGTCGGGCGCAGGCATACTATTCTCGCAATCCGGCGAAGAGATCGTCTTCGGGCAATGAGGTTTCAATCGTTGTTTCGGCGAGTTCCCACGCCTCGTACGGCCACTCTTCCCGCTCCAGGTCTCGCGGGACGGCGAAGAAGAAGCCGTCCGGATCGATCTGTGTAGCGTGGGCACGCAGTGCGTCATCTCGCAGGTGGAAGTAGTCGGCGCATTCGACGAACGTCGTCGCCTTCCGTACCTCCCGCTCGCCCCGACGCGCAATCCAGCCTTCAAACGGGGAGTCCATTCCTCGGTCGATCATCGCCTCGTGCAGCGCGATGATCCGTTCCGGTGAGAATCCCTGATCGTAGTAGACCTTAGAGACTTGCCACGGCTCGCCCGCGTCGGGGTACTGCTCAGGATCAGCCGCGGCGCGCACGGCGGCCATGGATGCCTGGTGCGTCATGATGTGATCGGGGTGGGGATAGCCGCCGTTCTCGTTATACGTGGTGAGCACGTGGGGCCGGAACTCCCGGATCTGCGCGACGAGCCTTCCCGTCACCTCCTCGATCGGGGTGAGGGCGAAGCAGCCCGCGGGAAGTGGCGGCAGGGGATCACCTTCAGGCAGACCAGAATCGACGTACCCGAGCCACCGGTGGGAGAAGCCCAGAACTTCTGCCGCCTTCGCCATCTCCTCCCGGCGGATCGCCGTCATGTTCTCCTCCACGTGGCGATCCCCCACAAGTTTCGGGTTCAGAATCGACCCGCGTTCACCACCGGTTGCGGTAATGACGCGGACCTTGATCCCTTCGGCGACATACTTCGCCATCGTTGCTGCGCCTTTACTGGATTCGTCATCCGGGTGGGCGTGCACAGCCAACATGCGCAAGGACACAGGTGAAACCCTTCCAAAGGTGAGAAACTGTTCTGTAGTGGCAATCAGGGCCACTACCTATATTCTCACTTGAAGGGACCCTTTGGTGACTACGCCGGCATTTCAGCATGACGAGGATCTCATTCGCGCCCGCTACGGCCGGGTACGTCGCGCCAATCCCAGATCGCTGAGGATCCTCGCCATCGCCCTGAGCGCAATCGCCCTCGGGCTCATGATCTGGATCGGGCTCGGCTTCTCGAAGGCACAGGCGTCGAGTCAGATCATCAGTTTCAACGTGGTGGATTCTGGGCTCACGACGCTGCACTTCGAAGTGACGAAGCCGGCGGAGGACACGGCCGAATGCGTGCTCGAAGCGCTCAGCACCGGTTTCGCCCAAGTAGGCGTGAAAACAGTGACGATCGGTCCGGCGGAGACCGACACGGTTACGCTGTTTGAGGAGATCAAGACCAGCGAGCTCGCCACGACCGCAGTCATTGACCATTGCACCCTTGTTGATTAGCCTCGCCGGGGTGGTTGCGCGATTTCGACGATCGCCAGGGCCTTGCTATCGTTGACATCCACTGCCGATCCCGGCGCCCATCTCGTGCCACTACCCGACTTTGAAGGAGGCACCCGTGTCCGAGTCCACCACATGGCTTACCCAAGAAAGTTTCGATCGGCTCAAGGCCGAACACGATCATCTCACCGGTGAAGGACGGACCGCGATCGCTCGGCGCATCGAAGCCGCACGCGAAGAGGGGGACCTCAAGGAGAACGGCGGCTACCACGCCGCGCGCGAGGAGCAGGCGCGCCAGGAGGCCCGGATCCGCCAGCTTGAACAGATTCTGCGTGAGGCCGAGGTGGGGCAGGCCCCGCCGGACGACGGTGTTGTGGAGCCCGGGATGGTCATCGACGCGAACGTCGGTGGGGACGACATGACCTTCCTGCTCGGTTCCCGTGAAGTTGCTGGCGACACCGATCTCGAGGTCTATTCCGCCTCCTCACCTCTCGGGAAGGCGATCGTCGGGCACAAAACCGGTGACACGGTCTCGTACAAGGCTCCCAGCGGTGTTTCGATCGATGTGAAGATCGGAAAGGTCACCCCCTTCCATCCGTAGTGCGCGCGGTTGGCCCGGGAGGATCTCGGGCACTCGCGAGGATCTGGGTCTATTGGGGTTGGACGGCGTAGCCCGCCTGGGCGAGTTCAGCCACGACCGTTTCTCGGTGGTCGGCGCCCCGAGTTTCCATTTCGACGGCGATGTCCACCTCGTTTACGGCGAGCGTCGGCGAGGTGCGTGAGTGGCGTACGGTCACCACGTTCGCGCCGGTGGCGGCGAGGTGGGCGAGGAGCCCGGCGAGGTTGCCCGGCCGGTCCGGCACGCGCACACGGACGGTGAGGAAGCGCCCGGCGCTCGTCATGCCGTGACGCAGCACCCGCATGAGCACGAGGGGATCGATGTTCCCGCCGGTGAGCACGATCACGAGCGGGCCTTCCTGCCACGTCCCGGCCCCCGCGATCGCCGCAGCCACCCCCACCGCCCCGGACGGTTCGACGACGAGTTTCGCCCGCTCGGCCAGGAGCAGCAACGCCTGCGACATCTCCTCCTCGCTGACGAGGTCGATGCGGCGCACTTCACGGCGAACGACCTCGAGGGGCACATCCCCGGGCCGGCCGACGGCGATACCGTCGGCCATCGTCGTCATCGTCGACAGCGGGACCGGCGTTCCCCGCGAGAGGCTCTCGGGGTAAGCGGCTGCCCCGCGCGCTTGTACACCGACGACGTCGACGCCCTGCCCGAGCGCCAAGCGGACGGCGTGGGAAACCCCGGCGAGCAGTCCGCCTCCGCCCGTAGGGACGAGCACCGTCTTCACCTCGGGTACTTGCTCGGCGATCTCTAACCCGAGCGTGCCCTGCCCGCGGACGATATCGGCGTGGTCGAAGGGGTGGATGATCGTGCGCCCGGTGCGCTCCGAATCCTTCACCGCCTCCTCGAGTGCGTCATCGATCGTCGCTCCGGTGAGGATGGTTTTCGCCCCGTAGCTCCGGGTCGCCATCACTTTGGGGATCGCCGCAGAGGCGGGCATGTACACCGTCGCCTCGATCCCTAGGTGCCGGGCGGCGAGCGCCACCCCTTGCGCGTGGTTACCCGCGCTTGCGGCAAGCACCCCAGCTTCTTTCTCCGCATCTGAAAGATTGAGCATGCGGGCGTATGCCCCCCGGATCTTGAACGAGCCGCCTTGTTGGAGGTTCTCGCATTTCAAGTACACCGGTACGCCCGCGAGGTTGCTCAGCGCGCCGGAGTATTCGATCGGCGTGCGCGGGGCAACATTTTCGAGTTCGGCCGCGCATTCGCGTAATTCTTCGAGGGTAAACGGCACTGGTGTTCCTCCTTGGCACATCGTCGTACCTCCAGCCTAGACGAGGCTGTGGCTCTCGTTCGGATCGCTCGGGTCGGCTCGCGCCTGTGCCCCGTCCGGGGTTCCTCTCCCCTACCCGCATCACGCCCGGCGCCAGCGCCGGGTGGTCTCGATAAGGATCTTCCGCCGGGACGGTGGGGCTGGGTCGTGTCCGTTGAGGTACTGCAGCGCGGTGTTGACGATCGCGAGGATCGGCACCGCGAACAGCGCCCCGACGATCCCCGCGACGATTGTTCCGGCCGCGACGGCGAGAAGCACGCCGACCGGGTGCAGGCTCAGGGCCTTACTCATGAGCATCGGCTGCAGGAGGTTCGATTCGAGTTGCTGCACCAGGAGCACGACAACGAGCATCGCGACCGCCGTGCCGAGCCCGGAATCCACGAGCGCCACGGCTACCGCAACGGCTCCCGTGACGGTCGCCCCGACGATGGGGATGAACGAGCCGAGGAAAACCAGCACTCCGATCGGGATCGCGAGGGGAACCCCGAGCAACAGAGCGCCGAGGCCGATCCCGATACCGTCGACGAGTGCGACCATGATCTGGGTGCGCGTGTACGCTCCGAGGGAGAGCCAGGAACGCAGCCCCGCACCGTCCACACGCTCCCGTGCCCGAGCGGGAAACAACCGCACGACCCAGGTCCAGATCTCCCGGCCATCCTTGAGGAAGAAGAACAGGCAGAACAGCGCGATGAGGGCCCCGGCGAACACGTGCCCGACGGAGGAGGTGACCGACATCGCCCCGCTGAGGATCCTATCCATGTTCTGACTGACCTGCTGTTGCAGTTTGTCGATGTACTCCTGGATCGCGCTTTCTTCGAGGTTGAGCGGCCCAGAGCTCAGCCACGCAACCACCTCGTTGAATCCCTGGACGGCCTTCTCCCCGAGCTGGCGCACGTCGTCGGTGATGGTGGCGCTGACGATGAACACCAGCCCCGTGACGGCACCGAGCGCCATGAGCAGGCTCACCGTGGCGGCGAGACTGCGGGGAAATTTGAGTTTCTCCGAAAAGAAGTTCGTCATCGGCGCGAGGAGCGCGGTCACGAGGCCGGCCACGAAGACCGGGATGACGACGGTCTTGATCTGCACGAGGAGCCACAGGAAGATCGCACTCGCGGCGACGATTGCGATGAAGCGCCATGCCCATCCCGCCCCTGCCCGCACGGCGAACGGAATCGCCGTTTCCCCCGGAGTCATCTGCAGGGAGACATCCGTGAGCATCGATTCTGCCGGGATCTCCGGACCCGACCATTGTTCGTCTTCGTCGAACCGGTCGGCGCCGCCGCCAGCGCTTCCTTGCAACTGCCCCTCAGTATCAGAGTCCGGACGAGTCGACTCAGCCGACTCTTCGGGTGGAAGGTCGCCTGAGTTTTCCGTGTCAGCCATGAGCCCAATGATAATTTGCCGCCGGCGAGTTAGTGCTCAATCGAGTCGCGACGGTGTTTCCGCGTATTCTTGGGCCCCGAGGCTCGAGCATTACGCTGGCGTCGAACTGTCGCTCTGCTGACGATCTTCCATGAGGAGCACCTGGGACGCGAAGGTGGTGGATAACCGTCGTCACCGCCGCCGCGGCGGTGCTGGCCCGTCTGGTTCACGTCCGTCAACCTCAGACTCGATCTTGTTGAGCGCCGACCGGGGCGGCAAGCCCGTGATTCCGAGCCGGAGGCGCGGTGGGGTTAAGTTGGTGTTGCCGGAATTTTCCGGCCCCTGGCTGCGTTGAGGAGACATGATGCAACTCGTTCACCCCGAAAATGCCCTGCCCGGTCACCGTGACTACACCTACTCGGTGCCCGCCACCCACGCCGTCCTCGGTACCCCGATGATGGGGCCCTGGCCCGAGGGATCCCGGCTCCTTACCGTGGGCATGGGATGCTTCTGGGGCGCGGAGCGGATCTTCTGGCAGACCCCGGGCGTCATCGCAACGGCCGCGGGATATCAGGGCGGTTACACCCCGTATGCGACGTACGAGGAGGTGTGCACCGGTCACACCGGTCACGCCGAAGTTGTTCAGATCGTTTACGACCCCGCCAGGGTCGACCTGGAGACCCTGCTCCGGGCCTTCTGGGAGAATCACGATCCCACCCAGGGCTACCGGCAGGGCAATGACCGCGGATCTCAGTACCGCTCCGCGATCTACTGGCACGATCAGGGAGACGAAGAACTTGTGCGTGCCAGCCGGGAGGCCTACAACGAGGTGGTGCGCGAACACGGCTACCCGGAGATCACGACCGAGCTGCGCCCGGCCACCGACGCGGGGCCCTTCTACTTTGCAGAAGAGCTACACCAGCAATACCTGCACAAGAACCCGTGGGGTTACTGCAACCACGGATTCAACGGCATGAGCTGCCCCGTGGGCATCCTCGCCCAGGACGAGGTTCCCAGCCAGACCTCGATCGCCCGGCCCCAGGAGTAACCGCGCCCGGAGCGAGCGGGGCCTTCTGGCGCTACTTCGCGCCGACGATGTCGACGACGAACACGAGTACGTCGTCGCCGCCGATGCCCGCCTGCGGCACACCGTTAGGCCCGTACCCTTCGTGCGGGGGGATGCTGATGAGCAGGCGCGAACCGATCTGCTGCCCGACGAGGCCCGAATCCCATCCTGCGATCACTACGCCCACGCCGATGGGGAATTCGATCGTCGCCCCGCGATCGTAGGAGTTATCGAAGATGCTGCCGTTCCAGACCTGCCCGAGGTAGTTCACCTCGATCGTTTGCCCGGCTTCAACGATTGCCCCCTCACCGCGCTCAAGCACCTCGACGACGAGGTCGGCCGGTGCGGCCGCGTCCGGGAATGACAGTTCCGGTTTGTCTCCGAAGGTGCCGGTTGCTGTGGGCAGTGGTTGGCTCATTGTTCCTCAATCCGTAAAAATGCGGGTGGCCCCTACTCTAATGAGTCAGGGCCACCCGGGGTCATATTATTCTGCGTTCGGCAGCATCGGGAAATCTGCCGATCAGTCTCGGCCCGCGAAGATCGCGGCGAGGCGCAGGAACTCGATGTAGAGCCACACGAGCGTGACCGTCAGACCGAACGCCGCCGACCAGGCGTACCGCCGGTCGACACCGTTGCGCACCCCTTGGCTGATGAACTCGAAGTCGAGCATGAGGTTCATCGACGCAAGCACGACCGCGACGAGCCCGATGCCGATCCCGAGCAGGCCGCTGCGCAGCCCGAACTCCCCGAACGCCCCGGGCGCGAAGAACATCACCGCGAGGTTGACCAGGCAGAACACCGCATACGCGATGGTTGCGAGCACAACGATCCGGGTGAATCGGGCATTCACCTTCACCAGGCGCGATTTATACAGCGCGAGGCACACCGTGAACGTCACGAATGTCGCGACGATGGCTTGCATCACGGCCCCGGAGTAGACCATCCCGAACACCTTGGAGATGGTTCCGAGGAACACGCCTTCAGCAATGGCGTAACCGAGGATGAGGCCGGGGCTCGGCACCTTCTTGAAGGCGTTGACTAAGCCAAGTACGAAGCCCACGAGCAGGCCTGTGAGCATCACCGGCATGAACACCGCGGGAGGCACGAGCATCCAGGCGCCGATGGCGACGAGCACGACCGTCCCGATCGTGAGCGCGGACTTCATGATGACGTCGTCGAGCGTCATCCGCCCCGTCTGCGCACTGGTGGCTGAGGGGCCATAGTAGGACTGTTCAACCTGATTGAATTGGTCGACGCCGACCTGTTGACTTGCATACGAGGATTCACCCAGTTGCACTCCGCCGCCGGAGCGACCGAACTGGGGGTTCGACGTGAAGTAAGGGTTCGCCATTACGAGTTACTCCTTGATTTTGGTACCGAGGACATCGTAGTCGCAGAAGCTTAAGGTTTCCTGCGTAATGCGGTTGGCTCGCGGATCCCGTCCCCGCTACTCAACTCTTGCGCTTTCCTCAACGTGCGTCGATCGGCGGATATTCCGGTGCTGCTGAGCCGTTGTCGAGGTGTGGGTGACCTCACCGAAGTTGAAAACTCCGCGTTCCTCGCATTAGCTAAGGGCGTAACCCGCGACGAAACGCACGTTAACGTCGTTTGCCTTTGAGGGCATACTGCCCTCACTTGCTGCGGGTTTGCCAGATTGTGCTGAATCCGCCATCTTTGATTATAAGTGGATTTTCACCCCTCCTTGAACGAAAGACCATCTGACCCCATGACCCATGACGTTCGCCACGGCCCGGTGGGCGTACGCGACGCTGCAGCGGAGGACGCAGAGTTCCTTCTTGACATGCTCATGGCGGAGGTCAACTGGGGGGTGGAGGATCCGGTGAGCCGGCGCCAACTGCTGCGAGATAAGGTGCTTTCGCACTACGTGGCCGGGTGGGGCCGGGAAGGCGATATTGGACTCATCGCCGTCGATACCGGCGGTCCGAACGGACTGCAGATTCCCGTCGGCGCGGCGTGGCTGCGTTTCTTCGCCGAGAAGACCCCGGGCCACGCATTCATCGACGAGACCGTTCCTGAGCTCACGCTCGGCGTTACCGAGCCGCACCGAGATCGGGGGATCGAACTCGGCCTGATCCGCGCCCTGGCGGCGCGTGCGAAAGAGGCAGGGATCTCCCGGATTTCCGTGATCGTGGCCGAGGGGCATCCCACCCGCGAGATCTTTGACGCCGCGGGCTTCCGGTTCGTGCGTACCGACGAGCACGGGCACACGCTCATCCTCGACGTATAGCCGTGCCCGCCGCGTCGATGGACGCCGTCGACCGATATTATCCTTGCGGCAGCCGCGCCCCAGCGGCACACTGGCGGAAACGACCGCGATAGCTCGAGGAGGAACGATGGCGGGGCTCGGACGCACGTTACACACGCGCATGCGAAGCACGGCGAATGCGCCGCGCTGGAAGGTCGCGGTCGTCGGCGGGTTGCTTCTGGGGCTATGCGGTTTAACGTTTTGGGGAGCCGCGCGGCAGTTGGCGCTCCGGCGCGGCCATCCAAGGATTCATCCGCAGCACGCGGAGCTGTATGCGGCGCGGGAGCTCCGCAGCGGCCGGAACCGCGGGCGTTGAGCCCCCAGGAAGTGCGCTCCGATCGCGATCCGCTCGCATAAGTAGTTCGTTGCTGCCGTTGCCCTCGGAACGGTGCACGGTCTCTTCAGCCTCTACTGGGCGAGCGGTGGCCGCTGGCTTCTCGACACTGTGGGCGAATGGGCGATCGACCTCGCCGAGTCAGGCAACAGGGCCGTCCTCCTCGGGCTCGGCGTGCTCGGAGTGTTGAAGGTACTCGCGGCCTGGCTTCCCCCTTGTCCTCGACGCAGGAGCCGGTCGGCGCAGGCGGGGTCGGCGAGCGCTGGCCTGGGTCGGTGCGGTCGGTCTCGCGGCGTATGGTCTCGTCAACACCGTGACGGCGCTGGCCGTCCTTGCTGGTCTGATCAACGTCGTCGGGACCGACCGCCTCGGCCTGATGGGCCACGCATTCTTGCGGGATCCGCTGTTTACGCTGTGGGGATCGCCCTCGCCGCGGGGCTCGTGCTCTCCCGCTCCTCGTCCCGTTAGCAGGCGGTCCGAATCGCCCGCGTGGTCACCGGCCGGGCTGCACGACCACGGGCCCGTCTTCACCGCGAAGCTCCCCCGCGAGTAGCGTGCCCCCGGCAGTGATGACGGGGAACAGGAGAACCGCGAGCAGGGGCACGGAGAGCAGGAGAAAAGCGGGAAGCCCAAATCCTAGGGCCAGCGCCCGATTCCGGTTCACCGCGCCAAATTTCTCTGAGAGCCGCCGCATGCCCCACCGGTCGAACGGGCCGGAGATCATCTCCACAACAATGAAGAAAGCGGCGATGACCGCGCCGGCGAGACTTCCGACGACGCCCCCGATAACAGGGATCAGACCGAGCGCGAATGCCGCAACGCCGAACAGGAGCGAAAGCCCGACGACGACAGCCGACTGCCGCAGCCCCCGCACCACGCTGGCAAACAGTGTCTCCTGCGGGGCGAGGGCCGCCCCACCGAACGCCTGCTGCACCGATTCGGAGATCTTCTCGTATATCGGCGCGCCGACGGCCAGGGTGATCGACGCAAACAGAACCACCGCGATGACGATCGCCAACACCATCGCGAGGATCCCCAGGAGCACCCGGGCAAGCATCCGGATCGACTCCGGAACCCACCCCGTAGCGAATTCCGTCAGCGGCCCGAGGGCCAGGAAGCCGAACAGGGCGAGCATCGTCGTCATGACCACCGACACGACGAGCGGTGGCACCATTCCCAGCAGCGCCAGCCTCGGCACGCGGAGTAGCACCGTCAGCCCGCGGAGCAAGTAGGCGGCGCCGGATCCTAGTTCGGAAGCAAATGACACGTCCTCATTTTCACACGTCTAGGAGCTTCTCGTTCGCGCAGTTCCTGCCTCGCAGTCCCCGAACTGATCCGGCCCGCTTCCCCCATCGTCACGAGCGGGTCGGTGCACCTGTAGCGGCACCGGCATCGGCGGTCACCACGTCCCCGGGCCCGGCCACGGAGGTGTCCTTGGCGAGGATGTCTTTCGCGGGGCTGTAGTACACCTGCTCGTCGAGGATGCCTTCTCGTTTGGCGACGACGAGGGGCACGAGGGCTTGGCCCGCCACGTTGGTAGCGGTGCGCCCCATGTCAAGGATCGGGTCGATCGAGAGCAACAGCCCCACGCCTGCCAGCGGCAGCCCCAGGGTGGACAGCGTCAGGGTGAGCATGACGATCGCCCCGGTGAGCCCCGCCGTCGCGGCGGATCCGATAACGGAGACGAACGCGATGAGGAGGTAGTCGGTGATCGATAGGGGTACGCCGAAGAACTGGGCGACGAAGATCGCCGCGATGGCCGGGTAGATCGCGGCGCATCCGTCCATCTTCGTCGTTGCTCCGAACGGCACCGCGAAGGAGGCGTAGGCGGAGGGGACACCGAAGTTGCGCTCCACCACCCGTTGGGTGACCGGCAGCGTGCCCAGGGAGGACCGGGACACGAAGCCGAGTTGAATGGCCGGCCAGGCGCCCTTGTAATACTGCTTGATGGACAGGCCGTTGAGCTTCAGCACTGCGGGATAGACGAGGATGAGCACGAGTGCTAGGCCGACGTAGATCGCGGCGGTGAACGCGCCGAGCTTCGGGATGAGATCCCACCCGTATTCGGCGATCGAGTTTCCGATCAGGCCGAGAGTTCCCAGTGGCGCGAGAAGGATGATCCACCACAGGACCGTCTGCACGACCTCGAGCGCGGAGGCGTTGAAGTCAAGGAATGGTTTCGCCTTGGCACCGGTGCGCAGGGCCGCGAGGCCGACGACGAGGGCGATGACGACGATCTGCAGAGCGGCGAAGTTCACGCGATCGTCGGAGACGCTCAACCCGAGGAAGTTCTGCGGAACGATGCCGGTGAGGAAGTCCAACCACGACCCGGTGCGCCCGGGCTCGTAGTCGTCGACCGCCGTGACGGTGGTGTTCCGGCCCGGCTGGAAGAGCAGACCCAGCGCGATGCCGATCGCTACGGAAACTAGGGCAGTGATCGCGAACCACAGCAGCGTCTGCCCCGCCAACCGGGCGGCGTTGGTGACCTTACCCAGGTTGGCCACGGACGCAACGATCGCCGTGAAGATCAGCGGTGGAACGATCGTCCGCAGCAGAGTGACGAAGGTGGATCCGATCGTCGACAACGTCGTGGTGAGCCAGTTCGCGGCCTCCTCTCCGTTCGCATCCACTGAGGGCCCGATGGCGAGTGCGAGCCCACCGAGAAGGAGTCCAAAGATGAGGCCGAGGATGATCTGGGTTCCGAATGAGGGAAGCTTTACGCGCCGACGCGGCGCAGTCGAAGATGACATGGGAGTTCCTTTGTGAAGTGCAGGCGAGTGAGGGCGAGCGCACCGGCGCTCGGAGAGCATCGTGTGCGCGCCATTCGTGGCGTCGATACCGGTGGTGCGCGGAGTGGAGCAGTGGCGAATCAGCTCAGCACAGAGGTGACAGGCGCTGGGTGGATCAAAAAGCTGGATGGATCGACGCGTCAGGCCACGCAACACAGCGCGGCGGCGCATTGGCAATAATCCACTGCGCGGCGCTTAGTGAGAAAAACTTCGACCATGGGACGACGACCTCTTAGTAGGACACCGATAATCCGGGAGGATACCGAAGGGGCATCCGCACCTCCGAACGTTACGCGAAGTTTCAACTATCGCCGAGGGATGGGCAACGTTGCTCACCTGGTGAGATGCCGAGGACGCGTGGACGCCTCCCGATCAGTTCGCCGACGCGTGCTGCGGGTTCGTTGCTCCTTGTCTGATCGCGATGGCGTGGCAGGCGGCTGGGCCTTCGGAAAATCTTGTCATTCGACCGTTCTTGATCTCGATAGCGACATGAGTATCGTCGGTCGTTGCGCGCAGTCCGGCGGAGCGCGCGATCGCTGCCTCGGGATCAAGCACTAACGAGAGCCGCGCCAACGCTGTAGGTGGCACGCTGTCGCGCAACGCGTCAATAGCTTCACAGAGGACAAACCTGGCCAGTGGGATTCGTTCGGCCGGCTCGTCACTCACCAGGACCACGAAGAGTCGGTGACCGTGTGGTGCTGCTCGAAGTGCTTGTTCGATGCCCGCGGCTTGGCGGAGGCCGAGAATTGCGACGATCCCGTCGCTCTCCCACTGCACTGGAGCATCGGTGACCAGATCCGTGACAGCGCTCATTGGTTCCCACGCGCGGTCGATCGTTTGAGTCGCAGGAACGATCGACTCATGCGGAGGCGACCAACGGTCGTCGAAGTCGGTAGAGGCGAGGGCTTTGCACGTGGCGACGACAGTGAACGGATCGATGAAGCCCGGCGCTGCGGCGCTGAGGCTGTCAGCAGAGTGCAGGACAGTCAGCACAGCCGATGCCACCCGCACCGCGCGGTCGATCGGGTCATCGGTGTCGAGGCCTTCGAGTGCGCGGGCAAAGATGATCGCCCCGAGTTGCAACAGTGCAGCGCAGGCATCACGCAAATCAGGATCTTGGCGAATCTCTGCGTAAAGGTCGCTTCGAAGCTGCTCTACTCGAGACGCATCACCGTGCCGTCCCGTCGGTAACCGGGCAAGCCGCGCCTGCGCTACCGACACGACGACGTCCTCTCGACTCACGGCCCCGGATAGCGGGGGCCGGTTCACCCTCAATGCACTCGCGGCAACAGTAAGTCCGAGGGCGCGCTTACTGGGGAAATTGGAGTAGATCGCACCCCGAGTCAGCTCAGCGCGTGAAGCGATGCTGTTGATTTTCGCCTCACGGTAGCCGACCTGCGCGAACTCCTCCTGCGCCGCGGCAAGGATGCGCTCGCGGTTGCGAAACTGCTGCTCTTTTCGGCGTCCAGCCCTCATCGTGCCCTCCGAACTTCTTCGCCCACTATTCTGCCCCGGTATCTGAGATGCTAACATCATGTGACTTGAACATGCGAAATGGAGGGAGTAGTAGATGAGCGACGAGGCGTTCGGGGCAAAGGGGCTCGTCAAGCGGTTCAAGAAGGCGACAGCGCTCGACGGGGTCGATCTCGCGGCACCGCCGGGAACGGTGCTGGGTGTACTCGGGCCCAACGGTGCGGGCAAGTCCACCGCGATCCGCATTCTCGCCACCCTCACGGATCCGGATGAGGGCTCCGCGCACGTCGGTGGCTTCGACGTGGTGCGGCATCCAGCCGAGGTCCGCCGGAGGATCGGCCTGACCGGCCAATACGCCACCGTGGATGAAGAGTTGACAGGCCGGGCGAACCTCACACTGATCGGCCGATTGCTCGATCTGTCCAAGGGCGCGGCGCTGTCCCGATCGGAGGACCTGCTGATGAGGTTCGGCCTCGCCGACGCGGGCAAACGGCCCGTCTCGACGTACTCCGGCGGAATGCGCAGACGACTCGACCTTGCCGCGAGTCTGATCGGCGCTCCCGCGGTGGTGTTCCTCGATGAGCCCTCCGTTGGCCTTGACCCGGGTAAGCGGGAAGACCTGTGGCAGACCATTCGGGGGATCGTGCGCGAAGGCGCGACGGTACTGTTGACCACCCAGTATCTGGAGGAGGCGGACGCACTGGCCGATGCGATCTCGGTGATCGATCACGGCAAGGTCATTGCTCACGGCACTCCAGCGGAGTTGAAGCGCCGGATCGGCGGGCAGACGATGACCGTTCATCCCCGCGATGCCGCTCGCCTGGAGGAAGCGGCATCGATCCTTGCTCGCGTGACGGGATCGCCCGTAGAGCGAGCCAGCACTCACGAACTACGCGTCCGAGTTGACGACGATGGCGCCGTCGCTGACCTCACTCGACGATTCGCAGAGGCGGGCATCGCTATGACGGAGTTCTCGCTACGGCTGCCGAGTCTGGACGAGGTGTTCTTCTCCCTGACCGGGGAAGCGATCAACACCGGTGACTCGGGCGCCTCGGCCGGAACGCACGAGAGTGCTCTGGCTGGGGAGGGAGCACGCTCATGACACGGGCATCCACCACGACCCTACCCGCCGCTCAGCGCTGGTCGGGATTGGTCCGTAACAGCTTTCTGCTCGCGGGGCGGAGCCTGACCAAGACCGCTCGCAACCCGGGACTCCTGGCGAACGGAGTGATGACGCCGGTGATCTTCCTGGTGCTGTTCGTCTACCTGTTCGGCGGCGCCGTCTCCGGCTCCTCCGGTGACTACATCCAGTATATCTTTCCCGGCATCGTCGTCACCGGCGCAGGTCTGTCCGGGATGATGTCCTCCGGCATGGCGCTGAACATTGACATGAAGAAGGGCGTCTTCGACCGCTTCCGCAGCCTCCCCATCGCCCGCACCGCGCCGCTGCTTGGATCGATCCTCGCCGACGTCGTCCGCTACGTCATCGCCGTAGCCGTTCTGTTTGCCATCGGTTTCCTGATGGGCTTCCGAGTGGGAACCAGCGCCGGCTCCGCCTTCGCTGCTGCCGCATTGGCCATCGTGTTCGGGTTCAGCATCAGTTGGGTCACCGTTTTCCTCGGCGCGATCGTAAGAGACGAAAGCACGCTAATGATGTTTGTGTTCTTCGCGTTCGTCCTGCTGTTGTTCGGAACGAACCTCGCCGCCCCCATCGACACGCTACCCGGCTGGCTACAGTCCTGGGCGAACATCAACCCCGTCACCCACGCGATGGACGCCGCACGCGGGCTCCTCACCGGATCACCTCTCGGCGACTCCGTGAAGATGACGCTGCTGTGGTCAGCGATCATCTTCATCGTCTTCTGCCCGCTGGCGGTGCGGGCCTATGCCCGAAAGCGCTGAGCCATGACGACGATACTCGCGGCCGGAGACGATAGCGCGTGGAGGGCGTGGGCGATACGGGTCCTCGCCGCGGACGCGTCCACGCCTGCGGGTCTGCGGACATTCGAATGGCCCGGCTCCTTCGCCTCTGGGTCGCGCATCTTCATGCTGGACGAATCGCACCATCCGACCGGCAGCCTGAAACACCACACCATGCGCCTGGTGTTTCGCCGCTTGGTCACCGATGGCGCGATCCAGTCCGGACACCCGGTCGTGCTGGCCAGTGCGGGGAATGCTGCGGTAGCCGCCGCGCACTGGTGTCGGGCGCTCGCCCTGCCCTGCACGGTGGTGGTTCCGCCGTCCACATCGGCGGCGAAGACAGAACTGATCCAAGCCGAGCGTGCCACCGTCGTGCCGCATGCCCCGCCAGCGGCGATCTACGACGAAGCCGAGCGCATCGCTCGGCACGTCGGCGGGTTCTACCTCGACCACTTCACTCACGCACCAACAGCGGCCACCGACCCCGACTGGCCCGTGGCCCACGATCTCGTTGGGGCCCTCACCACGGCGACCGGATCGCCCCCGACAGTGCTCATCGCTGGTCTCGGCTCGGGGGCGACCGCCGCAGGCCTCCATGCCCATCGGCGACGAAACCGCCTTGCCTACCGGATCGTCGGCGTAGATGCGGAGAACTCTGCCTACCTGCCCGGGTGGCTCTACGGGGTCGCGGACTACGGCACCGGGATGCCCACCCGCATCGAGGGTCTGGGCAGGCCCGTCTTACCCGGGTCGTTCGACCCTGACAGTATCGACCTCATCGTCCAAGCCCCGGACGCCGCCAGCATCCGCGGTGCACGAGAGCTGCGCGCGCTGCTGGGCACCCCGGTCGGCCCATCCAGCGGAGCCAACCTCTGGGCCGCGATCCGCTGCGCCCGGCGAGCCACGAGACCGGAGAGCATCGCAACCCTCCTCGCCGACTCACACGCCCATTACCTTGGCACCTGCCATAGCGACCCGTGGTGCGCGAACAAGAAACTCAACCCCCACGACTTCACTGGCTACTTCACGTCAGGAGATCGGCCGTGATCAGGCGGCAGGGCGACCGGCGCCCGCCCCGACCCCTCGGCCGTGAGTCTTCGGGCTCGGTTTCCATCCTCGTGCGTCGAGTGCACCTCGCTGGGTGGTTCTCAAACCCGCGCAAGCCCCTCATGACGCTGATTCGCCGGGTTCTGCGGGGGTCACGGCGCTCGGTGTCGCCTCCTGAGCGCCAGCCTATCGAGGATGTGCGCGGTCCGGTCGCGGAGAATTCGCCCCGTCCTCAAACCCGTTTGAGTGTCCCGAATCGGGCTGTGCTGGCCCAGGAGTACGCCGATGGTGTACCTGTCGGTGAGCTGGTGCGGCGGTTCGGGGTACATCGCACGACCGTGCACCGGCTCGCTGCTCAGGCGGGCGTCGCGGTGCGCCGCCGTGGTCTGGACGAGCCCGGCCGTCGGGATGCTGCGCGACTGTACGAGCAGGGCATGACGCTCGAAGAGGTCGCGACGGACCTGGGGGTCGGCGATGAGACGGTGCGCTCTGCGGTTGTCGCCTGTGGCGGAGCGATCCGGCCGCGCGGGCGCCGGCCATCTCGCTAGTCAAACCCGAAAATGAACTATCGCACCTTCGTCGTCGGTCGACCCAGGCCAGATGCCTGTTCGCCGACCTGTCTCAACAACTCATCCTTGCCAGAGAAGTGGCAGCGCATATCGAGGATATGACATTGGCGCGGCCAAATTCGTCGGCCTCAGGGGTGCCCGTTTCGGCATCATCTCTGGCCAGAGCAACCTCCGCAAGGGTCGCCCGGGTGGCGTCAACTGCACTCCACGTCCGTATACGTCTGGACACTCAGCGGCAGGGTATCCGCCGGCCGGACGGCTTGGCTCCCATAGGACTTTCCGAATACCGAGCGCGCTTGCCTGGGCGATGCTGCCGGTCATCGACATGGGCAAGCGCAAGTTATACTTGTAGGAAAAGTATGACTCGTGGGAAGGTGGGTATGGACGTACACGGTCTTCCCCCCGCGGAGGGGAAGTTCGCTAGCACAGTCAAGGTCGGGGCGAAGGGGCAGATCGTGATCCCCAAGGGCGCACGCGACCTGTTCGGCATCAAACCAGGAGACACTCTGCTGCTGCTCGCCGACGCTCAGCAAGGAATGACGATCATGCGACAAGAAGTCTTTGACAACTTCATCGCCGAGGCCATGCTTCCTCTGCCAGGGGGGACGCCAACAGCCCAGGACGGCGGACCGCAGCAGGACACCGACGAAGGGGATGAGCAGCCATGAGTGTCGTGACGTGCGAGAGAGTCACGCGACGGTTCGGAGACCTGGCCGCCGTCGACGACGTCTCATTCCAAGTGCGACAGGGGGAGATCTTCGGGCTCATCGGCCCCAACGGAGCGGGCAAGACGACCCTGCTGAACTGCATCGAGGGGCTGGATACCCCGACCTCTGGCACCATCAGTGTCCTGGATCGCCATCCGATCGACGACCAGCATGAACTGACCCTGCGCACTGGCGTACAACTCCAGAGCGCGGAGCTGTTGCCGCGGATCACTGTCGCCGAAGCGATGCAACTTTTCTCCTCGTTCTACGAGGAGCCCGCACCATGGGAAGAGTTGTTAACCACGCTGGGGATCGCCGGGAAAAACAACACCAGGGTCGAACGCCTCTCCGGAGGGGAGCGCCAACGGGTCTTCATCGCTCTTGCCTTGCTGCATCGCCCGGAGGTGGTCTTCCTGGACGAATTGACCACAGCGTTGGACCCGCAGGCCCGCCTGGCGATGTGGGACGTCGTCGAAGACATCCGAGACCGTGGCACCACCGTTGTGCTCACGACGCACTACATGGAAGAAGCCGAGCACCTCTGCGATCGAGTCGGGATTATTGACCGCGGTCGGCTCATCGCACTGGACACCGTGCCCACACTCATCGCTGACCACGCTGGCGACGCCACTGCGCGGCTCACACTCGACAAGAGTCCACCTGCAGATCTGGACCTAGAAGCGATCGACTCGGTGACAGCGGTCCAGTCCGAAGCACGTCACTTATCCATCCAGGGCACCGGAGACTTTATCCAGGACGTCCTGAGCGAGCTCACCGCACGTGACCTGCGCGCGGCCGATCTGCGCACCGCCTCGCCCCGGCTGGAAGATGTGTTTCTGGCCCTGACCGGGCGCGCGATGCGGATCGAGGAGGCGTCATGACCATGACCAGTTATCGAGCACTCACCATCACCCTCTTCCGCAGCCAGCTACGTGAGCCAGTGGGACTGTTCTTCTCCCTCATCTTTGCGCCGTTGCTGGTGCTCATCCTCGGCCTCATCTTCGATACTGGTCCCGACCCTGTCTTCGGAGGCCGCAGCTTCATCGAGGCAACACTCCCCGCATTCCCGTCCCTGGTCCTGGCCACCATCGGCGTCGTGATGGTGCCGGTCGGCCAACTGTCATTGCGAGAGAGCGGCGCACTGCGCCGACTGCGACTGACCCCACTGCGGCCGTCCACGTTCGTCGCCGCAGACCTCACGGTCAACTTCATGATTGGCATCATCGGCATGATGGCCGCTCTCGCCGTAGGGTGGGCGGTCTTCGGCGCTTCCCCGTCGGGGAACGTCGTCCTCATGCTGCTCGCCGCAGCGCTGGGGCTCTTGGCATTCCTCGCGCTCGGGTACACCCTCGCCGCCATCTACCCGTCCTCCGGTGCGGCCACGGGGATCGGCAACGTCCTCATGCTTCTGCTGATGCTCTCCTCAGGGGCATTTGTTCCGCTCGCCACGATGCCTGAGGGTGTCCAGGCGGTCATGAACTTCTCTCCTGTACGGCACTTTGCTGTCCTCATGCAGGGACTCTGGGAAGGTCAGACATGGTCCTCACTGCTGTTTCCCACCGGGATCCTTGTCGCCATGATCATCGTGTTCGGCACCTTGGGATCGCTTCTCTTCCGTTGGGATCGCGCCTGATGGTCGCGAACGACGCTCGCTCGTCGTGGCGCAGTGTTAAAGAGGCCGAGACGGATCCCAGCAGCGGCCTTGGCCGCGATGGAGGCGTAGCTGAAAGACCTTTCCAGCTGGGGTGTCTCGAAGGGGGCCTCCTTCTCGACGAGCGTGACTCGGACGACCTCGCCCGACCGGTCGCCATGTCGGATCGTCTAGATCAGCACCGGAGCTGGAGCCTTGCGTCATCCCAAATCCGCCAAGACCACTGCTCAAGACCGAACAAGACCGCATCGCCCGCCAAGTCGCGTTCCTCGCCTCCCGGATCGAGGCCAGCGAGATCGAGTACGACCAGGCCCGCAGCCACCTGGACGATTGCCTGGCTCTGGCAGGCAACGCCCACGCGATCTACATGAGCATCGATGACTCGCTGCGTCGCATCGCCAACCAGGCCTTCTTCGAACGACTGACGGTCACCGACGACGACGCCATCGACGCCGATCCAGGAGTGCCGTTCGACACCCTGTTCAACCCCGAAGTCCAGGCCACCGCCCTCGCCCGCCAGGAGGGAGGCGGAAACGGGACAGATCAAACCGGGAACGTCGCTGGTTTGAACAACGACGCTCTGGTGC
>DATGUB010000104.1:0-82952 GCA_035301585.1 Beutenbergiaceae bacterium | reverse complement strand
CTGTGGCCGGTGAGGTCCACGCCGCCGAGTGGGCCGGTCCGAAGTTCGCTGCGCGTGACCTTCCGCCCGGCGAGGGCGCCCTGCAGCCGGCGGGTGACGCGCAGCAGCACATCCCCTTCAGGCATGGTCGGGATCCAGCCGAAGTCCCCGCGGGTGGGGCGTGTAGCCCGCCGCCGTGAGCGCGGGCGCGCGCGGGGAGGTGAGGGCGCTCTCGCCGTCGATCTTCGCCAGCGAGTAACGCCCGAGGAGACCCTCCCGGGTCGCCCGCGCGAGTTCCCCGATCCCCGCCTCGATGTTGGCTTCCGCGCCGAACGTGAGCAACGTGCGGGCGCCTCGTTCGAGATAGAGGGCGAGTTCTCCGCCGACGAGCACCACGGTCGCGCCGAGCTTCCGACCGGGGCGGTGTCCACCTTCGCCGGGCCAGGGCAGAGCCCTCCCGTAGGGGTTAGCTGGGTCGGTGGCGGAGAGGACGAGCGCCTGCGGGTCGTGCGCATCCTCGACCCTGCGCGCGGTGGAGCGCAGCCGGTCAACGGCATCGGTGAGCGCGAATTGTGCGGCTCCCAGCCCCTCGATGAAATACCCGCGCCGAACCGCACCCGTTTCTTCCACCCGGGCGAGAACCTGGTACATCGCGGCGAACCCGCCCGGTAGGTCCTCGGGCGTGGAGCCGCGAACGGCGACCCCGGTCCGGTCGATGACGGCGAGGGCGGCGGCAAGGGCGCGCCGGTCCCCGGCGGCGGGGGCGGTGAGCCGGGACCACCGGCCCGCGGCCGCACCGGAGAAGCGGGTCGCCGCCGCGTGCTCGGCCCGCAAGGACCGCCAGGTGGAGCGGACCCTCGGGCGGTGGGTCCGGCGGACGCCTGGGCGCTCCCCACCTAGGCGTGCCCGCAGCGGCGCGAGCGTGTCGTTCGTGATGTGCCCGGCCCACACGAGCTCCCACAACGCCTCCGTCAGCGCGTGCGCGGGGACCTCGAGCTGCTCGGCGAGGTCGCGGGCGAACCAACCGGCCCCGGGTTCCATGAGGGAGAGCACCTCGGCCGCGAGGCCCGATACCGGTTGCGGGAGGGGCGCGAGGTCGGCCACGGCGTCCGCGGGTAGGAGGCGGATCCACCCGTCGGTGGACGTTCCCCGTTCACCTGCCCAGACGATCTCCCCGGTGGACATGAGCTCATCGAGATACTCCGGCCGGTAATCGGTCACCCGCGCGGGCAGGATGAGCGACTCCACCGCGCTCGCGGCCATGGGCGCCCCGGCGAGGAGGTCGAGGGCAGCGGCGAGCCCGTCGACGCCCGTGAACGTGCCCAGCCCCTGCCACTGCGCGAGGAACGCCGCGAATCCGCGCGGGGGCACCGGCTCCACCTCCGCCCGCAGCGCGGCCACCGACCGGCGCCGGATCCGGCGCAGCACGTCGGCGTCACAATAATCCGGCCCCGGCATCGCCGCGGTGCGAGCGGTGTGGGTGGCGGCGGGGCGCAGGGCCCCGGAGGTGAGCGCCCCGGCAGCGGTGAGGGCCTGGAGCACCGGGAGGACCGAGCCCGGCGGGAGACCGTACCGCTCGGCCACTTCGCCCGCCCGGAACGGTCCGTGGCAGCGGGCGAAGCGGCGCACGAGGTCGGTGAGCGGATCGCCTGCGGGCGCGAGCAGCGGCTCGGGGATCCCTGGTGGCAGCGCCGCCCCCAACCCGTCCCGTAGCCGCGCGGCGTCCTCGAGCACCGCCCACGAGGCCTCCCCGGCGATCCGCACCGGAAAGATCCGCCGCTGGGCCAGCAGTTCCTCCCGCCAGCGCGCGAGTGCCCCGGCGGGGTCGTCACCGAGCTCCTCGGCCGGGGCGACCCGGGCGCGCATGTGCTCGCCACTGAGGGGGCCGATGCGGCGGATGAGTTCGAACAGGCCCTCCGCGCCCCGGACGGGGTAGGTGAAGCGCCCGACTTCGGCCTCCACGCTCGCCACCGCATCGGGGTCGAGCAGATCGGCGACCTCCATCGCCTCGCCGAGCACGTCCGAAAGGAGGCTCGCATCCAGAGTCAGGGCGGTGGCGCGGCGCTCGGCGAGCGGAGTGTCGCCGTCGTAGAGGAACTGCGCGGCGTAACCGAACAATAACGACTTGGCGAACGGGCTCGGTGCGGGGGTCTCGACGTCGACGAGGCGCACCTGCCGGCTGCGGATCGCGTGCATGAGTTCGGTGAGGGCGGGCACGTCGAAGTCATCCTGCACGCATTCGCGGGCCGCTTCGATCATCACCGGGAACTCGGGGAACCGGGAGGCGACCTCAAGCAGCTGCGCGCTGCGCATCCGCTGCTGCCACAGGGGTTGGCGCCGGTCGGGGCGGCGGCGGGGCAGGAGGAGGGAACGCGCCGCGGCCTCCCGGAAACGGCTGGCGAAGTGGGCGGACCCGCCGAGGGCGGCGATCACCTCCTCGGTGAGCCCTTCCGGATCGAACACGAGGTCCTCGGCGGCGAACGCGGCGGTGGGAGCGGGCGCGGATAGTGGGTCGAATGGGTCGGCGACCTCGGGGATGCGCAGCACGAACCCGTCGTCGCTGACCATGACGGAGGCGTCGATGCCGCGGCCCTTGAGCTTCGCGGACACCACGTGGGCCCACGGCGAATGCACCTTCGCCCCGAACGGGGAGTGGACCACGATCCGCCAATCTCCCAGTTCGTCCTTGAACCGTTCGACGACGATCGTGCGGTCCGTCGCGAGCATACCCGCCGTTTGGGTCTGCTCGCGCAGGTACCCCAGAAGGGTCTCACCGGCGTCCTCGCTCAACCCCCAGGCCCGGATGGATTCGCCCCTGAAGCCGGCGGCTTCGATCTCCCGCAGCGTCTTTCCGAACGCGCGCCCGAGCTCCACGGGGCGGGCCGGGGCATCCCCGCGCCAGAACGGCAACCGGCCCGGGGCGCCGGGAGCGGGGGAGACGAGCACCCGATCGGGGGTGATCTCTTCGATCCGCCACGTCGAGGATCCGAGGGTGAACAGGTCCCCCGGGCGGGACTCGTGCACCATCTCCTCATCGAGCTCACCCACCCGTTTGCCGCCGGTGCCCTCGGGCAGGAACACCCCATACAACCCCCGATCCGGGATCGTGCCGCCGGAGGTCACCGCGAGGCGGCCCGCCCCAGGCAGGCCGGTGAGGACGTCCGCCGCGCGGTCCCACGCGATCCGCGGGCGCAGTTCGGCGAACTCTTCGCTCGGGTAGCGGCCGGAGAGCATCTCCAGCACGGAGTCGAGCAACTCCTCGCTCAACGTGTGGAACGGGTGGGCGCGGCGCGCGAGCCTCGCGAGGTCGGCGCGTGGGAGCTCCTCCATCGCCGCCATCGCCACGACGTGCTGGGCGAGGACGTCGAGCGGGTTGCGCGGCGGGCGGAGGGGTTCGATGTGTCCCTCCTGGGCACGGGTGGCGGTGATCGCGCTCGCGAGCAGATCCCCGGCATGCATCGGCAGAATGATCCCCCGGGAGGTCGCACCCACCTGGTGCCCGGCCCGGCCGATCCGCTGCAATGTCGCCGCCACCGACCCGGGTGCCCCGACCTGCACCACGAGGTCGACCGCGCCCATGTCGATGCCGAGTTCCAGCGAACTCGTCGCGACGACGGCGGGAAGCGTTCCCGACTTCAGGGCAGTCTCGATCGTCTCCCGCTCCGAGCGGCTCATCGAGCCGTGGTGGGCCCGGGCGATCGTGCGGTCCTGCGCCGACCGCGCGGAGGCCTCCTCGTTGATCCGCGCGGTGAGCCGCTCGGCGCTGCGGCGGGAGTTGGTGAACACGATCGTCGAGGTATGCCCCTCGATGAGATCGACCACCTGGGAGGTGAGCAGCGGCCACATCGACCCGGGCATCTCGCGCGGATCGGCGGACCGACCCAGCGAACTTGCCGGGCCCGCGAGATCCGCATCCGAGGCGGAAGGCTCCGCCGGTGGGGGCGTGAAATGCGCCGACGGCACGTCGATCCGGATCTCGAGAACCTTCGCGGCGGGCGGGCGAACCACCCGAACCGGCCGGCCGCCGTCGGGACGGGCGCGATGCCCGGCGAGGAACTCGGCAACGATCTGCGGGGGCTCCACGGTCGCCGAGAGCCCGATGCGTTGGGCGGGGGAGGAAAGGAGGGAATCGAGGCGTTCGAGGGAGAGGGCCAGGTGCGCACCGCGTTTGGTGCCGGCCAGGGCGTGGATCTCGTCGACGATCACCGTATCCACCCCGGCGAAACCTGCCCGCGCGCTCGAGGTGAGCATGAGGAACAACGATTCTGGGGTGGTGATGAGGATGTCCGGCGGGTCGGTGGCGAATCGTCTCCGCTCGCTCGCCGGAGTATCCCCGGTGCGGGTGCCCACCCGGATCTCGCGCATCGGTACCCCGAGGCGCCGGGCCTCCTGCTCGATCCCCACGAGCGGGGAGCGCAGGTTACGTTCGACGTCCGCGGCGAGCGCCTTCAGCGGTGAGATGTACACCACCCGGCACCGCTGCTGGGGTTCAGCGGCCTCGGGGCCGGTGGCGAGGTGGTCGATCGCGGAGAGGAACGCCGCGAGCGTCTTGCCCGATCCGGTCGGCGCGACGACGAGCGTGTGGGCCGAACCGTGGATCGACTTCCACGCCTGGGCCTGCGCCTCCGTCGGCGCCGCGAACGCGCGGGTGAACCACTGCGCCGTCGGATCGCTGAACGGCAATTTCGGGTCGGGGGTAGCCACCCACACATTGTGCACCACAACGCTACCCGCGACCCGGGAACTCGTCTTGAAGAAACGCCCGCGCGCCCCTTCGCGGCGAAGGTCTACACTTGGCGGGGTGAAACACTCCGAGTTCCACGCGGCGATCCGCGAGGCGTTCGGCTCACTCGGGCCGAGCCTCGCAGCCGACCTTGTGCTCGATGGGCTCGGCGAGCGCACAGCGGAGCAGGCCCTCGCCGACGGGGTCGCCCCCCAACTCGTGTGGGACGCCCTGTGCCGCACCGCGGAGCTGCCCGAGGAGAAGCGTTTCCCACACCGCGCCGAGCGTCGACGCGGCACGGAATAACTCCTGCTACGCCGCTACTTCGCCCCGTTTCTACGGGAGATGAGGTAGACCGCTCCGCCGGCGGCGATGACGACGACGGCGATGATCGCCACCGTGCCCACCCGCACGCCCGTCGTGCTCAGGTCGGGGTCGGTGCCGGTGTCCGGGTCGCCGCTGTCACCGCTGTCACCGCTGTCACCGGCCTCGGTATCGCCGCCCGGTTCGGTGCCAGCGCCGCCGCCGGGCTCTTCGGGATCGGGATCTTCGGGTTCGGTGGTGTTCGTGGGCGTCGCCGTGGGCTCGGGTTCCGGCTCCTGGTCGGGGAGGACCTGGAGCGTTGCCTCCGCCCGGATCGCCGGGTCGTTCTCGCCGGCGATGCCCGGGGTGAGGACGAGATCGTAGCTGCCCGCCTCGGCAGCGGCGGGGATCGTGACTTCGACGTCGCCCGTCCCCTCCGCGCTCGCGGTGAGCGGGACCGACCCGTGTTGCCAGTCGACGACGTACTCGCTGTTACGCACGAGTCCTTCGGCCGCCAGGGTGAGGGTCTCGCCGGGCTCGCCCTCGCCGGAGTCGAGAGCGGTCACCGGTCGGAACTCGTCGGTCACGGTGCATTCGTTGCCGGTGACGAGGTTGGAGTGCACGTCCTTCGTCTGCACGTCCTCCGTGCCGGGGATATCGGCCCGCACCCGCAGCGTTCGGAAATACTCGTTCGTGACGTCGGTGACGCATTCGACCCCTCCGTAGGAGGTGTGATCGTTACCTGCGGCGATGAGCAGGGTGCCGCCGATCGCGGCCGCGGCCACGACCCCCTGATCGAAGGGAGTGGCCGAATCGTAGGTCGTCGAGACGGTGAGGATGTTCGGCATCGCCCGCAGGGTCTCGGCGGTGGGGAGGGTGAAGTTCTCCTCGTAGTAGGTGCACCAGTCGTCGCTCGGCTCCAGCCCGCGCTCCGGGTCCGCGTCCGTGCGCGGGTCGGTGAAGGGGGCCGCGGCGTAGTAATCCTTGATGAACTGGATCTGGCCCTCCACGTCGTCATTGAACCCCGGCTCCGGGCCCGAGTCGGTGCACCAGATCGTCGGGAAGGCGGCGAGGTCCAGAGAGTACGTCCCATCCTCGTCCCGGCCGGCATACGCATCCGAGAGCACCATGAGCCACGCGTCCTCGGTCGGCGCGGTTTGGATCTCGCTGAGGCCGACGTTGAGGGCGGGCCACAGGTCCGAGGTGTACATCGCCATGATCGTGGCCTGGTTGAAGTCGTCGAAACTCAACGGCCGGCCATCCTCGGTCTCATACGTCTGCCCGCCCCAGGCCGCCCGGGCGAGCTGCTGGTAGCGGGCGAGGAGGTCATCGACCTCGTTCTCGGCCCCGTCCTCGTAGAGCGCGCAGTCCTCGGCCAGGCCCGCGCACCAGCTCAGGAATTGTTCGAAGGTGGCCTGGAAACCAGCGATCTGCGTGATCGTACCGTCCTCTGCGCCCCCGACCTGGAACTCCTCGTACTTCGCCTTCTCCTTCGGGTTGTTCTCCAGGACGTCGACGACGCCGTCGATCACCAGAGCACGAATGTTATCGGGGAACTGGCGGGCATATTCATAGCCGATGGAGGTTCCGTAGGAGAAGCCGAGGTAGTTGAGTTTCCGGTCGCCGAGCACGGAGCGGATGAGGTCGAGATCCTGAACGACGTTGACCGTTCCGACGTGCCCGATGAAGTCCTCGACCCCGAAGATCCCGCCGGTGTTCTCGTAGCACTCCTCGGTGTTGTACTGCAGGACCGCGTTCAGGTCCTCGCTCACGAGCTCGTCGGACCCTTGCCGCTGGCGGTCCCAGGCATCGTTGGACTGGCAGCGGATCATCGGCAAGGAAGCGCCGACCCCTCGAGGGTCGAATCCGGCGATGGTGAAGTCCTCATTGAGGTCCGCGAAGATCTGCGCTCGGGGCAGGTCGATCCCGGGGCTGCCCGGCCCGCCGGGGTTGACGAGAACCGTGCCGGCCGATTCCCCGCCGGTCGCCTGCACCCGGGAAACAGCCAGCGCGATCGTCTGTCCCTCGGGGTCGGAGTAATCCAGGGGAGCGATGACGTAGGCGCACTCGACCTCCGGGCCGCCCTCGGCTCCTTGCGGCCCGCCGAAATCCGTGCAGGTCTCCCATTCGAGGTCCTGGCTATAGAACTCCTCGAGCCCCTCCGGTACCACCCCTGCGGCCTCGCCGCCCGTCATGGGGCGGGGGAGGAGGTATCCCTCGTCGTCGGCGAAGCGCTCAGCGGAGTCGGGGATCCCATACCCCGCGGGATCGGGCTCGATGTCCTCGAAATCTGTGGGGTCGGGCGGCACGAGACTCGGGGCAGGATCGGGAACGCTGAAGGTTCGCGCGGGCGAATCCTCCCCAGAGGGTTCCGCCTCCCGCTCCGCCATCTTGAGATCGAGTTCGGCGACGAGCTCCTCGAGCTCCCCGGGTGGGATAGGCGGGGGCGGGAGCGGGTCGGTGTGTACGGCCGGGGAAGGGCCGCCGCCACCGGCCGCGGCGGGGCCGGCAAGGGCGAGCACGCCAAGGGTCGCGGCAACGAGGGAGGAGAAAGATGCTCTTTTTTGGTTCGGCATGACGTTTCGCTCAGCGATGAATGTAGAGAACCTGATCGTAGTGAAAGCCGGGGGAGATCACAAGACGTACGAATAAATCTCGCCGCCATGGGCGTGTCGCGGCGCAAATGGTTCACCTCGAACGGCTGTTCGTCTACAGTGGGGGTATGGGAAACGGACCGGATGGTTATCCACAGTGGCAGCGCCCTTGCGCGGGATCCACATGGGAACCGGCCCCCGGGACGCATGTCAGTGGTCGGGCATAGCCTTCCCATAGGTGCAGAGCTCGGAGAGAGCACCTGCCTGAAATGACCAGCCCTTATCCGAACCGGCGGAACACCGCCCGAGTGAAAGTGAGCAGATATGGCTCGTAACCCAGATCGTGAAAAAGCTTTAGAAGTTGCCCTCGGCCAGATCGACCGCCAGTTCGGGAAGGGATCGGTGATGCGCCTGGGGGATGACAACCGGCCCCCGGTGGCGGTGATCCCCACCGGTTCCATCGCCCTCGATGTCGCACTCGGTGTGGGCGGGCTCCCCCGAGGCCGCATCATCGAGGTCTATGGTCCGGAGTCCTCGGGTAAAACCACCGTGGCGCTCCACGCGGTTGCGGGGGCCCAGCGAGCCGGGGGAATTGCGGCGTTCATCGACGCCGAACACGCGCTCGACCCGGAATACGCAAAGAAGCTCGGAGTCGACACCGACGCGCTGCTCGTCTCCCAGCCCGACACCGGGGAGCAGGCCCTGGAGATCGCTGACATGCTCATCCGCTCCGGCGCGCTGGACATCGTCGTCGTCGACTCCGTCGCCGCCCTCGTTCCCAAAGCGGAGATCGAAGGGGAAATGGGTGATTCGCACGTGGGGCTGCAGGCGCGCCTGATGTCTCAGGCGTTGCGGAAACTCACCGGGGCGCTGTCGGCCTCCGGAACCACGGCGATCTTCATCAACCAGCTGCGGGAGAAGATCGGCGTCTTCTTCGGCAGTCCGGAAACCACCACCGGTGGTAAGGCGCTGAAGTTCTACTCCTCGGTGCGGATCGATGTGCGCCGGATCGAGACGCTTAAGGATGGCGCCGACGCTGTTGGAAACCGCACCCGCGCCCGAGTGGTGAAGAACAAGATGGCCCCGCCGTTCAAGCAGGCGGAGTTCGACATCGTCTACGGCGAGGGGATCTCCCGCGAAGGCGGCCTCATCGACATGGGGGTGGAGCACGGCATCGTCCGAAAGTCCGGCTCCTGGTACACGTATGAGGGCGACCAGTTGGGTCAGGGCAAGGAGAACGTGCGGAACTTCCTCAAAGACAACCCGGATCTCGCGAACGAGATTGAAGAGAAGATCAAGACAACCCTGGGTATCGGTGTCCGGGCGGAGGAAGAGGCCGCACCGGTACCCGTCGACTTCTGATGGCGGGGCCAGACCCCTCCGACTCGCAGCAGAACCCGCCCGTGCCGCCGGATCCTACCGACCCGGCGGCACGGGAGGCGACGATCGCCCACCTACGAGAACTCCTTTCCAAGCACGCAGCCGGCGAGCCGGGAACCCGCACGCTGTTCGACCCCGAGGAGGCATCGACCCCGGCGGCGGAACCGGAAACTGCGGCGGCGGGGCCAGCGGCGAAACGCGCGTCCAAGGAGCCGGGATCCCACGAGGAGTGGGTGGAGCGGGGCCGGGAGATCGCGCTTCGCCAGTTGAACTTCTCCCCGAGATCCTCCGAGCAACTACGCGAGGCGATGCTCGCCCGGCAGGTGCCGGCCGCGGCCGCGCAGGAGGTGGTCGAACGCCTCACTCGGGTGGGACTGATCGACGACGCGGAATACGCCGCGATGCTCGTGCGCACGCGACAGGCCGAGCGCGGCCTCGCCCGGCGGGCGCTCAAGGTGGAACTTGAACGCAAAGGCATCGATTCTGACACCGCCGAGGTGGCCCTCGAGCAGGTGGATGCCGACGACGAGGCGGACGCCGCGCGCGCCCTGGTGCGCAAGCGGGTCACCTCGATGCGGTCGGTGGAGCCGAAGAAGCGGCGGAACCGGCTCTATGGCACGCTCGCGCGCAAGGGCTACTCTGCGTCCGCTGCGCGGGCAGCGATCGATGAGGTGCTCACCGAGGAGGGCCTCGAACTCTACTGAGGCGCTCCGGGCTACCCCTTGACCGACCCGGACATCAACCCGGAGACGAAGTAGCGGCCCAGGAGGATGTACACCACGAGCGTCGGTAGTGAGGCGAGCAGGGCACCCGCCATCGACGCGCCGTAGTTCTGCAGCTGGGCACCGTTGGCGAGGTTATTCAACGCGAGGGTGACCGGCCCCGTCGTCGCGTCGGAGAAGAACACCGCGAACAGGAAGTCGTTCCACGCGTTCGTGAACTGCCAGATGAGGACGACGACGAAACTCGGGATTGAAATCGGCAACACCACCGAGCGGTAGGTGCGCAGCATCCCCGCCCCGTCCACCCGGGCGGCTTCGACGAGCTCCTCGGGAACGGATTCGTAGTAGTTGCGGAAGATCAACGTCGTGATCGGGATCCCATAGATGACGTGTAACAGGATCAGCGAGGGCACGCCCGAGGGCACGTGCAGGGCGAGGAGCACCTGGTTGAGGGGGATGATCACCGCCTGGTAGGGGATGAACATCCCGAACAAGATGAGCGTGAACACGAGATTCGCGCCGGGGAACTTCCACCGGGAGAGCACGAACCCGTTCATCGATCCCAGGAACGCAGCGATGATCGCCGACGGGATGACCATCTGCACCGTCCGCCACAGGGCGGGGGACAGGGAGGTCCAGGCGAGTTTCCAGTTCTCCGTCGTCCACTCGACGGGTAAGGACCACGCCTGGGAGGCGGTTGCGGCCGCGCCCGATTTGAAACTCGTCACGAACAGCACATAGACGGGGATGAGGACGATGACGAGACCGAATAGCAGCGCGAGATAGCGAAGCGTGCGGCCGAGGGAGTACGGGGATTTGCGGGTGCGCACGACCGGAATCGTTTGGCTGGCGGTGCTCATCGGCCCGACTCCTTCCGGTTCAACGACACGAGGTAGGGGATCACGAGAACCGCGACGATGATCAACAAGATCGCCCCGACGGCGGCGGCGTTCGCGTAGTCGAATTCCGACTTCAGTACGTACATGTCAACGGCGGGCACTTTGGTCTGGTAGTTCGAGGGTTTGGAGATCGACATGATGAGGTCGAATGCCTTGAGGGACATGTGCCCGATGATGATGAGCGCCGATAACGCCACCGGGGTGAGTTGGGGGAAGATCACGTGACGATAGATCTGCCAGGTGGAGGCACCGTCGATCGCGCCGGCCTCCCGCAGCTCCTCGGGCACTCCTCGGAAGCCCGCGAGGAACAGCGCCATCACGTACCCCGAGAGCTGCCACATCGCGGGTAGGGCGATCGCGGCGATGCCGAAGGAGATGTTGTTCCACCACGGGTTTTCCAAAAAGTCGAGCCCGAGCATCTGGAACAACCGGTTCAGCCCCGAGGCGCGCTCACCCATGTTGGAGTTGAGCAACCAGCGCCACACGACCCCCGAGGCGACGAAGGAGACCGCCATGGGGAACAGGTAGAGCGAACGGAAGATCCCTTCGCCAGCGATGGGCCGCTCGAGCAGCCACGCCCACACGAACCCCACGACCATCGTGCCGAGGAGGAACACCACGGTGTAGAGCACGAGGTTCTTCAGCGAGTGCTGGAATGCCTCCGAACCGAGCAGGTCAAGGAAGTTCTGGAAGCCGACGAACTCCACGGGCGCCTGCCCGAAGGCTTGCGGTGCCGTGTGGTTGTCCGTCATCGCCGTATGGGTGTTGACGGCGATGAGTCCGTACACGAACACCCCGATGAGGATGAACGAGGGGGCAAGTAGCGCTAGCGGCGGCCCCAACCGCTTCATCCGGTTCATTTCCCCGCCCTCCTTACTGCAGTGGTCCGGTCGGCACCGCCGCCAGCGGTGCAGGGGCGCCTACCCCGCACCGCTGGCCGTGCGCGTGCTTATTCGACCGCGGCGACGAGCTCCTCTTGCAGGGTGGAGACGTCCGATCCGCCTGAGGTGAACTTCGAGATCGCGTTCTCGACCCCGTTGAGCACGGTGACGGACGCAGCTGCGCCGTGGGCGAGGGAGGCGACGATGTCATCCGAGGCGTAGGACTCGATCGCGGTCTGCTGATATTCGGAGAACTCCTCCGGATCGGCGTCGGTACGTGCGGGGATCGACCCCTTGGCCTTGTTGAAGGCGACCTGCCCATCAAGTGAACCGATCGTGTCCAACCACGCCTTCGCCCCGTCAGGGTGCGGTGCCCCGACGGGGAGAGTGAAGGAGTCGGCGAGGAAACCGAACTGCCCGTCGGTGCCGGGCACAGGGAAGTCGATGAACCCGCTGCCGCGTTCGACGTCGTTCTCCTCGAACAGGGCGACCGCCCAGTCGCCCATGACGTTGTAGCCGGCTTCGCCGTCGATCACCATCTGCGTGGAGTCGGGCCAATCGAGCCCGTCGCGGTCGGTGTTCGTGAAGCCCATGAGTGTTTCGAAATGCTCGAGCGCCGTGGTGATCTCCGGGCTCGACCAGTCGGTCTCCCCGCTCCACAAGCCGTTGTAGCCATCGACGCCCAGGTCGGCCATGAGCACCGTTTCGAACAGGTGCACCTGGGTCCATGGTGCCGCGACCGAGAGGGCGACGGCGCCAGAGTCGTCGACCTTCTGCAGATCCTCGATCCAATCATCGAGCGTTTCCGGGCGGGCGTCGGGATCGACCCCCGCCTCGTCAAGGACGTCCGGGTTCGCCCACACGACGTTGGAGCGGTGAATGTTCGAGGGGATCGAGTAGATCGCACCGTCAACGGTGAGCAGGTCAATGAGGTCGTCGGGGAAGGCGTCGGTCAACCCGAACTCTTCGTACAGGTCCGACACATCTTCGAGCTGGCCGGCGTCAATATAGTCTTTGAGCTCCATGCCCGCGTGGGCCTGGAACGTGTCGGGCGGGTTGCCGGATTGCAGTCGGGTCTGCAGCAGGTCCTTCGCTGCTGAGCCCGCGCCACCGGCGACTGCTCCATTGATGAACTTCGTGTCCGGGTGCTGCTCGGCGAAAACCTCTTCGAGTGCTTCCAGGCCGGTGAGTTCCGATCCGGCGGCCCACCAGGTGAATACTTCCACCTCGCTCGCCGAGTCGCCCCCGCCGCCACCCGCTTCTTCGCCGCCGCCTTCGGTGCCGCCACCACAGGCAGCAAGAACGAGGCTCGCTGCCGCGAGGCCTGCCAACGCGGTACTACGTCGCATGCTTCAACTCCTTTGTCCTGAAGGCGTCCGTATTCGCCATCGATAATCCTAACGATGCACCACGTTTGCACGAAATGTCACAGCCGTGATCAAAATGTGACGCAATGTGTGGGATGCCTCCTCACGTTGCCAATTGTAATCCGAGCGGGGGCGTTGTCATCTGGTGTGGCGCGCGCAAGCAGGTGCGGGGGAGCGAGGTGTTTTCAAGGAAGGTAGCATTCGGGGTGTGACTGCCACAGAAACACCACGCACGTACATGGTGCGTACCCTCGGCTGCCAGATGAACGTCCACGATTCTGAACGGATGAAGGGCCTGCTTCTGGAGGCGGGGTACGTGGAAGCGACCACCGTTGGCGAGGGCGGGTTGATGGACGAAGCCGCCGGAGCGGACGTCGTCGTCATCAACACCTGCGCGGTGCGGGAGAACGCCTCCGACCGCCTCTATGGAAACCTCGGCCAGCTCGCCTCGCTGAAGCAGCAGCGCCCGGGAATGCAGATCGCCGTCGGCGGCTGCCTCGCCCAGCAGGACCGCAACGGCATCGTCGACCGCGCCCCCTACGTCGACGTCGTCTTCGGCACCCACAACATCGACGTGCTGCCCGTACTCCTCGAACGGGCCCGCCATAACGGTGAGGCGCAGGTGGAGATCGAGGAAGCGCTGAAGACCTTCCCCTCCACGCTGCCCACCCGCCGCGACAGCGCATACGCCGCGTGGGTGTCCATTTCGGTGGGATGTAACAATACGTGCACGTTCTGCATCGTGCCCTCGCTACGCGGTAAGGAACGAGACCGCCGCCCGGGTGACGTGCTCGCCGAGGTCGAGGCGGTCGTCGCCCAGGGCGCGGTCGAAGTGACGCTGCTGGGCCAGAACGTCAACTCCTACGGCGTGGGCTTCGGGGACCGGGGAGCGTTCGCGAAGCTCCTTCGTGCGTGCGGGACGATCGAGGGGTTGGAGCGGATCCGGTTCACCTCCCCGCACCCGGCGGCGTTCACCGACGACGTCATCGAGGCGATGGCAGAAACGCCGACCGTGATGCCGAGCCTGCACATGCCGCTGCAGTCGGGCTCCGATGCCGTGCTGCGAGCAATGCGCCGATCCTATCGGTCGAAGAAGTTCCTCGGCATCCTCGACAAGGTGCGCGAACGCATCCCCCGCGCCGCGATCACCACCGATATCATCGTCGGTTTCCCCGGCGAGACCGAAGAGGACTTCCAAGCCACCCTCGACGTCGTCGAAGCCTCCCGCTTCTCCTCGGCCTTCACGTTCCAATACTCCCCGCGGCCCGGCACGCCCGCGGCGACCATGCCCGACCAGGTGCCCGCCGACGTCGTGGCCGACCGCTATCGGCGGCTCCTCGCACTCCAGCAGCGCATCTCTGAGGAGGAGAACGCGAAGCAGATCGGGCGCACGGTCGAGGTGATGCTCGCCGATTCCCAGGGCCGCAAGGACGACGCGACCGCGCGGATCACCGGGCGCGCCCGGGACAACCGGCTCGTCCACATCGGGGTGCCCGCCCACATCGCTGAACTCCCCGATGTGGATCAACCTCGCCCGGGTGACATGGTGACGACGACGATCACCGCCGCCGCCTCCCACCACCTCATCGCCGACGCCGCCGACTTCACGTGGCGGCGCACCCCCGGCGGAGACGCCTGGCAACGCGCCCAGGCCGCGCCTCCGGAGAGCCCCACTGCGGTGTCGCTGGGAATCCCTTCGCTGCGAGTCCCATGATCGAGGCCCCCCACGGGGCGGTCATCGCCGTCGTCGGCCCCACCGCCACGGGTAAATCCGACCTCGCCCTCGACCTTGCCGAGCGGGAACCTTCGGAGATCGTCAACGCCGATGCGATGCAGCTCTATCGAGGCATGGACATCGGCACCGCGAAGCTCCCGCGCGCAGAGCGGCGGGGCATCCCGCACCACCAACTCGACGTCCTGGACGTCACCGAAGAGGCCTCCGTAGCGGCGTATCAACGATCGGCGCGAGCAGACATCGAGCGCATCCACGCCGCGGGGAAGCGCGCGATCCTCGTCGGCGGCAGCGGCCTGTACGTGCGGGCGGTATTGGAGCACTTCGAGTTCCCCGCGACCGACCCCGAGGTGCGCGCCCGCCTGCAGCAGCAGGCGGACCGGATCGGACCAGGACTGCTCCACGACGAACTCGCCCAGCGCGACCCGGAGGCCGCGGCCCGGATCGACCGGGCGAACACCCGCCGGATCGTGCGGGCACTCGAGGTCATCGAACTCACCGGGGCCCCGTTCACCGCCTCCTTACCCGACCCGACGTATGTGTATCCCACCGTGGCGATCGGGATCGACGTCGATGCTGCGGCCCTGGACGCCCGCATCGACGCCCGCGCGAAGGACATGTTCGCCCGCGGGCTCGTGGAGGAGACCGAGGCGCTCTTGGGCCGCGGCCTCGCTGAGGGCAAGACGGCCTCGCGGGCCGTGGGCTACGAACAGGCCATCGAGGTCCTTGCCGGCCGCCGGACCCGGGCCGAGGCGGTCGAGGACGTGGCGCTCGCGACGCGCCAGCTCGCGCGCCGTCAACGGAAATGGTTCAAACGGGACGATCGGATCACGTGGATTGAGCACTATGAAACTGTTTAAAGGCATGAGCGCCGGCACCACCGCCCTCCTCCACCCCGGATCGTCTCCCACACAGGAGACCATCGCGGCGGCATTGGAACCGGTGCAGGGTGTGGGAGCGGACCTGTTCGTCACCGTTGACGAGCACCCCCGGGCGTTCACCACCGACGGGGAGATCTCCCCGCCCTCGGCCGCCGTCCGCCTCGCGGCGGCGTACCTGCATGCGCAGGCGCCGTCACGGACGTCCTGGGACTTCTTCATCGACGGGATGGAACTGCAGGTGCGGCGCGAGGGTGAGGAGTACCTCATCAACCACGGCCCGTGGTCCCTCGCCGGAGGCGAACCCGCCCGCGCCGAAGGTCACGATTCGGTCCTACACCTCGCCGGCCTCACCGACCCGCGCCCGGCGCTTCGCATCCGGCTGGGCGAGCGCACCATCGCCGTCGCTGCGCTCGCCTCCGCCGCTGAGCTCGGTGGCGTGGATTTTCACACCCACCCCCGCGCAGAACCCGCCGCCGACCTCGTCGCCGCGATGACGATCATGGGGGAGCGGGAGGTCGACCTCACCGGAGAGGCGGGCACGGTGATCGGAACCGAACGGATCGGGGCGGTGCAACTCCGCGGTTTCGACTCCCGCGCGGGGGAGATGTTCTCTGCCGACGCCCTCGCGATCGCCGCCGGCGCCGCCGCCCGCACCTGGCTCGGGGAGGGGGCCGCGACCGAGTGGGTCGCGGTCTTCGGCGGCGGCAACACCCGGGTCGTTCTCGGCGAGCATGCCCTCGCCGCCGCCGAGGCGAGGATCTTCGCAGAGATCAACTGGTGGGGGTGACGGCGAGGACGCGGAAGCCCTGGCGGCTGCCCACCCGTTCGACCTCGAAGCCGAGTTCCCGCTCGATCCACTTGTGCAGCGAATCGCCGCCCAGGTTCTTGTTGACCACGAGATAGGCGACCCCGCCGGGAGACAGGCGGGGCAACCACGTGCGCATGATGTCGTGAAGGACGCTTTTTCCCACCCGGATGGGCGGATTGGACCAGATGAGGTCGCAGGTGAGATCGGGTTCGGCGCCGAGCAGGTCCTCGACGAGGTGAGCCTCGCCGGCGAGGCCATTGCGGGCGAGGTTTTCACGTGTGAGTTCAACCGCGCGGGGATTGACATCCACCCCGATGACCCGCGCTTCCGGGAGCGCCGAGGCGAGCGCCATCGTGATCGGTCCCCACCCGCAACCGACATCGACGGCCGTGCCTGCGCCTGCCGGATCGGGCACGAGTTCGAGGAGGACTTTGGTCCCCGGATCCACCTTCTCCCCGGAGAACACTCCCCGGTCCGTGGTCACCGTGAAGGGTTCCGTTCGCAGGGTGACCCGCTTCTTCGTCGCGCGGGAGGCGGTGGCGTCGGCATCGGGGCTGAAATAGTGAGGCACGGGCGCCAGTTTACGCGCCCAGAGAAGCGAAAATCACTGGTCAGGCGGTAACGGGCATGGGAGAGTGGAGATATCACCGATAGATAAGGACCCGATGACCACTCCCCACACTGATAACCGCGCCGATGAACTCGTGGCGAGGATCCTCGCGCGCTCGGGCACCGCGTTGCAAGACGGCGAGACCGAAGGCGAACACGAAGGCGATGAGTTCCACCTCGAGGAGCGCGCCGCGCTCCGGCGCGTGCGGGGCCTGAGCACCGAACTTCACGATGTTCACGAAGTGGAGAACCGGCAGCTCCGCCTCGAACGGGTGATCCTCGCCGGGATCTTCACCTCCGGCACGCCCGAGGCGGCGGAGCGTTCCCTCCACGAGCTCGCAGCCCTTGCCGAGACCGCCGGCTCGACCGTGCTCGACGGGGTGCTCCAACGACGCCACGCCCCCGATGCGGCCACGTACCTGGGATCGGGAAAGGCCCGGGAGCTCGCCGATCTCGTCGCCGCTACCGGCGCCGACACCGTCATCGTTGACACCGAACTCGCTCCTTCCCAGCGCCGCGGGCTCGAAGACGTGGTGAAGGTGAAGGTCATCGATCGCACCGCGCTCATCCTCGACATCTTCGCCCAACACGCGAAATCCAAGGAAGGCAAGGCCCAGGTCGAGCTCGCGCAGCTGGAATACCTCCTCCCGCGCCTGCGAGGCTGGGGTGAGTCGATGTCCCGGCAGGCGGGTGGCCAGGCTGCTGGTGGGGAAGGGATCGGCTCCCGCGGCCCAGGGGAAACGAAGATCGAACTCGACCGGCGCCGGATCCGGAACCGCATGGCGAAACTGCGCCGGGAAATCGCGGCAATGGCCCCGGCGCGGGAAACCCGCCGTCACTCCCGCCAGGCCTCGGGCACGCCGGCCGTCGCGATCGCCGGGTACACGAACGCGGGCAAGTCCTCGTTGCTCAACCGCCTCACCGGCGCCGGGGTACTCGTCGACAATGAACTGTTTGCGACCCTCGACCCCACCGTCCGGCGAGCCCGGACGGAGGATGGCCGCGAGTTCACGATCGCCGACACCGTCGGGTTCGTGCGGCAACTGCCGACCGAGCTCGTCGAGGCGTTCCGCTCCACGCTCGAAGAGGTCGCCTCCGCTGACCTCATCCTCCACGTCGTCGATGCCTCCCACGATGACCCCGAGGGCCAGATCCGCTCGGTGCGAGACGTCTTGCGCGATATCCCAGGAACCGAGGACATCCCCGAGCTCGTGGTGCTGAATAAGGCCGACCTCGCCGAACCGGCCGCTATCGCCCGGCTGCGTACCGCCGAGGCGGGGGCCGTCGTCGTCTCGGCGCGCACCGGCTCCGGCGTTGAGGAACTGCGGGACCGGATCGCGGAGCTGCTGCCCCGCCCGCACGTGCACATCGACGTCCTCGTCCCTTACGACCGGGGTGACCTCATTCACCGGGCATACACGAGCGGCGAGGTCATCGAGGAGGAGCACGGGCCGCGAGGCACCCAGTTGACGGCGCGGGTGGATGACGCCCTAGCCCAGGAGCTGCTCTCCCTGCAGGCCTGAGCGCCGATCCACAACCCGCGGCGAGCGTGTGCGCTCAGACGTGGATGTGCTGCGAGAATAGAGCGGTGACTGCCGAACTGACCGAAGTGCTCGACGCCGTCGTCCGTGCCCTGGGCGGCACGCCCCGGGCGGGGCAAACAGAGATGGCGGAGGCTGTCGGGGCGGCGCTGGCGGAGTCGGAGCATGTGCTCATTCAGGCCGGTACCGGAACCGGGAAGTCCATGGCCTACCTCGTGCCGGTGTTACTCCACACGACGAGTACGGGGGAGCGGGCCGTCGTCTCGACGGCGACCCTGGCCCTCCAACGCCAGATCGTCGGCATCGACGCGCCCCTGGCCTCGAAAGTGGTCCGGCAGGAGACTGGCAAGACGCCCAAGGTCGCGCTCCTGAAGGGGTGGCACAACTACGTCTGCAAACACAAGGTCACCGGCGGGTTCCCCGAGGATTCCCTGTTCGAGATGGAGGGAATCGGCAGCGAAGATGCTCAGGACCATGACGCGCCGACCTCGGGCCTCGGCGCGGAGATCCTGCGCCTGCGGGAGTTCTCCGAAGAATCGGAGACGGGCGACCGTGACGACCTCACCCAGGGGGTGAGCGACCGCGCGTGGCGGCAGGTATCGGTGACGAAACTTGAATGCCTCGGCAACCGGTGCCCCCTCATCGACGAGTGCTTTCCCGAGGCTGCGCGACAAACGGCGGCGGCTGCCGACGTCGTCATCACCAACCATGCGATGCTCGGCGTGGTCGCCTCCGGGAATGCGTCCGCGCTGCCTGAACACGAGGTGCTCATCGTGGATGAGGCCCACGAACTCGGCTCTCGAGTGACGTCCCAAGCAACCCAGGAGCTCTCGGCCGCGGCCGTGGAACGGATCGCCCGGATCGTCCGGCGCAATGCGGGGATGAGCACCGCGAGCCTGGACGAGGCGGCCGAGTACTTGCGTGAGGCCCTCGCCACCACCCCTCCGGGGCGATTCACACGCGGGCTGCCCCTGGAGATCAATGCAGCCGTGCGCGACATCTCCGAAGCCACGAGAGCGCTCCTGGTGTCCTTGCGGGAGGAAGCCAAATCAGAGGCCTCGAGCACGCATCTGGTGCGGAGCGAATTGCAGTTGCTCCAGGAGATCTCCGACCGGCTCCTGGGCGATGACGTCCAAGGCGGCCAGGACGTCGGATGGGTGGAATCGCCGCGCCGACCCGGTGAGGGCCCGCGCATACAGATCGCGCCGCTGGACGTCGCCCGCCGCATCCACGCGCACCTGTTGGCCGATCGCGCGGTCGTGGCGACCTCCGCAACGCTCGCGCTCGGCGGGAAGTTCGACGCGATGGCCTCCGCCCTGGGATTCTTCGATGACTACACCGCGCGGGCCGTGCAGTCCCCGTTCACGTATGCCAAGCAGGGGATCCTCTACACCCCTCGCCACCTTCCGCCCCCGGGCAGGGACGGGTTGAGCCCGGAGACCTTGGCGGAGATCGTTGCGCTCATCGCCGCTGCGGGCGGGCGCACGTTGGGGTTGTTCTCCTCGCGCCGGGCAGCAGAGCACGCAGCCGAGCACGTCCGCGAACACCTCGAGCACCCCGTATTGCTGCAAGGAGAGGACGGGTTGCCCGCACTCGTACGCGGCTTCCTCGCTGATGATCGCGCTAGCCTGTTCGGCACTCTGAGCCTGTGGCAGGGGATCGACGTGCCCGGCCCGGCCTGCTCGCTCGTCATCATCGACCGAATCCCCTTCCCCCGGCCCGACGACCCGATCATGTCGGCGCGGGCAGAGGCCGCTGACCGCCGCGGGGGCAACGGATTCATGTCGGTTTCGGCGACGCACGCCGCCCTGCTTCTCGCTCAAGGCGCCGGCCGACTCATCCGCCGGGTGGACGACCAAGGGGTCGTCGCGATCCTGGATTCGCGGGTCGTCACTCGACGTTACGGCAGTTTCCTTCGTAAATCGCTACCGCCGTTCTGGCAGACGAACGATTCGGAACTAGTACGCGGAGCGCTGCAGCGGCTCGATGCCGCCCACAGTGCTCCCCGCGTTCGGAGCTAAATACTACGCAGCACCGCGGTCACCCGGCCCAGGATCCGGGAGTGCTTGCCGTTGATCGGTGAATAGTCATCGTTGGCGGGCATGAGCCAAGGGCCGTCCTTGGTTTTTCGGAGGGTCTTCACCGTGGCCTCGCCGTCGAGCATCGCCGCGACCACTTCTCCGTTCTCCGCATCGACCTGGGAACGTACGACGACCCAGTCGCCGTCGCAGATGGCCGCGTCGATCATCGAATCGCCCACGACCCGGAGCAGGAACAGCTCGCCGTCGCCGACGAGTTGCTGGGGGAGGGGGAAGACGTCTTCAATCGCCTGTTCGGCGAGGATCGGCCCGCCCGCAGCGATGCGACCGACGATGGGAACCAGCGCAGGCTCGACACTCGCCGCGCCGTCCTGGGTCGGGACGACGACCCCGCGCAACGAGGTGGGCGCGTATTCCTCACCGATGATCTCGATCGCACGAGTAGAAATGGGATCGCGGCGCAGCAGCCCCTTCTCCTCGAGCACCTGGAGCTGATACTTCACCGAGGATGGGCTCGAGAGGCCGACCGCCTCTCCGATCTCGCGCATCGTCGGCGGATAGCCCCGTTCAGAAAGGCTCATCCGGATAAAACTCATGATCCTGTGCTGACGGTCTGAAAGTTTGAAGGCCTGCGGAGCCTGCTCCTCACCCATTGCGATCCCCTTCGTTGCTGCCGATGAACGCTGCCCGACGTCAATGTCACACCCCAGTGGTGTGCTTCTTACACAACAGTTTAGAACGAATCCGGCCCAGCGGCAAACAAATGTTCGAGCTGCGTGTCGACATTGTTCCCCAGTCGTGCTAGGTTCGTACCAGTGTATCAGCGAACGCGTGTTCGAGGAGAAGATCATGGCAGTGAAAGCACTCGGAAGAGGCCGGGAGCAACAGGGGCAGCTTGGGCTGCGAGTGGACGATGCTGTGGCGGCGCGCCGGGCGCAGATGCGGCGCCGGGCCGGGCTGCGAGTGGTTCCGCCCGCGTCAGATTTACCGCGTGAAGACGGGGAAGTGCGTACCTCGGACTTCGCGCGCCGCACCCGGTTCGCATCCCCTGCGACGCGCGCCGACGTAGCCCGCCCGCCCGCGCCCGTCAGCAGTCCCGGGCACCGGGGTGAGCCCGAGTCCGCGCCGGCGCCGCGGGTGGTCCCGTCCCTCGAATCCGATACGATGTTCGAAACAGCTGTCGCGCAGGCACAACAAGTTGCCACGCCCGTGCGAGCGGTCGAGCGGGTTCACGCCGAGGAGGTGGGCGAACCCCGCGAGCCTGCGCAGGTGGCGCGTGAGGAGCAGGTGAGCGCGGCGCCGGCGACTCGCGGCTACCGGTTCACCCTCCGCGGCCAACGTGTGCTCGTCGCACTGGGGTTCGCGGCCGCGATCGCGGCCGGCGCGATCGCGGGAACCTTGATCGGCCCCCCGGAGCTTCCCGAGGAGACGGCAACGATGGTCGTGCAGTCCGGGGACTCCCTGTGGTCGATCGCATCGTCGATCGCGGAACCAGGCGAGGACCTCGGTCCGGTGATGAGCGAGATCCGCCAACTCAACGGTCTGGAGACCGCCCACATCGCCTCCGGTCAGGAGCTGGTTGTCCCCAGCAACTGACGACGTCCCAGACACTTGCGCGGCCGCGATGAAACCCGTACTCTTCAATAGTTACATCAGTGTGATTATCGGTGAAGGGATCAACGGGGTGTATTGCCCATTCTGCCGACACCCAGACTCTCGAGTTGTCGACTCCCGCACCGCTGAGGACGGTTCCTCCATCCGGCGGCGACGTCAGTGCCCGGAGTGTGGCCGGCGGTTCACGACGGTCGAGTCCACGAGCCTATCAGTGATGAAACGCTCGGGAGTAGTCGAACCCTTCAGCCGGGATAAGGTCATCGCTGGTGTCCGCAAAGCCTGCCAGGGTCGACCGGTGAGCGAAAGTGACGTCGCGATGCTCGCCCAACAGGTCGAGGAGCGGATCCGCGCGTTGGGCGTCGCTGAGGTCGACGCGCACGAGGTGGGGCTGACCATTCTCGAGCCGTTGAAAGAGCTCGACGAAGTTGCCTACCTACGGTTCGCGAGCGTGTATCGCAACTTCAGCTCGCTGGAAGACTTCGATTCCGCCATCACTGCTTTGCGTCGCAACCGCGACGCAACCTGAGGATGCTGCTGGTGGTGCGGGAGGGGAAGCCCGCACCACCAGCGGCAATAACGTCGGGCTTAGAGATCAGAGGATCTCGGTGCCCATAGGTTGATATCACCGTCGCGCGCGTACTCGTCGATCTCGGCGAGCTCCTCTGCGGAGAACTCTAGATTCTCCAGCGCGCCAAGGGTGTCGGTGAGCTGTCCGGGACTGGAGGCACCGACGAGCGCCGTCGTCACCCGCTCGTCCCGAAGGACCCAGGCGATCGACATCTGGGCGAGCGACTGCCCTCGACGCTCCGCGATCGCGTTCAACCCGCGGATGTTCGCCAGGTTCTCTTCGCTGAGAAAGCCTTCCCGGAGCGACTTACCCGCGGCGGCGCGGGAGTCGGCAGGAATCCCGTTGAGGTAACGGTCGGTGAGCATCCCTTGTGCGAGCGGGGAGAACACGACGTTGCCGAGGCCGGTGTCGCCGATGACGTCGAGGAGCGACTCACCCTGCTCGCCCGGCTTCTCTATCCAGCGGTTGATCATGGAGTACGAGGGCTGGTGAACCAGCAGATCCAGCCCGATCTCCCGGGCGGTTGCCACCGCTTGACGGGTGCGCTCGGCGGAGTAGGACGAGATCCCGGCGTAGAGCGCCCGGCCGGAATCCACCGCGGTCTTGAGCGCCCCGAGCGTCTCCCACAGCGGGGTGTCGGGGTCGAACCGGTGCGAGTAGAAGATGTCGACGTAGTCGAGGCCGAGGCGGTCGAGGGACTGGTCCAAGGAGGCGAGCAGGTACTTCCGTGAACCGAACTCACCATAGGGGCCTGGCCACATGTCGTAGCCGGCCTTGGTCGTGATGACGAGTTCGTCGCGCAACCCGGCGAGGTCGGTGCGCAGCACGTGCCCGAAATTCCGCTCGGCGGAGCCGCCCGGAGGTCCATAATTGTTGGCCAGGTCGAACTGAGTGATGCCCTGGTCGAACGCGTGCAGAACGATGTCGCGCTGCGTTTGCATCGGGCTGTCATCACCGAAGTTGTGCCATAGGCCGAGGGAGATGAGCGGGAGTTTCAAGCCGCTGGCGCCGGCGCGGCGCATGGGCATGCGGTCATAGCGATCGGGTGCAGGTGTGTACATACACGTAGCCTAGCTTCCCGATCGTTACTCGATCGCCCCGTTCAGGCTGCGAACCCGGATCGTCGCTTCGAGGGACTCGAGCGCCGCCAACGCGTCGGCTCGGAGTGGGGAGGCGATGTCCGTGGTGACGTAACCGAGCACACCGGAGGTGGCAAGCATCTGCGCCTCGACGTTCGCGCCGACTTCGCTGAGCACGTTGTTCACCGAGGCGAGCACCCCGGGCACGTTGCGGTGCAGGTGCGTGAAGCGGAACGTCCCATACTTCGGCGGCTCGAGAACAAGCTGGGGCATGTTCACGGAGAGGTCCGTGGCGCCGTAGCGCAGGAATGCGCCGAGTTTGCCGGCGACGAAGTGGCCGATATTCTCCTGGGCCTCCTCGGTAGAACCGCCGATGTGGGGAGTGAGGATGACGTTGGAAAGGTCACGCAGTTCGGAATCGAAGGCGTCGCCTTGCACCTTGGGTTCTTCGGGGAAGACGTCAACGGCTGCGCCCGACAGGCGCCCGCTGAGGATCTCCTTGCGCAGGTGGGCGTAGTCGACGAGGAATCCCCTCGAGAGGTTGAGGAAGATTGCGCCGTCCTTCATACGCGCGAACTGCGCGGCACCGAACATGCCGGCGTTGCCCGGGCGACCATCCACGTGCAGCGTGACGATATCGGCGGCCTCGAGCAGCGCATCCAGTGAAGCCATGCGCTTCGCATTTCCGAGGGCGAGTTTCTCTGCCGTGTCGTAGAAGATCACCCGCATCCCCAGCGCCTCGGCGACGACGGAGAGTTGGGTGCCGATGTTCCCGTAACCAACGATTCCCAACACCCTGCCGCGCACTTCGTGGGCGCCCTTGGCGGACTTGTCCCATCGGCCCGCGTGCAGTGCCTTGTCCTTTTCCGTCAAGCGGCGGGTCAGGGCGATGATCTCCGCGAGAGCGAGTTCCACGACGGATCGGGTGTTGGAGAACGGCGCGTTGAACACTGAGATCCCGGCTTGCGCGGCGGCGTCGAGATCGATCTGGTTCGTTCCGATGCAAAATGCACCGATCGCCTGCAGGTGCGGAGCGTTCTCAACTACCCGCTTGGTGATGTGGGTCTTGGAACGGATTCCGACGAGGTCGACTCCCTGCAGGGCCTCGATGAGTTCGTCTTCATCAAGCGCTCCGCTGTGGGTGGTCACCTCAGCTCCGATCGCTTCCAGCGATTCTTTTCCAAAAGGGTGAATATTTTCTAGGAGCAGTGCCTTGGTCACGCCATTTATTGTGCACCTGCAAGCCGAGTGCTTCAAACGCGGTTCACTAGGTGAACACCGCCCGGACGCATCAGTGGCGGGACGCGAGGCCCTCGGGAAGGCCGGACTTCGCGACGACGACGAGTCGCTGGGTGCACCGTGTCATCGCTACGTAGAGGTCTCCGGGTCCCGCGCTCTCGGCCTGGATTCTCCGCGGTTCCACGAGGATCACGCGGTCGAATTCGAGCCCCTTGGCGCGAGCGGGGTCGAGGATGACCACGGGGGCGGTGAGGTCGGCGGAAACATCGAGGCCGAATTCGGCGGCGTAGGACGGCAGGGACGACGTGGGCACGATCACAGCGAGGTTGCCGCCGGCGCTGCGCTCAGCATCGATCGCGGATCGCACCGCCGCGCCGACGTCGGACGTCTCCACGACCTCGAGCGCGTCGGGTACGTCCCGCGCGGAGGTGATCTCACTCGGCGGGTGGCTCGGGTCGGCTGCGACCGCGACGGCCCAGGCCGCGTCCATCACGGTCGCGGGGGTGCGGTAGTTGACCGTGAGTGTCTCCAGGCGCCAACTGCCCTTGATGCGTTTGTCGAGCGTTTCCGCCCAGCGCCGCGTTCCCGCGCTCGTCGACACTTGCGAGACGTCTCCCACGATGGTCATCGACCTCGTCGGGTTGCGCCGCAGCAGGGCGCGCCAGGCCATCGCGGATAGCTCTTGGGCTTCGTCGATGACGACGTGGCCATAGGTCCAGGACCGATCGGCGAGCGCGCGTTCGGCGAGGGTCAACGCCGGTCCCCGGTCCGCGAAGCGCTCGGCGACCATTTCGGCGGTGACGATCCCACCGCCCAGGCCGGTGTTCTCCAGCATCTGCCGCGCGTAGTCGACATCCGCCGAGCGCCGCGCCTCCTCCGCCCGGGCCTGAGCTCGAGCGGTCGCGTCGTCGCTGCCGATGAGTTCGGCCGCTTCGTCGATGAGCGGGATGTCCGCCTCGGTCCAGCCCGCGTCCGGCTCGCGGTAGAGCAACGCGCGGGTGCCTTCGCCGAGTTCCCGGCCCGCCTCCGCGAGCCGGTGCGGCTTGGCGAACAGGTCAGCGACGAGGCCGGTAGCGGTGAGCGGCAGCCAGCACAGGTTGAGTGCGACGCGCACGTCTCGGGAGGAGCGGATATCGTCGATGATCTCGGGAATCTCCTCCTCGCTCACGCCCTCGACGGCTTCGGCGTACTGCTCGGCGAGGAAACGCAGCATCACCCGCACGAACGTCACCCGCGCCTGGTTGTGGGGCTGGCCCGTGCGGCGTGCCCGGGTGTGAGCGGTGCGCACGTCCTCGGGCCGGAGGGTGAGCGAGACGGAGCCCACCTTGAGTTCCTGGCGGGGAAGCACGCGTTGGCGGGCGCGCACGGCCCGAGAGATGATCCGCTGCCAGATCGGCTTACCTTTGATCGTGGCCAGTTCGTCGGACTCGGCGGCGGTGACGCTCACCCCGGGCACGAGATCGGCGATCGTCATTGACACGACCCCGGTCTCGCCGAGGGCGGGGAGCACCTGCTCGATGTAACGCAGGAATACCGGGCTCGGCCCGACGACGAGGACCCCGGAGCGTTCCATGCGTTCCCGGTGGGCGTAGAGCAGGTACGCGGCCCGGTGCAGCGCGACGGCGGTCTTGCCCGTGCCCGGCCCTCCCTGGACAACGAGCACACCATCGACATCGGAACGGATGATCGCGTCCTGCTCGGCCTGGATCGTCGCCACGATGTCACCCATCCGCCCGGTCCGGTGCTCGGCCAACGCCGCGAGCAGGGCCCCTTCACCGGCGAGGTCGGAGGGGTTGTCCACGGCGTCAAGATCCAGTACGTCGTCTTCGATCCCCACGACGTCCCGGCCGCGAGTTTGAATATGGCGGCGGAGAGTGACGCCTTGGGGATGGGCAGCCGTGGCCTGATAGAACGGCCGAGCAGCCGGTGCTCGCCAGTCGGTGAGGAGCGGGTGATGATCGGCGTCGGAAAGGCCGACCCGCCCGATGTAGCGCAGATCGCCCTCGAGGAGGTCGAGTCGGCCGAAGACGAGGCGCTCCTCGACCGATTCCAACAGGGCGAGCCGGTCCTCATACAATGTCGCGAACGCATCCCGCTCAGAGCGGTTCTGGTGTGTGCCGTTGGCGCCGGAGCGGCGCACCTCATCAAGACGTCGGCGAGTTTGATCACGAAGTTCGTCGAGGCGACGATAGACCTCGGAGACGTAAGTTTGTTCGGCGCTGAGCCGCGCATCGGTAGGGGATGACACTTAGTTCCTTACCTAATAGACATCCGCCGGAAAAGACAGGCAATCCATTATCCCTCAAGACGACTCCGGAGATAACCGGCAGGCGCGGTGATGCGTCTCATACTCCGCGTGTGCGTATGATCTGGAGGCGTGCGCAGGAATTAAAATCGGTGTCGCGGTGTTGTCGAAGCCAGAGGTGATGTGTGAATGAATCCCCGTGATCTTTATGAGCTCTCCGAATCGGAACTGCCCCAAGTGCCGGTGCTCGTCCATGCCCTGGATGGGGCGATCGACGCCGGCAATGCGGGTGAACTCGCGAGCGAGCACCTGCTACGACACCTGAGCGGCGAGCGCGTGGCGACCTTCGACGTCGACGCGCTCATCGACTACCGCGCCCGCCGCCCGCTCATGGACTTCACCGACGGAGCGTGGACCGGGTATGACCAGCCGGAAATCGTCGTCGACCTGCTGCGCGATGACGAAGGGGCGCCACTGCTGTTCTTGCACGGATGCGAACCCGATGTGCAGTGGGAACGCTTCATCGCAGCGGTGAGGACGATCATCGAAGATTTCGGCGTGGAACTCACGATCGGTATCAACGGTATCCCCATGGGCGTGCCCCACACTCGGCCGCTGACGGTGACCTCCCACGCCACCCGGGCGGACTTGCTCGCCGACGCGCCGAACTTCATGGGCAGCGTGAAGGTCCCCTCGACGGTCGGCGGATTGCTCCAGTACCGCCTCGGGCAGGAGGGGCGGGACGCGATCGGTTTCGCCGTGAACGTGCCTCACTACCTCACCCAGACCGACTACCCGCAGGCGGCGGCGGAACTCGTGCGCCGGATCTCTCGCGCGACGGAACTCTCGTTGCCCGTCGGTGATCTTGAGGCGCGGGGAGTGAAGGTGCACGCCGAAATCGAGCGGCAGGTTGCTGAGTCCGATGAGGTCCGGGCGCTGGTTGCCACCCTGGAGAAGAACTACGACACGTTCTCGCAGACGCAGGAAACCCCGCCGCCGTTGCCCGCCGCGGACGTGCCCAGCGCGGACGATATCGCCGCTCAGGTCGAGGCGTTTCTCGCGGGCCAGGATGAGGATGGGGAGTGACCCGCCGGGTCCTCGGGGTGGCGCCGAACGCGTGAACATGCCAGACTGGCAGTCGTTGCAAAGCGACTTACGTAGGACCGGGACAAAATGAACCCAAGCACAACGTGGGTGAAGCAATGCGGCACCGGACCGCGGCAGACAGCCACGGTCACTGACCGTCCCGGAAGGACATAAGAAGAATGGCACAAGGAACCGTTAAGTGGTTCAGCGCAGAAAAGGGCTTCGGCTTCATCGCTCAGGATGACGGCGGCCCCGATGTTTTCGTTCACTGGAAGGCCATCGAATCCGATGGGTTCCGTACCCTGAACGAAGAGCAGCGTGTCGAGTTCGACATCGTTGACAGCCCGAAGGGCCCCCAGGCAGAAGCTGTTCGCGCAGTCTAAGACCTGAACAACAACAAGAAGTAGGCGCTCACGAACGAGCGCCTACTTTTTTTATTCCCACGATTGGCGCGCCTGCCCCCACCGCGGCGCCCCTAGCGTGTGGGCGCGGTCGACGCAGGGGAGTCCTCCTGCGTCAGCGGCCCATGCCCCGCGATGAACCGGGTGAGATCCTCGCCCGCAAGGAGCCGGGCGGGGGCGGGGAGCGTGCGCAACACCCGGTGCAGGGAATGGTCGAGTGGGGCGTGGGAGCCGACGATGACGGCGTTGCCGTAACGCCGGCCCCGGAGCACGCCCGGTTCCAGAATGACCGACACGTGGTCAAACACCTCTCCCACGGTGGCCGCCTCCCGGCGCGTGAGGGTGAGCGGGGGCCGATTGGCGCTGTTCGCGACGTAGAGCCCGCCGGGAGAAAGGACTCGGCGGACGTGGGAAGTGAACTCGACAGTCGTGAGGTGATGCGGGGCCTGCCGGTCGGCGAACGCGTCCCTGATGACGACCTCGTAGCGCCCCTCGGGCGCGGTGCGTACCGCCTCGAATCCATCCTGCACGCGGATCCGCAACTGCGGCGAGCGCGGTAGCTCGAACCACTCGCGCACCCGGGCGGCAAGGAGTTCGTCGGTCTCGATCGCGACCTGGTGCGACCCCGGCCACTCGGCGTTCACTGCCCGCGCCATCGTGCACCCGGCCGCGCCGACGTGTAGCACCCGGGGACGCCCCCGGGTGGAACCACCGTGCTTCGCGGACGGGATCTCCGCGCGAAGCACCGCCTGCATGTACTGCATGTACTCAAACGTCAACGCGGTGGGATCGGCGAAGTTGTGGTGAGAACTCTCCATGCCATCGATCATCAAGGTCACCCCAGCGCCGTCGATGTCAGGGGTGAGCTCTACTGTTGCGAATGAGGTCTTCACCGGCTCGGAGGGCCAGGAGGGCGAGGGTTGGGACACACCGAAAATGTACCGCACAAACCTCTTGCCTTTCTAGAACGCTCGTTCGATAATGGAGAAAAGGAGGAAATCATGAGCTACTTCAACTCCCGGCAGTTGCTTCGGCGCGCCCACAGCGAGCTCGACGCCGCTCACCTGCAGTCCTCTCCGCGGGAGCAGTTCCTCCACGCTCACATGGCAGCACTTCGCGGCGCGGCGGCAGTGCTGGCCATCAACCCAGCAGTGGTCTCGCCGGCACGGCGCAAGGTGCGCAGCGCGTGGGTCCAGCTCGCGGAGGCAGGTGAGGAGTGGGGCCCCTGGGTGGAGTTCTACCTCGCCTCCGCTGCGACGCGGGCGGCGCTGGAATCCGGGCAACTACGCGAAATCGATGCTTCGAACGCGCGTGAGGCCGCGCGTGCCGCGGGGCAATTCCTCGCCGCAGTGGAGGAGCACATTGCTCGCCACGAAGCGGAATTCGCTGCGCTGGCTAAAGCATCGTAGTCTCGTTCCATGTCGCGAGGAGCGCGGGCTAAAGACGCACGCAGGAACTGGGGAGATGACGATTCGGCTACCCCGATCCTGCACGTGGACATGGACGCGTTCTTCGCCGCGGTCGAACTTCTCGAGCGCCCCGACCTGCGCGGGCGCGCCGTCATCGTGGGAGGTCAACAGCGCGGCGTCGTCCTCGCGGCGACCTACGAAGCGCGCGAATACGGCGTGCATTCGGCGATGCCGGTGAACCAGGCGCGAGCGCTCGCCCCGCATGTGGTGATTCTGCCGCCCCACCACGAGAAATACCGCGCCGTATCGCTGCGGGTGATGGAGATCCTCCGAGAGGTCACACCCATCGTTGAACAGCTCTCCATCGATGAAGCCTTCCTCGACGTCTCCGGTGCCCGGCGCAGGCTCGGCCCACCGGCGGTGATCGCCGCCTCGATCCGTACCCAGATCGCCGCCGAACTAGGAGTCGTCGCATCTGTGGGCGTCGCAGCCACGAAGTTCGTCGCCAAACTCGCCTCCGGGCACGCGAAACCCGATGGCATGTTACTCATCCCGGAACCGGCGACGATCGCGTTTCTGCACTCACTGCGGGTCGGCGCGATCTGGGGAGTGGGGGAGCGCACCGAAGCGCGGCTCGCGAACGCCGGGATCACGAGCGTCAAGGAGCTCGCGCACACGCCGGTGCGGGCGCTCACGAGCTTGCTAGGTTCCGCTGCCGCCGCGAGGCTCCACGACCTCTCCTGGGGCAAGGACCCGCGGTCGGTCGAGGTGCAACGGGAAGACAAATCGATCGGCCACGAACAGACCTTCCCCACAAACCTCACCGAGCGGGAGGACATGCACGCCGTTCTCCTCGACCAGGCCCACCGCTGCGCCGCCCGCCTCCGCTCACACAAGCTCCTCGGCGCTGTCATCGCCATCAAGGTGAGGTACGGCGATTTCACCACAGTGACCCGATCCGTCACGCTGACCAATCCCACCGACGTCGCCTACGAGATCTATCAGGCGGGAACAAGCTTGTTCGACCAGTTGACCATCCCTCGCAACGGCGTGCGCCTGCTCGGGATCCGGTGTGAGGGATTGACAGACTCCGCCACCACGGCGATTCAGCCCTTTCTCGATGAGGACGGGCCGGAACGGCGGGAAGCGGAGCGCGTGATGGATGAGATTCACGCCCGGTTCGGGGAGAGTAAGATGCGAGCCGGATCACTCATATCCCGACCGGCTACCAGGAATCGCCGATCGGGCATATCCTAGTAACACAGCAACAGACCCGTTGCCCCGCGACATCAGGAGCCGACATGCCTCTCTCAGAATACGAGCAGCGCGTGTTGGAGCAGATGGAGCAGCAGCTCCGCTCCGACGATCCTCGATTGGTGGATGCCATCACCGGTCGCAGGAGCCGCCGACCTGTCCACATGGCCCTTGGCATATTAGTAGTCGTTGCCGGACTTGGTGCGCTCATCGGTGGGGTAGCGGCGGGGCAGACCTGGCTGGGGATCATCGGGTTCCTCCTCATGTTCGGCGGAGTCCTCCTCGCGACCAGGAAGTCCGAGGTCGATCGTGCCGCACCGAAGCAGCAGAAGGGTAAGGCTGCTCCGAAGCGGAAGGCGTTCATGGATCGACTAGATGATCGTTGGGACGATCGCCGGCGTAATCGCTGACTCCGACGCTCCTACCCGTCACCGGGCGGCCAGCACTGCCTGCCCGGGGGAGATTACATCGGATGCGGCTAGTCGAGGCTCCTTGCGGCTACCGCCAGTTCTCGGCGGCGACTTCAGTTTCTTCCAACCATTGCTGCAGCTCCTCTGCTCGCGTCGGCGATGACGGGGGCGCGTAGCGAACGTCGTTGACGGCGCGGGTCAACTGCGCGAACCCTTCCAAGTCCTGAGCAAAGGTGCGACCAGTGGGCTCGCGGGGGGCAACGTCGAGATCCCGCGCGCGCCGAAGGAGCGTGGCGGGCGTGTCGGCCGGCCGGAGATGGAGACCCAGGGGCCGAAGCGCTTGGACCGCAGCGCTCCAGTATTCTTCGGTCCCCCACGTCAAGCGGGCGCGGGCCCGCTGGCGACGTTCGAACGCGACGAGGAACCCCGCGGCGATGACCGCGACCGCGAGGATGAACGGCCAGGCCGGCACGCCGGTTTCCCCCACGCCCGCTGTGGAGACCTCCGCCGCCGGCGGCTCCGAGGGTTCCGGGGTATCCGTGGGGACCTGGGTCGGTGCCGCCGTGGGCACATCCTCGGGCTGATCGAGCGCGGGATCGGCGGCGAGGCCTTGTGCGCTCTCGGGAAGCGCACCGGTGCGGGCAGCGGGCGTGGGCTCGAACCGCGCCCAGCCGGCAGCGCCCAGATAGAGCTGCGGCCAGGTGTGCGCATCGTGGCTCCGGATCACCCCGCCGGGCTCGCCCGCTTCCTCCGAGGGCGTACCGGGCAAGAACCCCACGGCCATTCGCGCGGGTATCCCGGCGATCCGTGCCATGACGACCATCGCCGTCGCGAACTGAACGCAGTACCCGTGCCCGTCGTGGAGAAAGTCCCACACTGCGTCATCGGTGTCAGGGGAGGGGACCGACGTCGTGTATTCGAAACGGTCGTCGGTTCGGAAGAATTCCTGGATCGCGACCGCTTTTTCGTAGGGCGACTCGGCGCCGTTAATGATCTCCTCCGTCAGTGCCTCGATCTCCGCGTGCTTGCTGGTGGCCGGGACCTGGAGGTAACGGTCCACGTTCGTCGGTGCTCCCTCGCCCAAGGACTGCTCGTGCCATACCTCGGGATCGGTGATGAGGGGGAGGCCGGAGAATCCGTAGGTCGCCTGCCCGCCCGTGGCGGCGTACACCTCATCGCCAACCGGGTTGTAGAAACTAGAGTCCTGCATCTCCCGGGGACTTCCGGGAAGGAATAATCGGTCCTGGGCGAGATCGTCGATGCGGAACTGTACCGCGCGGCGTTCTGCGTCCTGATCGAGCATCGACTCGTAGCCCTCTGGGAAGAGCCGGGTCGTTTCTAGCCAGATCTCCTCTTCTTCGGTGTGCCACTCCTGGCCGTCGAAATCGGCGAGGGTGTGGGAGTGGATCGGACCGAGCTCGGCCGGGGAGAGGCCCTGGTATTGAATGAGTGCCCGGTTCGTCCCGCGCACGAGATCGTCGCGAATGTCCAACCCCAGGTCCAGGCGGGTCGAAGCAGATCCGCCGACCCCGCCGAGCCACGACGGGTAGGACAACGCCCACGGGGTGAGGATGAGCGTGGCGAGCACGGTGAGGCAGGTGACGCCCGCGACGATGGGGACGGCGGGTCTCAGTGCCCTCCACGGCCGGGTGCCGGCGGCGAGTAGCGCGATGTAGGAGCCGGCGGAAAGGAGGATCAATCCCACGGAGACATCGGAGCCCAGCACGAGTTCCGGGGCCCACATGAGCAGCAGTGGCGCACCGGCCAGTGCAGGTGAGTCCGCCCCGACAGCGAGGGATTCGGCGGCGACGAACAGGGCGGTCACCGCACCCGCGACAATGAGGGCGACCCCCGGTCCGCTCCCCACTGGGGCCGTGTCAGTCCGCAGCGTCTCCGCTCCCCGAAGGATGAGGGAGAACAGGGTGGAAAACGACTCCAGGCTCCCGAACGTGAACTCCGAGTGCTCCATGCGAGATTCGACGGCGAGTACCCCGATGCCGCTGACACCGAGCGCGATGATGGACGGCCACACGACCCAGGAGGTGAATAGGCGCAGGATCATCATGGCCACCGCGGCGAGGCCCACCCCCGCTACGACAGAGGCCCACCACACGTGCGGAGAGATCAGCGTGGAAAGGGCCACTACCGGGGCGAGGGTAGCGAGCAGGAGAAGGCTGATGAGCGCAGCGGGCCGCATCACAGGTTGACCATCGTGAAGGCGCGTAAGTGTTCGCGCGCAGGCGGGGGAAGCGGAGCCGCGGAGAAGATGAAGACCGATTCGGGATCAAGCTCGCTCCCGGCGAGCCACGCGGCGAGCGCGGCGGCGGCGCCCGCGGTGGGCGCGGCGAGTGCCGCGACGACGATGCCGCGTGGCGCCTCGAGGGGAGGAGCGGGCTCTCCCGGGGCCGCGTGGGCGAGCGCGGTCAGCACGGCTGGTAACCCGCCGGTGACCTGCCCACCGGGAGTGAGGAGCCGCAGCGTGGTTTCCGGGGCCGTGAGGTTCGCTGCCGCGGCGGCCAGGATGTCGACCGCGGCGTCGGTCTCCTGGGCCCGCCCCGGCAGGAGCACGAGATCGAAATGGGTAGTACGCCCTGGGTCGTCGTGGCGGACGAGGAGCGTGCCGTGTTGGGCGGTGCGCTTCCAATGGATCCTAGAAAGCGGGTCACCGTGGCGGTATTCGCGCAGGGAGAGGTCGTCGATCTCCGGGGTGGGAGCGCCCACCGCCCCGGCGGTGAGCGCTCGCAGGCGGTCGAAGACGTCGGAGGGCACCGCATCGGTGCGTGGCCACACGACGACGTCGTCGGGTCGGCGCAGTGCGCTGCGCCAGGAGAACAGCCCGAACGGGTCGCGGCGGTGGAGAAACACCGGCCCCAGGTGTGCTTGGCCCCGGCGCGTGGGGCGCAGCGTCCGCTCGGTTTCGCTTCCCGGGCCGAGCATCGAGCGCGGGATCGTGTCGGTGATCCGGGAAAGGGGAGGGGCCCCTCCGGCGGCGAACGTCAAGGAAGTGTGGGCGGTGCGCCCGACCTGGAGCTGCCGGGGAACGACACGTCGCTCAAGGACGCGGCGCCGATCGCGTACCGACTCCTGCACCGTCCATCCCCAAACAAGGGCGAGGAGCGCGAGCAAGCTGCTCGCGAACCACACGAGTATCTCCCTACTGGCGAACGCCCCCGCCGCCCCCAGCCCCGAACCGGCGATCAGCAGCCCCGCCGCGCGCAGCGTGGGGCGACCGGCCGGGACGCGAAGGCTCACGGAACTGGCACCTCCGCGAGAATCTCGGCAAGGAGGGATTCGGGGTCCGTGCCGTGGAGCCGGGCCTCCTTCGCCAACGTGATCCGGTGCCCCAGCCCGGCAATCGCGACTGCTTGCACGTCGTCGGGGAGCACGTGATCCCTTCCGGCCAGCAGCGCCCACGCGCGGGCGAGGGCGATGAGGTGTAGGCCTGCGCGTGGGGAGGCGCCGAGGAGCACCTGCGGGTGAGAGCGGGTGCTCCGGATGAGGTCGAGCACATAGGTGTGGACGCGGTCAGCAACGTGCTGCTGCGCCGCCTGGGCCACGAGCTCCTGCGCCGCGTCGATGCCGAGGACCTGCGGGGTCGAAACGGGATTCCACCCGCCCGAGCGCAGCACCATGAACTCATCGGAACTATCCGGATATCCGATTGCCGTGCGCGCCATGAACCGGTCGCGCTGCGCTTCCGGTAAGGGATAGGTGCCCGCCATCTCGAACGGATTCTGCGTCGCGATGACCATGAACGGGGTGGGCAGAGCGTGGCTCGTGCCGTCGACCGTCACCTGACCCTCCTGCATCGCCTCGAGCAGCGCGGACTGCGTTTTGGGAGAGGCCCGGTTGATCTCATCGGCGACGACGACCGTGGCGAAGACCGGGCCCGGGTGAAACACGAACTCCCCGCTCTCTGCCCGGTACACCGTCACTCCGGTGAGATCGGCCGGCATGAGGTCCGGAGTGAATTGGATCCGGCCCATCGTGCCCCCGACGGCATGCGCGAGCGCCCGGGCGAGCGTCGTCTTGCCCACCCCGGGAACGTCCTCCAGCAACAGGTGTCCGCCGGCAAGGAAGACCGCAGCAGCAAGGCGGACGACGTCGGGCCGCCCCCGCAGCGCTTGATCAAGGTTGTGCTGAAGCGAACGCAAGGACTCATGCATGACTCGAGCCTAGCCTGGCCGCTCCCTACGGCTCAGCGAAATATGGGACTCATCCTCCACATCGCACCACCTGCGTTGACCTGCAGCTATGGCAAACAATGACGTGCAAAATGGGCGAATAAAGTTGACAGGGGAGGGAAGTGGAGTAATGTGGTGCCATCTGGTGGCGACTGGATGGTAGGAGGTGACATGTTCCTTGGTACATACGAGCCGAAGCTTGATGACAAGGGGCGCATCATCCTGCCGGCGAAGTTCCGGGAAGCGATGTCGGGCGGCATCGTCATCACCCGCGGTCAGGAACGCTGCCTATACGCCTTCCCGCGAGACGAATTCAAGGAGATCCACGACCGTCTCCGCCAAGCGCCCCTCACCTCCAAGCAGTCTCGGGACTACATGCGGGTATTCCTCTCCGGCGCCACCGACGAGGTTCCCGATAAGCAGGGCCGGGTCACTATCCCCGCGATCCTGCGCAAGTACGCGGGCCTTGACCGGGAGCTCGCCGTCATCGGATCCGGATCGAAGATCGAGATCTGGGATGCCCAGGCATGGGAGGACTACCTCCTCGCCCAGGAGGACATCTACGCCGAGCTCACCGAGGAGGTGGTCCCCGGAATGTAATCCCCGCGTCCACGTAAGGCGAGGTCTCTCACCGCGGTTCTGACGCACTTCCCCGGCGCCAGAGCCAGGCGGAGGGAGTCCTGGCCGGACGAGGAACATGTCCCACTCCACTTCACTCCACGAAAGGCACACATGCACCGCTCACCTTCGCACCCGGTTCACGTACCGGTGATGGCGGCGCGGTGCATCGAGCTGCTCCGGCCACCGATCGAGGCAGCACCTGCCCCCGTGGTCATCGACGCGACACTCGGGCTCGGGGGGCACAGCGAACTGCTCCTGAAGACCTTCCCCACCCTCACGGTCGTGGGGATCGACCGCGATCCCCAGGCGCTCGCCCTCGCCACCGAGAGACTCGCCGGGTTCTCCGAGCGCTTCGTCCCCGTACACGCCACGTATGACGCGGTCGCCGACGTCGCCGCGGAGCATGCCGGGAAGGGGGCGAGCGGGATCCTCATGGACCTGGGCGTGAGTTCGATGCAGCTCGATGACGCGGGCCGCGGCTTCGCCTATGCCCAGGACGGCCCACTCGATATGCGGATGGACCCGACCCGCGGGCAGAGCGCCGCGGAGCTCCTCGCCGAACTGCCCGAGGCAGAGCTCCGGCGCATCCTGCAAGTCTACGGCGAGGAGAAATTCGCCGGCCGGATCGCCAAAGCAGTCGTCGCCCGCCGGGGCACCGACCCGGTCGTCACCTCCGGCGCGCTGGTCGACCTCATCCGGGAGGCGATCCCCGCCCCTGCCCGGCGCACGGGGGGCAACCCGGCGAAACGCACTTTTCAAGCACTGCGCATCGCGGTGAACGAGGAGCTCGAGATCCTCTCCCGATCCCTTCCCGACGCGATCGATGCGCTGAGGATCGGCGGGCGCCTCGTGGTGATGTCCTACCAGTCGCTCGAGGATCGCATCGTCAAGCGAGCACTCGCCCGCGGTGCCACCTCCGCCACGCCTCCCGATTTTCCCGTCGAGCTCCCCGAACACGCTCCCTACCTCACCCTGCTCACCCGCGGGGCGGAGCAGGCGGGCGATGCGGAGATCGCCGAAAACCCCCGATCCAAACCCGTGCGGCTGCGCGCCGCTGAAAAGACTCGTCCCCGAAAGGAGCGTAGCTGATGGCCCTTCCCGCCCATGCGATTCGTCGCCCCCACGTTTCCCAGGCACCCGCCGCCCCGAAGCTGCGCGTCGTTCGGCCTCCGCGCAGGCAGCGCGCCCGGATTCCCTTCTTCGCGCTCTGCCTCACGATCCTCATCGGTGCGATGCTCGGCGCCCTCGTGCTCAACACCTCGATGGCCTCGACCGCCTACCAGATGCACTCCACCCAGCTGGAACTCGCCCGCACGCTGCAAAGCAACGAGGAACAGGCCGCCGAGGTCGATCGTCTCTCCTCACCCTCGCGCCTCGCAGAAAAAGCAGAATCGCTCGGTATGGTGCGAGGGGAGGGCGTGACCTACATCGACCTCGAGTCGGGCACCCTCATCGGAACAGCAGCGAAAAAGGCGAAGGATTCCTAGATGGCGAGAATGACCGATCTCGCGGACTCGGCCAAGCGGCAGCGGAGCATCATGGTCGCCGTGCTCGTCGTCATGCTCGTGTTCGCCGGCCGGCTCGTGTACGTGCAGGGGATCGCCGGCCCGGCCCTCGCCCAGGATGCGCTCGACATGCGCCTGCGAAGCCCGGAGACGATCTACGCCCCGCGCGGGGAGATCCTCGACTCCTCGGGCACGGTGCTCGCCACGACGGTAGAGACCTACGACATCCGCGCCAACCTCAACCAGATCCCCGACTATCGGCTCAAAGACCCCGACGACGGCGCCGTCGTCGGCTACGGTGCGCTCGCCGCGGCCGACCAACTCATCAAGGTCCTCGGAGTTCCCGATGGCGAGGACCCCGAGGACTACCGCGCGGAGTTCGCCGCCTCCCTCGTGGGAACGAACGGCTACCATCTCATCGCCTCCGACGTCTCCCCGAAGCTCTGGGAGGAAGTGCGCGACCTGCGGATCGACGGGATCTACGCCGAGACCCAGCACAAGCGGGAATACCCGAACAATACGCTCGCGGGGTCGATGATCGGCTTCGTCGACGCCGCCGGCAACGGGGGAGCGGGCCTGGAATACCGGCTCGAGGAACACCTGCAGGGCAAAGACGGCAAACGGTCGGCAGAAAAAGGCGCGGGCGGGCAGGTCATCCCCACCGGGCAGCAAGAGATCACCCCGGCCATTCCCGGCTGCGACGTGCACCTGACGATCGATTCCGATCTGCAGTGGCACGCCCAGGAGGTCGTCGACGAAACCGTGAGCAAGTACGGCGCCGAGTGGGGAGCGGCGCTCGTCATCGAGAACGAGACCGGCAAGATCCTCTCCCTCGCCGATTCCAGTGCGGGGGATCCGAACAAGGCGGGCAAGGAGGGCGCCGAGGCCTGGCGGCTCAACTCCGTGCAAGGGGTCTACGACCCGGGATCGACCGGCAAGGTCCTCACCGTGTTATCCGCGCTCGAAGAAGGCGCGGTCGAACCGACCACCGCGATCGAGGATCCGTACGCGATGACGATGCCCAACGGGCAGAAGTTCTCTGACCACACCGAGCACCCCGATCAGACCCTCACCGTCGCCGGTGTGCTCGCCGAGTCGGCGAATACGGGCACGATCAACATCGGCAAACTCCTCGACGACGACACCCGCTACTCCTACATGCAGAAGATGGGATGGGGGGAGAAGACCGGCATCGAGCTGCCGAACGAATCCCCCGGCCTCCTGCGGCCCCCCGAGGAGTGGGACGGGCGCACGAAATACGCGACGATGTTCGGCCAGGGGCTCGGGGTGACGCTCGCCCAGAACACCTCCGTCTTCGCGATGATCGGCAACGACGGCACCTACCTGCCCCCACGCCTCATCGACCGAATGGAATGCGACGGGGAAACCATCGCCCCAGAATCCGACCCGGTCGACGTCGCCTCGAAGGAATCGAGCCGCGAAATGGTCCGCATGCTCGAATCCGTCGTGACGAGCGACTCGGGCACCGGGCACAACGCCGCCGTCGAGGGGTACCGGGTCGCGGGGAAGACCGGAACCGCCCAGATCCCCGATGCGAGCGGAAAACTCAACGATAACGCCGCCTCCTTCGTGGGGATGGTCCCGGCCGAGGACCCCGAGCTCACGATCGGCGTGGTGATCTACCGCCCCTCCAGCGGCTTCTATGGGGGCACGGTTGCCGCGCCCGTGTTCGCCGACATCGCCTCCTTCGCCCTTCCGAAGCTGGGAATCCTGCCCTCCACCGAGGAAGCGGACCCCTACCCGTTGAAGGTGGAATGACACACACCCCCCGGGGTGGCGCACGCACCTGCCGGTGAAGAACGATAGATTTGCAAGGAACTAGCGAACGCTGGTGAACATCAACTCTCATCCCACAAGGAGGACGCACATCCTTGCTGATGTGCCAACACGATGCTCGACCTGACACCCTCACAGGTTGCCGAAGCACTCGGAGTCTCTGTAACACCGGGCACCGCTACCGAGGATCTCCCCAGTCACATCACGACGGTCGTCACCGACTCCCGTGACGTCACCCGAGGTTCCCTATTCATCGCGATCGAAGGGGAGCGGGTCGACGGCCACGACTTCCTCGCCGCGGCCTTCGATTCCGGCGCAGCCGCCGCGATCGTCACCCGCGAGGTGAGCAGCCTGGCCGGCCCGAGCATCGTCGTCGACGACGCCGTAGCGGCCCTGGGCAAGCTCGCCGCCACCCACTTGCAACGCCTCCGGGCGGCCAACCCCGACCTCAAGGTCGTCGCCGTGACGGGGTCGGTGGGAAAAACCACGACGAAGGACCTCCTCGGGCAGGTGCTCGCCCCCCTCGGCGACGTCATCACTCCGCCCGCCTCGTTCAATAACGAGATCGGGATGCCGATGACCGTGCTCCGGGCCGATGCCGCCACCCGGGTCCTCGTGCTGGAGATGGGGGCGGACGGCCCCGGGAACCTCACCTACCTCACGGGCATCGCCCCGCCCGATATCGCCGTCGTGCTCATCGTCGTCGGCGCCCATCTGCAAGGGTTCGGAACGGTGGCGGGCGTCGCGAAGGCGAAGGAAGAGATCCTCCACGGCCTCGCCCCCGGCGGGATCGGTGTGCTCAACGCCGATAACGGGCTCGTCGCCGCGATGGCAGAGGCCCTCGAGGAGGGCAGCGTGCGTCGCTTCGGTGAATCCGAGCGCGCGGATTTCCGCGCGAGCGAGGTGCGCACCGATGAGGAGGGCCGGGTGCATTTCGTTCTCAACGAGGCCGGAGAGCGCACCGAGGTGCACCTCGGGCTCATCGGGGAGCACAACCTCACCAACGCCCTCGCCGCCGCGAGCGTCGCCCGGCTGCTGGGCATCCCCACGGGCGAGGTCGCCCGCGCGCTCGGCGAGGCCGCGCCCGTGAGCGGCCACCGGATGCACGTCGTCGACGTCGGCGGCATCCGGGTGATCGACGATGCCTACAACGCCAACCCGACCTCGATGCGAGCGGCGCTGAAGACCCTCGCGGACATGGCTGACCGCACCGGCCGGCGTTCGGTGGCCGTGCTCGGGGAGATGCTCGAACTCGGACCGGACTCCATCCTCGAACACGACGCGATCGGGCGCCTGGTGGTGCGGCTCAACATCGATAAACTCCTCACGGTCGGCGACGGCACCCGCGCCCTGCACTCCGGGGCCTACCAGGAAGGATCCTGGGGGGAGGAGGCCGCCCACGTCGACTCCCTCGCCGAGGCACGGGAGTGGCTCGCCGGCGAACTTGGCCAGGGCGATATCGTTCTGTTGAAATCTTCCAACGGTGCGGGCCTCGCCCGGCTCGCCGACGACCTCATCGCCGACCTTGAAGGGGCCGCCAAGTGATCGCTGTGATCGTCTCCGGCGGGGTGAGCATGCTCGCTGCGCTGCTGGGCACCCACCCGTTCATCCGGTGGCTCACCAAACGCAACTACGGCCAATTCATCCGCCAAGACGGCCCGACGGCGCACTACACCAAACGCGGAACGCCGACGATGGGCGGGGTCGTGATGATCTTCGCGACGATCATCGGGATGGCGGCGGCCTTCGCCGTCGCAGGCCGGCTCCCGTCCGCCTCCGTGTGGCTCGCGCTGTTCCTCATGGTCGGCCTCGGCGTGGTGGGCTTCCTCGATGACTTCATCAAGATCACCCGCCAACGCTCGCTGGGGTTGAAGGCGCGCTGGAAGATCGTCGGCCAGGGCGCGGTCGGGATCATCTTCTCCGTGCTCGCCCTGCAGTTCCCCAACGCCCGCTTCCGCACGCCCGCCTCCACTCACATCTCCTTCACCCGCGACCTCGGCCTCGACCTCGCCGCGTGGGGCATGGGCATCGGGCTCGTGCTGTTCGTGGTGTGGTCGAACTTCCTCATCACGGCGTGGTCGAACGCCGTCAACCTCACCGACGGCCTCGACGGGCTCGCCACCGGGGTGAGCATGCTCGTGTTCGGGGCCTATGTGTTCATCGCGATGTGGCAGGCGAACCAGAACTGCCAGAACCTCTCCCAAGTCGGTCCCGGGTGTTACGAGATCCGAGACCCCCAGGACCTGTCCATCTTCGCCGCCGCCCTCGTGGGGGCGTGTATCGGGTTCCTGTGGTGGAACGCCTCGCCGGCGCAGATCTTCATGGGCGATACCGGCGCGCTCGCCCTCGGTGGCGCCCTCGCCGCGCTGTCGATCCTCACCCGCACCCAGTTCCTCACCGCGATCCTCGGCGGGCTGTTCGTGCTCGTCGTGCTCTCCGACGTCATCCAGATCGGCTTCTTCAAAGCAACCGGGCGGCGGGTGTTCAAAATGGCTCCGCTGCACCACCATTTCGAGTTATCGGGCTGGGCCGAAGTGACGATCGTCATCCGGTTCTGGATCATCTCCGCCTTGTTCGTCGCGGTGGGGGTCGCGATCTTCTACGCAGAGTGGTTCGCAAGCTGATGGAGGAGTGGCGCACCGGTCCTGGGACCCGCCTCGGGGCGCACGCGTTCCGCGGGCAGCGGGTCGTCGTCGCCGGCTGGGGAATGACCGGCCAATCCGCCGCCGGCGTGCTCGCCGAGATCGGCGCGCACGTGACCGTCCTGGACGCCGTCACCCCCGAGCCCGGCGCGGCCGTGGCGGGAATCGAATTCCTCATCGACCCCGACGCGAACGAGCTTGCGCGCAAAGCCGCCCACCTGCGCTCCGACCTGCTCGTCGCCTCCCCGGGCTGGCCCCCGCACCACCCCGTGCTCGCCGGCTGGCACGGACCGGTGTGGAGCGACATCGAGCTCGCGTGGCACCTCGCAGACCCGGCGACCCGGTGGATCACCCTCACGGGCACGAACGGGAAGACGACGACGGTGGGAATGGTCGGCGCGATCCTCGCCGCAGCGGGGCGCAACTACCGGATCGTCGGCAACGTCGGGGTGCCCATCGTGCGCACCATCTGGGACGCGCGTGAGGAGCGACTCGACAACCTCGCCGTGGAACTGTCGAGTTTCCAACTCCACCACGTCCATTCGGTCTCCGCGGTCTCCGCGGCCGTCCTCAACCTCGACGACGACCACCTCGACTGGCACGGCAGCGCCGAGGACTACGCCCGGGCCAAGGCCCGCATCTACGCCCACACCCGTGCCGCGTGCGTGTACAACGCCGACGTCCCCGCGACCCGGGAGATGGTTGAAGAGGCCGACGTCGTCGACGGGGCCCGCGCGATCGGGTTCACCCTCGTCACCCCGCGAGTAGGGGAACTCGGGCTCGTGGAGGACGCCCTCGTCGACCGCGCCTTCATCTCGCAGCGGCACACCCACGGCCAGATCATCGCGACCCTCGACGACGTCCCCAGCGTCGCCGACGCCAGCGGTCTCGCCCCCCACCTGGTCGCCAACGCGCTCGCCGCGGCGGCGCTCACCCTCGCCGACGGGGTGGGCCACGAACAGGTGCGCGCGGGACTCGCGCAGTTCCACACCGCTGACCACCGCCTCCAGCGGGTGGGCCAGGTACGCGGAGTGAACTTCATCAACGACTCCAAAGCGACGAACGCCCACGCCGCCGCAGCCTCCCTCGCCGGGATGCACGAGGGGCGGGTCGTGTGGATCCTCGGCGGGCTCGCGAAAGGCGCACAATTCGACGACCTCGTTCGTTCCCGCGCGGATAAACTGCGCGGCGCCGTCATCATCGGCACCGACCCGGAGCCGTTTTCCGGGGCAATTACCCGACACGCCCCGAAGGTTCCAACCGAAATCATCGACCCGGGTGACGATGAAGTCATGATCGCCGCAGTCCGCGCCGCCATGAACCTCGCCCAGGCGGGGGACACGGTGCTGCTCGCACCCGCCGGGGCGTCGATGGATCAATTCAAGAGCTACGAGGCTCGGGGGGATGCGTTCATTGCGGCGGTAGCGGCATTGGGCGGGGACGGCGAATGAGCATCACCCCCACCCGCAAACGCCCCCACCCGCCCCGCACCACCGCCCGCCGGCCCGCTGCTCCGAGCCGCTCTCGGCAGACGCCGGCCCCGAAACAGAAGAAAGCCCCGGCCTCACCGCCCCCCGCGGCGGGGGCTGATTCCGAGGCACCGACGGGCCGGATCTGGGATTCCCCCACAACGAGCTACTACCTTCTGGTCAGCGCGACGATCCTGCTGCTCGCGCTCGGGCTCGTCATGGTGCTGTCCGCCTCCACGGTGTATTCGCTGCGGGACACCGGGGGCAGGACCCCGCTGTCCGGGTTCTTCAGCCAAGCGAAATATGCGCTCATGGCGATCCCCGTCGCCGTGGTGATCGCGCACCTGCCGCTGAAATGGCTCAAGGCCCTCGTGTGGCCGGCGATGCTCGGTAGCCTCGGCCTGCTCGGGCTCGGCCTCATCCCGGCGTTCCGGGTCGCGGCGGGCGGAAACGAGGCATGGATCGTCATCGCCGGCCAATCCCTGCAACCGGGGGAGATCGCGAAACTCGGCCTCGCGCTGTGGCTCGGGCTCATGCTCGGGAACAAACAGCACCAGCTCGATAAGGTCTCCCACGTCGTGTTCCCCGCGGGAGTGGGCATCCTGCTCGTGCTCGCGGGCGTGCTCCACACGAAAGACCTCGGCACCGCGCTCATCTACTTCATCCTCGTGGCCGGCGCGATGTGGGTGGCCGGGGTGCCGGCGATGATGTTCGCCGTCACCGGGATGGTCGCCGTCGCAGTGGTGACAGCATTCACCATCACCTCCGGCAACCGGATGACGAGGATCCTGCAGTTCCTCGGCAAGGGGGAGCACGACCCGCTCGGGCTGGATCTGCAACCCGTGCGCGCGTTGCAGGGCCTGGGCACCGGCGGGTGGTCCGGGGTCGGCCTCGGCGCCTCCCGAGCGAAGTGGCTGTACCTGCCCGAGGCGCACAACGACTATATCTTCGCGATCATCGGCGAGGAACTCGGGCTGCTCGGCACCCTCGTCGTGCTTGCCCTCTTCCTCGCGCTGGCGGTGGGGATGACCCGGGTCGTCAAACGCCACCCGGATCCCTTCGTCAAGATCGCCACCGGCGGGATCGGGGCCTGGATCCTCGGGCAGGCCGCGATCAACATCGGCGTGACGATCAACCTGCTGCCGGTCATCGGCGTCCCCCTGCCGCTCATCTCCGCCGGCGGATCCTCCCTCATCACGACCCTGTTCGCTCTCGCCTTCGTCATCGCCTTCGCGCGCTCTGAACCGGGCTGCGCCGAGGCGCTGGCCTCCCGCAGATTCCGATTCCGCCGCTCGCTAGCGGTGCTCGCCCCGGGGCGCGGCCGTGGCAGATAACACTCCTCGCCCAAGGATCGTCCTCGCGGGCGGCGGCTCGGCCGGCCACGTCAACCCGCTACTCGCGACCGCGACCCACCTGGACGCCGACCTCACCGTGCTCGGCACCGCCGAAGGATTGGAGGCGCACCTCGTGCCCGCCGCCGGGTACGACCTTGTCACCCTGCCCAAGGTCCCGTTCCCACGCCGGCCCGGCATGGCGATGCTGCGCTTCCCCGGGCAGTGGAGGGCCGCGACCCGCGCCGCTCGGAGGGCCCTGGAAAACCCTCGGCGGGCGGACGCCGTCGTCGGGTTCGGCGGATATGTTTCCACCCCCGCCTACCTCGCTGCCCGCAAACTCGGCATCCCCGTAGTCATCCACGAACAGAACGCGCGCCCGGGACTTGCGAATCGGCTCGGCGCCCGGTTCGCCGACGTCGTCGCCCTCACCTTCGCCTCCACCCCGCTCGCGGGAAAGTACCGCACCGAAACCGTTGGCCTCCCGCTGCGCCCGGAGATCGCCGAACTCGCCCGGGCCCGCAACGAGGATCCCGCCGCGGCACGCCGACGGGGGGCCGAGGCGCTCGGGCTCGACCCCGAACGGCTCACGGTGCTCGTCACCGGTGGTTCTCTCGGCGCGCAGAGGCTGAACGAGGTGGTACCCGCAGCCGCGAGCGAGATCGTCGCGACGGGCGCGCAGGTGCTGCACCTGACCGGTAAGGGAAAAATGCTCCCCGAACCGCCCGCGAGCGGATACCACCTGCGAGAGTACCTCGTCGACATGCACCACGCCCTCGCGTGCGCCGATTTCGTCGTCGGCCGCTCCGGCGCGGGGATGGTTGCCGAGCTCAGCGCGCTGGGCATCCCTGCGATCTACGTCCCGTTCCCGATCGGAAACGGTGAGCAGCGCCTCAACGCGCTCGACGTCGTCACCGCCGGTGGAGGGATCCTCGTCGAAGATAAGAACTTCACCCCCTCGTGGCTCCTCACCCACCTGCTGCCGCTCCTGTCCGACGGGGAGGCCCGGGCCGAGATGGCACGCCGCGCGGGCCGAGCGGGCGTGGTTGACGCGGCCGAGGTGTTAGCGAGAATTGTTATGGAGGTTGCCTCGTGAAAGTCCACTTCATCGCCATCGGCGGTTCCGGCATGAGCGCAGTGGCCGAACTGCTCCTCGACGCCGGCTATGAGGTGCAAGGCTCCGACCAGAAGGAATCTTCGGCGCTGGCGCACCTACGCGAACGTGGAGCGACGGTGTTCGTCGGGCACGACTCGGCTCACGTCGAGGGCGTCGACCTCGTTGTGGTCTCGTCCGCGATCCGGGAAAGCAACGTGGAACTCGCCCGCGCCCGGGAACTGGGGGTGCGCGTGATTCACCGCTCCCAGGGGCTCGTCCTCGCAGCCGAGGAGCGCCCCTTCATCGCCGTCGCCGGTTCCCACGGCAAGACGACGACGTCCGGGATGCTCGCCGTCGCCCTCACCCACGCGGGCCTCGCCCCGAGCTTCGCCGTCGGTTCGGTCGTCGAAGGGCTCGGGGTTCGGGCCCATCTGGATTCCGGTCCGTTCGTCGCCGAAGCCGACGAATCCGATGGCTCCTTCCTCAACTACCACCCGCGGGTGGCGCTCGTGACGAACATCGAGCCCGACCACCTGTTTCACTACGGCAGCCTCGAGGCCGTCGAGCAGGCATTCGTCGATTTCGCGCACAACCTCACTGAGGGTGGGCTCCTCGTTGCCTGCGCCGACGACCCCGGGTCGCGCCGGCTCGCCGGGGCCGCCCGGGCGGAGGGGATCCGGGTGCGCACCTACGGGCAGAGCCCGGAGGCCGACGTGCGCATCGCCGTCGAGGAGTCGACACCCACCTTCATCCGCGCGCGGTTGCACGGGGAGGGGGAGTATCCGCTCGTGCTGCGCGTGCCGGGGGTGCACAACCTCCTCAACGCCGCGGGCGCCTGGTGCGCGGGAGTCGAACTCGGCGTGGCACCGGAAAGTATGGCAGCGGCCCTCGAGCAGTTCGCGGGCACGGAACGCCGATTCGAGACGATCGGTATCGCGGATGGCGTGCGCGTGGTCGACGACTATGCCCACCATCCCACCGAGGTGGAGGCGCTCCTGGGGATGGCTCGGCAAACGGCGGGGGAGGGCAAGGTCATCATGGTCTTCCAACCCCATCTGTTCTCCCGCACCCGCGATTTCGCCGAGGAGTTCGGCGCGGCGCTCTCCCTTGCCGACGAAGTGGTTCTCCTCCCCGTGGATGGCGCCCGGGAAGACCCGATCCCCGGGGTGACCTCCGCGCTCATCGAACCGCACGTGCGCAGCAGCCTCACCAGCGTCGCCCCCGACGAGCACGATGGCACTAAGCCCGCCGGTACCGCTCAGGCGGTGGCGAAGGTCGGCGAGATCGCTGCCGAGGGCGACATTGTGCTCACCTCCGGTTGCGGCACGGTCACGGCGGTCGCACCCCTGCTCGTCGATGCGTTGCGTCACCGCGGGTAACGATGACCCGGCGCCCACCCTCGTTTCCTCCCGCCCAGCCCCGGCAGCGACCCACCGAGGTCGCCCAGGAGCTGCAGAGTCTCGCCGGGAGCGCCGAGGCCTCGCCGGCGCCGGAAGAGGCGCAGGCACCGGCGGAACCGGGGGTCTCCAACCGGCTAGCTGAGCGTCTCGAAGAATTGCGCGCGGCGAAAAGCCGGGCGCGGAAGAAACGCCTCGGGATCATCGCCGGAGCGGCCCTCCTCCTCGCCGCACTCCTCTGGGTCGTCGCCGGCTCCCCGTTGCTGGCCCTGGATTCGCAGGAAGTGCAGGTGGAGGGCGCCACGAGCCTCGTCACCGAGGCCGACGTGCGCGAGCGCCTCGCCGAACTCGAGGGGGTTCCCCTCGTGCGGCTGGAGACCGGGCAGATCCGCGATTCGCTCCTGGAGGATTTCGCGATCAAGGACGCGGAGGTCGCCCGGGCCTGGCCCACCGGTGTGCACATTCGCCTGCAGGTGCGCACCCCGGTCGCCGCGACACCGACCGACGAGGGCTACACCATTCTTGACGGCGATGGGGCCGAGCTCGGGCATTCGGCGGAGGAACCCGAAGGGCTTCCCGTCATCAACCTCGGGGAGGACACCGAGGAGCTCGCAACGACGATCTCTGCCGTGCTTGACGTGATGGACGCCTTGCCGGGCGACCTTCTCGAACAGGTCGAGACCGTCGGGGCCGATGGCCCCGACGAAGTGAAGTTCACCCTGGAATCCGGCTCGAGCGTGTTGTGGGGGAATGCGGAGGACTCGGACCTGAAGGCGTCGGTGCTGCAGGTCTTGCTCGAGGTTCCCGCCGACCTGTACAACGTGGCCTCTCCGCTCAGTCCCATCACCTCCTGACGTAGGTGCGGGCAGCGCCTGGAACGGGCTCCCGGAGCCGGGAAAAACCGAACACGATGATTAGCGACACGCCGGGGCGACGTCATTGTGACGGGCTGGGAACGGCTCTAACGTCATGGCTGCAACAAAATGACATAACTATAAGCCTCAACTTGAGGTTTAGAGTTTCTTATTGAGGGACGAGAGGGATCGACGTGGCGGCACCGCAAAATTACTTGGCGGTCATCAAAGTCGTAGGCATCGGCGGTGGCGGTGTAAACGCTGTCAACCGGATGATCGAAGTGGGATTGAAGGGCGTTGAGTTCATCGCCGTCAATACCGATGCCCAAGCGCTATTGATGTCCGATGCAGACGTCAAACTCGACGTCGGGCGCGAACTCACCCGCGGACTAGGAGCGGGTGCCGATCCGGAAGTGGGAAAGAAGGCGGCGGAAGACCACGAGGAGGAGATCGAAGAGGTCCTTCGCGGTGCGGACATGGTCTTCGTCACCGCCGGGGAAGGCGGCGGCACCGGAACCGGGGGAGCCCCGGTCGTGGCGAAGATCGCCAAATCCTTAGGTGCGCTCACCATTGGTGTGGTGACGCGGCCCTTCACTTTCGAGGGGCGGCGCCGTTCTACTCAAGCCGATGCGGGAATCGACGCGTTGCGTGACGAGGTGGACACCCTCATCGTCATCCCGAACGACCGGCTCCTGTCGATATCGGACCGGAACGTCTCCATCCTGGACGCGTTCAAGTCCGCCGACCAGGTGCTCCTCTCGGGTGTTCAGGGAATCACCGACCTCATCACCACCCCGGGTCTGATCAACCTCGACTTCGCCGACGTCAAGTCCGTGATGCAAGGGGCTGGTAGTGCGCTCATGGGGATCGGATCCTCCCGCGGGGACGACCGCGCGGTGCAAGCCTCCGAGCTCGCGATCTCCTCCCCGCTGCTGGAAGCAAGCATCGACGGTGCTCACGGAGTGCTGCTGTCCATCCAAGGGGGCTCGGACCTGGGCCTGTTCGAGATCCACGAGGCGGCCCGGCTCGTGCAGGAAGCGGCCCACCCCGAAGCGAACATCATTTTCGGCGCGGTCATCGACGACGCCCTGGGCGACGAGGTGCGCGTCACCGTCATTGCCGCTGGGTTCGACAGCGGCGCACCCACCCCGCGTGTTGACCGCGGGGGAGCGCACAAGGCTGCCCCCGCCGTGACCGCACCCCAGGAACTACCCGCCCGGGAAGACAAGCCGGCACCCGCCCCCGAGCCGGCGGCGCCGCAGGCCGCCCCGGCCGCGCCCCCGGTGGTGCCTGAAACCGTCGAGCAGCCCGAGGCCGCCCCGCTCACCCCTGTGGAGGAGCCCGAACCTGCGCCTGAGCCCGCGGCCGAGTCGCAACAGCCGCCGGCCGTGAGCCTGGAGGTACCGCCGGTGTTTGAGAACAAATCCCGCAACAACAATGACGAACTGGACGTGCCCGACTTCCTCAAGTGAGGTGGGGCTGACCAGTTCTCATAGCGACACGCCGCAGCAGGTCAGATAGGTCGAGTACGGACTGGTCTACGGTTTTTTTAACAGATCCATTAACTTCAAGGAGTAACGATGGCGGGAGCACTCCGGAAAACGATGCTCTACCTCGGGTTGTCCGAACCTGAGCCCGAATACGAACCGATCACGGAAGATGGTCAAGCGATGGAACTCGACCACTACGACGAACCGAGCTACCCGGAGGAATTCCCAGCTCCGGCCGAGGTGACCGCGCTCCACGATGAGAACACCCTGCGCCGGATCACCACGGTGCACCCGCGCGCCTACAACGACGCGAAGGTCATCGGCGAGGCATTCCGATCCGGCACTCCGGTCATCATGAACCTCACGGAGATGAGCGACGCGGACGCAAAACGTCTCGTCGACTTCTCTGCAGGGCTCGTGTTCGGGCTGCGTGGGTCGATCGAACGCGTGACGAACAAGGTGTTCCTCCTCTCACCGGCAACAGTGGAGGTCGCCTCAGAACATTCCGAACCCGAAGTTACCGGCGCGCGATTCTTCAACCAAAGCTAAATGCCGCTCATCGCTTCCATCGCCTATTTCGTGGTGATGATCTTCATCGTGACGCTGTTCATTCGGCTCGTCTTCGATTGGATCCAAGTATTCTCCAGAGACTGGCGGCCTAAAGGGCTGATGCTCCTCATCGCCGAAGCGGTATATACCGTGACAGACCCGCCCTTGAAACTGTTGCGGAAGGTAATACCACCGTTGAGGATTGGGAATGTTGCCTTAGATCTGGCATTCCTCGTCTTAATATTTGGTTGTTCGATTCTGCTCAACGTGATAATTAGGGTAGCGTCTTGACACTGTGTAAGAACGTACCCGATACGTTATTGTTTCCCCTAGGGGAGTTCTCCCCGCATTCCCGATGAAATTCTGAGGTGACGACCAATGGCTCTGCTCACGGCCGATGATGTCCTCAACAAGAAGTTCCAACCCACGAAGTTCCGTGAAGGTTACGACCAGGATGAGGTTGACGACTTCCTTGACGAGGTGGTGAACACTCTGCGTGCGGTGTACGCAGAAAATGAGGAGCTCAAGGCGCAGTTAGAAGCCGCCCCGCAAGATCAGGGTGAGCAGCAGCCCGCCGAGCCCGAAGAGTCCCCCGCAGAGGAACCCAGCACGGCGGAGTTCGCTGAGGTGAGTGAGGAGGAGACCACCGAGTCCGCCCCCGAGCCCGAGGCTGACCAAACGAGTTCCGCACCTGCGGTAGCCGGGGTCGTCGCCGACGGAGCAAGTGAGCCAGAGTCTGCAACGGGAATGCTCCAACTCGCGCAACGACTGCACGATGAGTACGTCAACGACGGGAAGGCCGAGGCCGACCGTCTCCTCACAGCAGCTCGGGAGGAAAGTGAGCGCCTCACGGGTGAGGCTGAGGACCTGCGTAACCGCACGCTGAACCAGCTCGAAGAGGAACGCACGATGCTGGAACGCAAGATCGACGAGCTGCGTGGGTTCGAACGGGACTATCGGGCACGCCTGAAGAGCTACCTCGAAGGTCTCCTCCAAGACGTCGAAGGTCCCGCACCAGCGGCCGATCCTCTCCGGGGGCCAGGCAGCGGTGGCGGCGGGTACGAACTGCGGTAACGCCCCGGCACGTTAGACTAGCGGCGGGCACGGCGATACACGTCGTGCCCGCTTTTCATGCACAGAACGTGGAGGCGCGCCGATGGGCAGCGAGGCAGAAGACCACGCACGTACGCGAGTGCCGTGGTGGGCGATTGCGGCGATCACCGTCGTCACCTTCGGCCTCGACCTGGGGACGAAACAGTGGGCGCTCTCTGCCCTGTCCATCGGGGAATACGTGCCCGTACTCGGCGAGGTCTTCGGCTTCGAACTCGTTTTCAATCCCGGCGCCGCATTCTCTTTCGCCTCGGGCGCCACGTGGGTGTTCACCACCGCCGCGATCGTCGTCACCGCAGTCCTTGTGCGGCTCTCCTTCCGGCTCCGTTCGTGGGGGTGGGCGCTCGTCCTATCGATGCTCCTGGGCGGGACGCTCGGCAACCTCGCTGACCGGCTGTTCCGCGATCCCGGTTTCGGGGTCGGCCACGTCGTGGACTTCTTGAACTACAACGGGTTCTTCGTGGGCAACGTCGCCGACATATTCATCGTTGCCGCGGCGATCGGGATCGCGGTCCTCGCGTTTGTGGGGATCCCCCTCGACGGCCGTACCCACGCGCCGGGCGCCGCCGACGCCGAGCTCGCGGCGGAGGACGGCAATGAGTGAGGTCCGTTCGCTTCCCGTGCCCGATGGGCTCGCCGGGGATCGCGTGGACGCCGGACTCGCCCGGTTGCTGGGGATGAGCCGCACCAAAGCGGCCGATCTCGCCGAGAAGGGCGCCGTTTCGGTCGACGGGAGGTCGGTCGGAAAGTCAGACCGTCTGCCCGCCGGGGGGTGGCTCATCGTCGACTTGCCCGACGTCCGCACCCCGAAAGCACCCGAGCCCGTGCCAGGCCTGCGCATCCGCTACGAAGACCCCGACCTCGTCCTCATCGACAAACCCGCCGGGGTGGCGGCCCACCCGAGCCCGGGCTGGGACGGACCCACCGTCGTCGGTGCGCTGACCGCCGCCGGGGTTCATCTCGCCCGCGCAGGCGCAGCGGAACGCGAGGGGATCGTGCACCGGCTCGATGCGGGTACCTCCGGCCTGATGATCGTCGCGAAATCTGACTCCGCCTACTCCGTGCTCAAGCGCGCCTTCAAGGAACGCACCGTCACCCGGCGCTACCACGCCCTCGTCCACGGCCACCTCACCACCCCCGTCGGCACGATCGACGCCCCGATCGGGCGCCACCCCGGCGCGGAGTACCGTTTCGCCGTCGTCACCGGCGGGCGGGAAGCGCGCAGCCACTACGAGGTGATCGAAGCCTTCCGCGGGGCGACGCTGGTGGAGGTGGAACTGGAAACCGGCCGCACTCACCAGATCCGAGTGCACATGGAAGCCATCGGACACCCGTGCGTCGGCGACCCCACCTACGCCGCGCAGGGGACTCCCGGCCTCACCCGGCAATGGCTCCACGCCGTCGAAGTGGGGTTCCATCACCCCACGACCGGTGAATGGCACGAGGAACGCTCGGAATACCCCGACGACCTCCAACACGTGCTCGATCGTTACGCAGCAGAATAGAACCCGGGCCCCCGGTGTCGAGGGGCGGGGCGCATGTCGTAAAATCGACCCATGCCACACCTCGCGTACGTGATCGCCGGATCAGAAGCCACCGGCGGTGCCGGAATCCAAGCCGACCTCAAGACGTTCCAAGCGCTCGGAACCTACGGGATGGGGGCGCTCACGTGCATCGTCTCCTTCGACCCGGAAAACGAGTGGAATCACCGCTTCGTGCCCGTCGATCCCCACGTCATCGCCGACCAGATCGAGGCGGCCACGGGCACCCACCGCCTCGACACCGTCAAGATCGGCATGCTCGGCACCCCCACGACGATCAGCACGGTCGCGACCTCGCTGCAGAAGCAGAGCTGGCGCCACATCGTGCTCGATCCCGTGCTCATCTGCAAGGGCCAAGAACCCGGCCAAGCCCTGGACACCGATAATGCGTTGAAGGAGAAGATCCTCCCCCTGGCCACCGTCATCACCCCCAACATGTTCGAAACGCGCACGCTGGCGGGGATGGACGAGATCACCACCGTGGGCGAGCTAGCGGAGGCCGCGAAACGGATCCACGCACTCGGGCCCGCCTACGTCGTGGCCAAGGGCGGGGTGGAACTCGCCGGGCCCGACGCCGTCGACGTCCTCTACGACGGCGAAACCACGACCGTGTATTCGACCCCGAAGGTCGGCACCGAACGTCCCAGCGGCGCAGGGTGCACCTTCGCCGCCGCGATCACCGCCGAACTCGCCAAAGGCACCGACATCCACGACGCGGTCCGCATCGCCAAAGCGGTCGTCACCCAGGCGATCCACGACCGGCTGCCGTCCAATGCGCCCTTCGAGGCCGTCCGACTCGATAACGCGCACGTGCGCCACCCCGAGCGCCAGGTCGAGGTACGCACGCTTTGAACGTCACCGTCCTCCCCGTCACCACCCCCGAACAGATGTCGGCGGCGCGGCGGATCCGGCGAGAAGTTTTCATCGACGAGCAAGGGGTGAAGGAGGCCGAGGAGATGGATGGGCGCGACGACGCGCCCTCCACCCGCCACGTCCTCGCCTTTGGCCGCGACCAGACCGCGATCGGCACCGCCCGCCTCCTCGTGGACCGCCCCGGGCTCGTGCACATCGGCCGGGTCGCCGTCCTCCCGCGGGCCCGCGGCCGGGGCATCGGCACCGCGATCATGACCGCCCTCGAGCAGCTCGCCAGCGCCGAGCATGCCGATGCGACCGGGCAGGTCCGAATAGAGTTGTCTGCCCAGGAGTCCGCGCTCGACTTCTACCGGAACCTGGGTTACGAGATCGCCCCGGACCGGTACCTCGACGCCCGGATCTGGCACCAGGACGCCCACAAGACCCTCACGGTGCACCTGCCGTAACCCGCGAACCTACCCGCCCCCGTCGACTCCATCACGGTCGTGCCGGCGAGGACGGGCGTCATCGGGGCACCTCACCGTGATGTTTTCCACCCCGGGCCGCGCGCCGGCCCCGAGCGTCACTGCCCCGGCCTAGAATCAAAAGCATGTCGTCGAATGCTGATTTTGTGCACTTACATGTTCATACCGAGTATTCGATGCTGGACGGCGCGTCCCGGCTCGATGATCTGTTCGCCGAGGCTCAACGGCTCGGCCAAACCGCGATGGCAACCACCGACCACGGCTACCTGTTCGGTGCCTACGACTTCTGGCGGACTGCCCGCAAGTACGACATCAAACCCATCATCGGGGTAGAAGCCTACGTCACCCCCGGCACCTCCCGTTTCGATAAGACCCGAGTGCGGTGGGGTGAGGATTCCCAGCGGGGCGACGACGTCTCCGCCCGGGGTGCCTACACGCACATGACCCTGCTCGCGGAAACCACCGAGGGCATGCACAACCTGTTCCGCATGAGCTCGCTGGCTTCCCTCGAGGGGCAGATGGGCAAGTGGCCCCGGATCGACCGGGAACTCATGCAACGCCACGGCAAGGGCATCATCGCCACGAGCGGCTGCGCCTCGGGGGAGATCCAGGTGCGGCTGCGGCTCGGGCAGTTCGAGGAGGCCTACCGGGCCGCCGGCGAACTGCAAGACATCTTCGGTAAAGAGAACTTCTTCATCGAAATCATGGATCACGGCATCGACATCGAACGGCGCACGATCTCGGATCTGTTGGAGATGTCGAAGAAGATCGGTGCGCCGCTCTTGGCAACGAACGACCTGCACTACACCCGGGCCGAAGATTCCCACCACCACGAAGCGCTGCTGTGCGTCAACTCCGGCGCCACCCTCATGGAGCCCACCTACGATCAGGGCGGGAACCGGTTCGCGTTCTCCGGGGACGGCTACTACCTGAAATCCGCCGAAGAGATGCGCGCCCTGTTCCCCGACCACCCCGAGGCCTGCGACAACACGCTGTGGGTCGCCGAGCGATGCAACGCCGACTTCACCGAAGAGGTCGGCAAGTACATGCCGCACTTCCCACTTCCCGAGGGGCAGGACGAAAAACAGCACTTCACCGAATCGGTCTACGAGGGCCTGGACAAGCGCTACGACGGAGCGGTCCCCGACGACGTGCGCGCCCAAGCGGAATACGAACTCGAAGTGATCTCCTCCAAGGGGTACGCCGGCTATTACCTCGTCGTCGCGGACTTCATCAACTGGGCGAAGGACAACGGGATCCGCGTGGGCCCAGGGCGTGGCTCGGGTGCCGGGTCGATGGCCGCCTACGCGATGGGCATCACCGACCTCGACCCGCTCCAGCACGGGCTCATTTTTGAACGGTTCCTCAATCCCGAGCGGATGAGCCTACCCGACTTCGATATCGACTTCGATGAGCGCCGCCGGGGCGAGGTGATCAAATACGTCTCGGAGAAGTACGGCGAAGAGCAGGTCGCCTACATCGTCACCTACGGCACGATCAAGGCGAAGCAGGCGCTCAAAGACGCGGCGCGGGTGCTCGGCTACGAATTCGCGATGGGGGAGCGGCTCACCAAGGCCCTGCCCGACGCGGTGATGGGCCGAGACATCTCCCTCGCCGGCACACACGATCCCGACGACTCCCGGTACGCCGAGGCGGAGGAGTTCCGTCAACTCATCGCCACCGATCCCGACGCGGCGCGCGTCTTCGAAACCGCGAAGGGGCTGGAGAACCTCAAACGTCAATGGGGTGTCCACGCCGCCGGGGTGATCATCGCCTCCGAACCGCTCATCGACGTCATCCCCATCATGCGCCGCGAGCAGGACGGCGCTGTCATCACCCAGATCGACTTCCCCGCCGGGGAGGATCTCGGGCTGGTGAAGATGGACTTCCTCGGACTGCGCAACCTCACCGTGCTCGATGACGCGCTGGAAAACATCGTGCTCAACGGCAAGACGGCGGTGGACATCGAGAACATCGCCCTCGACGATCGGGCCACCTACGAATTGCTCTCCCAAGGCGACACCCTCGGGGTGTTCCAACTCGACGGTGGGGGAATGCGGACGCTGTTGCGCCAGATGCGCCCCGACAACTTCGAAGACATCTCCGCCGTCGGTGCGCTGTACCGACCCGGGCCGATGGGGGCGAACTCACACACGAACTACGCCCTGCGGAAGAACGGGCTGCAGAAGATCGAGCCGATCCACCCCGGCCTGGCCGGGCCGCTCGATGAGATCCTTGGCACCACGTACGGGCTCATCGTGTACCAGGAGCAGGTGATGGAGATCGCCCAGAAGCTCGCCGGGTACACCCTGGGCCAGGCGGACCTGCTCCGGCGGGCGATGGGAAAGAAGAAGAAGGAGATCCTCGACGCCGAATTCGTCCCCTTCTCCGACGGGATGAAGGCCAACGGCTACTCCCAAGCCGCGATCCAGGCCTTGTGGGATGTGCTCGTCCCCTTCTCCGACTACGCGTTCAACAAGGCGCACTCGGCAGCGTACGGGATGGTCTCGTACTGGACGGCCTACCTCAAGGCGAACTTTCCCACCGAGTATATGGCGGCGCTGCTCACCTCCACCCGGGCGGACAAAGACAAGGCCGCGCTGTACCTCAACGAGTGCCGCCACATGGGGATCACCGTGCTCCCGCCCGACGTCAACGAGTCCGTGGGAATGTTCACGGCCGTGGGCGAGGACATCCGGTTCGGGCTCGCCGCGGTACGCAACGTGGGCACGAACGTCGTTGACGGAATCGTCCAGGCACGCACTGACGCCGGTGACTTCACCTCCTTCACCGACTTCTTGGAAAAGGTGCCGGCGAACGTGTGCAACAAGCGCACGATCGAATCGCTGATCAAGGCCGGGGCGTTCGACTCCCTCGGCTATTCCCGCCGCGCCCTGCTGACGATCCACGAGCAGGCCGTCGACGCGATCGTCGGCGTGAAACGCAAGGAGGCCGAAGGCCAGTTCGACCTCTTTGCAACCACCGGGGACTCCGAGACCTCCGCCTTCGCCGTCGAGGTGCCCGAGATGCCCGAGTGGGATAAGAAGCAGAAACTCGCCTTCGAACGGGAAATGCTCGGCCTGTACGTCTCCGACCACCCGCTGGCCGGGATCGACCACATCCTCGAGCAGGCCGCCGATTCCTCCGTCGCGGCGCTCATGGAGAAGGAAGATCTCCGCGATGGACACCACGTCACCGTCGCCGGCCTCATCACCAGCGTGCAGCGCAAGGTCTCCAAGGCGGGTAAGCCGTGGGCGGCGGTCACCTTAGAGGACATGTCGGGTGGTGTGGAGATCATGTTCTTCGGAGATACCTACCTCGCCTATTCGACCGTGCTCGCCAATGACGCCGTCGTCGTCATCAAGGGCCGGGCCCGGAAGCGGGACGACGAGATCACCCTCCAGGCGCTCGACGTCACCATTCCCGACATCACCGCCGGCGCCGACCAACCCCTCATGCTCACCCTGCCTTCGGCCCGGTGCGTGCCACCGGTGGTGGAGCGCCTGCGGGGCATCCTCACCACCCACCCGGGGCCGTCCGAGGTGCACCTGAAACTCACCGCCCAGGGGAAGGCGACCCTCATGAGGTTGGACAACGGGCTGCGGGTGAACCGCACCCCCGCCCTGTATGGAGAACTCAAGGCCCTGCTCGGGCCGAACTGCCTGGTGTGAACAACCCCCCCGCGAGAGGGATACCAGCGGTGTGCCCCGCTCGTCCCAGCACCGGGCACACCGCAGCCCGGGTACGTGATCGGTGCGCGCAATCCTTCCCCGGGTGCTTTCCTCCGCGCAGCTTCGCCCGTAATGTAGAAGAACTGGACCAACGGCGGGAAGTGGTGTGACGTGAACAAGATCAGCTTGGCGGCGAAAGCGCGCGAATTACTCAAGGTTGCCGAGACGGCATCCAGCGGCAGGGCGGCCGACACCATCGTGGGTGGGCACGAGAAGCGGCTGCGGCAGACCGCAGTCGCGTTGCGTCAAGGTGCCGTTATGAACGTGCAGTCCACCTCCGGGGAAGCGACCCTGTTGGTCATCACCGGTCGGCTCTGGCTGCGCGCGGGGGGTACCCGGTGGTTCGGCCGTGAATGGAGTCACCTCGTCATTCCCGATGGCCCGTTCGAGGTGGAAGGCGAAACCGACACCACGTTCCTGCTCACGGTGGCGCTGAGCCGAACCATCCAGAGTTCCGGGGGCCACGAGGACCCGGTGCGCCTCGCCGAACCCGTGTGAGGAGCCCGAGCGCCACTCTCGCCGGGGATCCAGAACGTGAACAGCGGACACGACCGGGCCGCGCGGGCCAGTAGGATGGCAACCGTGATGCGCACTATCGATCTTCGCGGTTCCACCCTTTCCCCCGAGGAACTGCGCGGGGTGCTGCCCCGCGCGGAAGTCGACGTCGGGGTAGCTATCGAGACCGTGCGTCCGATCCTCGATGAGGTTCGCAAGGGCGGCGCTGAGGCGCTCCTGGCGCTCACCGAAAAATTTGACCGCGTGCGCCCGGACTCGCTGCGCGTGCCGGCGCAGGTGATCGCGGATGCGCAGAAGCACCTCGACCCCGGCGTGCGCGACGCGCTGGTGGAATCCATCCGCCGCGCCCGAATCGCCCACGCGGCGCAGTTGCCCGAGGAACGCACGAGCGAAGTCGCTCCCGGCGGCACCGTCGAGCAACGCTGGATCCCCGTCTCCCGGGTGGGGCTGTACGTGCCCGGCGGGCTCGCCGTCTACCCCTCCTCGGTCGTGATGAACGTCGTGCCGGCGCAGGTCGCCGGGGTCGGCTCGCTCGCGGTCGCCTCACCCCCGCAACGGGAGAACGGCGGCTGGCCCGATCCCACCATCCTCGCTGCCTGCGCCCTGCTGGGGGTAGAGGAAGTGTACGCGGCGGGCGGTGCCCAAGCCGTTGGGATGTTTGCTTACGGGGTCATGACCCGTGGGGCGGACGGGGAAGTGGACCGGGCCCACAGTTGCCCACCGGTCGACGTCGTCACCGGCCCGGGGAACATTTACGTCGCTGCCGCCAAACGCGCGGTGCTGGGAACCGTGGGCATCGATTCCGAAGCGGGCACCACCGAGATCGCCGTCCTCGCCGACGACACCGCTAACCCCGCCTGGGTGGCGGCGGACCTCATCTCCCAGGCGGAACACGACCCGGCCGCCGCGTCCGTGCTCGTCACCCCCTCGGGAGAGTTCGCGGGCAAGGTCGCGGGGGCAATCACCGAACAGGCCACGACCGCCGTGCACGCCGAGCGGATCGCCACGGCGCTCGCGGGGCCGCAGTCCGGGATCGTGCTCGTCGATGACCTCGAGGCTGGCATCGCCGTCGTCAACGCCTACGCTGCTGAACATTTAGAGATCCAGACGGAAGACGCTGCCGGGGTGGCGGGCCGAATCACCAACGCGGGCGCGATCTTCGTGGGCCCCTACTCCCCGGTGCCGCTCGGGGATTACATCTCCGGCTCCAACCACGTGCTCCCCACCGGCGGGACCGCCCGCTACGCCTCCGGGCTCGGGGTGCAGGCCTACCTGAAATCGGTGCAGGTGATCGACTACTCCCGCGCGGCCCTCGCCGAGGTGACCGATCACCTCCTCGCGCTCGCGAACGCCGAGGACCTGCCTTCGCACGGCGTAGCCGCGCACCTGCGCAGATGACTGCTGGGAGAATCTTCTCCCGCCACCGCAACCCCTCGCGCCGAAGCCGGGAAGGATCTACGGTAACACTATGAAATCGTTCTTTAATTTCGTCAGGGGCCTGGGTTTCTACCGCGGCCCGAACCGGATCCTTGGTGGCATCGCCGGTGGTATCGCCCGGCATTTAGGGGTCTCCCCGGCTGTCGTGCGCCTCATCATGCTCATCCTCTTCCTCATTCCCGGGATCGGCGTGGGCACCTACCTCGTCGTGTGGATCCTCACCCCGAATTCGACCGGCGGGATCCCGCTGGAGAGGTTCCTCGACGGCTACCACGGCCGAGCCTGAACCTATTCCGCCGGACGCCGGTTCCCACGCAGGCGCGGGAACGCCCCGAGAATCGTGTCCCGTAGCGCACCCGGTTCGGTCGCGGGATCCGTGGTGCGAATGATCCCGTAGGCCATCCGGACGGCGAGGATCACGTCGTCGACGGTGAGGCCAGGCTCGATGAGGCCTGCGGCGATCGCGCGCCGCAGGGGCGCGGTCAACAATCCGCGCAGGCGCGCGATTCCGTCGTAGTCGCTCCCGACGGTGCGGGCGGAGACGACCATGTCAACGAAGGCGGTCTCGGCGATGAGATTGTCGATGAGTGCGCGCCACAGGTTGCCGAATGCCTCCGGTCCCTCGTCCTGGGCGAGGGCGGCGTATTGCTGGAAGTGCCCCTCGAACACGGCGAAGGCCAGTTCTAACCGGGTGGGGAAGTGCCGGTAGAGCACCCCTTGGCCCACGCCCGCCTCGCGCGCGATCGCGCTGAGGGGGACGTCGAAGCCGCGCGCAGCGAAGAGCCGCTTCGCAGCGTCGAGGAGGGCCGCTCGATTCTCCGCGGCCACGGCGGGCCCGCGGTTGCTGCGGCGCGGGGAGTGAGACATAATTAAAGTATATCCGGACAACAGTGTCCGGATGTCTGGGAGGTGTATCGTGGCCGGGTTTGACCAAGAATTCGACGTCGTGATCGTAGGAAGTGGTGCGGCCGCCCTCGCCGCCGCACTGGGGGCGGTCGACGAGGGCCTATCGGCGCTCATGATCGAAAGCGGGGAGAAGTGGGGTGGGAACTCCAATAAGTCCGGGGGCGGGATGTGGCTGCCGAACAACCCGCTCATGCGCGAGGACGGCGCTGGGGATTCACGCGAAGAAGCCCTTGAGTATCTCAAGGTGACGGCGAAGAACGAGTACCGTGCCACGAGCCCGGAACGCCAAGCGGCCTTCGTCGACGGCGTCGACGATTGGGTACACACCTGCGCCAGGCACGGGATCACCTTTGTGCGAGCAAAGGAGTACGCCGACTATTACCCCGAGCTCCCCGGCGGCAAGATCGGGCGCGCGCTCGAGGTATATCCGATCTCGAAGAACAGCCTCGGCCCGTGGAAACGGAACATGGCGGCCCCCGCGGCACTGCCGGTGATGACCGACGACGTCTGGCTGCTCACGCGCGCCTTCGTCACCTTCAGCGGGTTCACCCGCGGCGTGCAACTCGTGCTCCGGCTCCTGCGGGGGCTCGCGAGCGGAAAGGGGATCCTCGCGGGCATCGGCGTGGCCCTCACCGGCTCGCTGCTGCGGGCGACCGTGGGCCGCGGCAACGTGAAACTCTGGACGAAGACGCCGATGACCGATCTGGTGATGGACGGCGACCGGGTCGTGGGAGTGAAAGCCACCTCCGGCGGCCGAGAGATCACCATCGGTGCCCGCAAGGGCGTCGTGCTCGCCTCGGGCGGGTTCGACGGCAACCGAGAAAAGCGCCAAGAGCACCACGGGATCGACGGGAATCCATCCGGCGTGCTCACCAACCTCGGCGTTCCCATCGAGGTCGCCGCCGAGCACGGTGCGGCCCTGGAGCTCATGGACGACGCGTGGTGGGGCGCCTCGGTGATATCCACGAATCCGGGCGTGGAGGACCCTTCCTTCCTCGTCGGGGAACGCGCGATGCCGCATTCGATCATCGTGGATGACCGCGGGCGCCGATTCGCCAACGAAGCGGAATCGTACATCGATCTCGGCCACCACATGCTCGAACACAACAAGGACGGACGCTGGTGGATGATCGCCGACAAACGCCACCGGCGCTACCTCCGCAACTACCTTCTCGCGCCCGGGGTGAAGACGAAGCTGCGCGAGCAGGGAAGTTACGTCGAGGCGGACACGGTCGAGGAACTCGCCGGGAAGCTCGGGATGGAACCCGACACGCTGCGCGATACCGTCGATCGGTTCAACGGGTTCGCCCGGGCAGGGGTGGACGGGGACTTCGGCCGCGGAAACTCCGCCTACGACCGCTACTACTCCGACCCGCGCGTCCAGCCCAACCCCAACCTCGGAAGCCTGGCGAAGGGGCCCTTCGACGCCGTCGAACTCGTCATCGGCGATCTCGGCACGAAAGGCGGGGTCGTCACCGACGAACGCGCCCGGGTCCTGCGCGAAGATGGCAGCGCGATCGCAGGACTGTACGCCTCGGGGAACTGCTCGGCGTCGGTGATGGGTCACACCTATCCGGGCCCGGGGTCCACGCTCGGGCCCGCGGTCGTCTTCAGTCTCATCGCTGCCCGCGATCTCGCCCACACAGACGACACACGCCGAGGTGAAGGATGATGAAAATCAACGGAAACGTCTTCGTCGTCACCGGCGCCGGGAACGGGATCGGCCGGGATGTCGCCCTCGAGCTCCTATCTCGGGGCGCGCGAGTCGCCGGCGTCGATATCTCGGCCGCCGCGTTAGCGGACACCGCCGCGCTCGCCGGGGCGGGGGAACGGTTCAGCGTTCACGACGTCGATCTCACCGACCGCGAGAGCGTCAATGCTCTTCCGGGCGCAGTCGAGGCGCAGCACGGACGCGTTGACGGCCTCATCCACGTCGCCGGCGTGATTCAACGCTTCGTGCCGATCAGGGAACTCTCGACCGGAGACATTGAAACCGTTTTCGACGTCAACCTCTGGGGCACGGTCAACGTCAACAAGGCATTCCTCGACCCGTTGCTCGCGCGCCCTGCGGCGGCGCTGGTCAATGTGTCCTCGATGGGCGGGCTCATCCCGTTTCCCGGGCAGACGGCGTACAGCGCCTCGAAAGGGGCGGTGAAGCTTTGGACCGAAGGACTGCACGCCGAACTCGCGCAGAGCAACGTCACCGTGACCGTCGTGTTCCCCGGCGCAATCGCGACCGACATCGCCCGCAACTCCGGAGCGGGCGAGACGAGCGCTGCTGGCGCAGATTCCCCGATCAAGATGACCTCGTCGACCGACGCGGCCCGGCAGATCGTCGAGGCGGTCGCGAAGGGGAAGGTGCGGGTGCGGATCGGAAACGATGCCAAACTCCTCGACCGCCTCTCCCGAGTGATGCCCACGAAGGCGATCGAACTCATCGCGAAGAAGATGGCCTCTGCCGCCGGCGCCGCCGCGGGGCAGGAGGCGGCGCCGACGAAGTAGCGTGCCCGCGAGCGGGCTACTGAGGTAGCGCTAGGCTCCGCCCCGCCCACCGGGCGCGTAACCAGCGGTCGTGGGACGCGATGACGACCGTTCCGGGATAAGCGGAAACGGCGGATTCCAGGGCGGAGACGAGGCTGAGGGAGAAGTGGTTCGTCGGCTCGTCCAGAAGCAGGATCTCTGGTGGATCGGCGAGGAGGGCTGCCAAGGAGAGTCGGCGTTGTTGCCCGACACTCAACTGCGCGATCGGTCGGTTCTCATCGCGGCCGGCAAGTAATCCGAAGGTGCGCAACGGGATTCGCTGCGCCCGCTCAGTGCCGACGAGGTCGGTGTAGGTTTCGACGGCGGTGCGGCTCGCGCCCCGCCCGCGGGGATCGGGCAGATGAAGAGTTTGGCTGAGCAGGCCGATCCGCTCCCGCGTCAAGCGGGTGACGTGCCCGCTCGTTGGGGCTAGCTCGCCGGCGAGGAGCAGGAGGAGCGTGGATTTGCCCGCGCCATTCGCACCGGTGATGAGCCACTTCTCACCGCGGCTGATGTGTATCGATGTTGGGCGGAGGCGGCCGGTTACGCGAACGTCGGTGGCGATGAGAACGGGCCCAGTTCCCGCCGTCGTTCCCAGATCGGTGGGTAGCCCTCGGAACTCCAGCTCCGCGGGTGGCTTGCGTAGCTGACTCTCCTCGAGCCGCCGGAGCCGAGTTCGGGCATCGTTGACTCGGCGCGAGACGGTCTTCGCGTTGCGATCGGCGTAGAATTTCTGCGCCATCCGTACCTCGGTGCGAGGTTTCCAATCCGCATGCCCGACCGTCTGCTGATCCTTCACCGCCGAGCGAAGGCGGGCGAGTTCTGCTTGTTCGTCTCGGTATTGGCGCTCCCACTGCAGGCGCGCATTTCTGCGAAAAGCAAGATAATCCGTGTAGGTGCCGGTGAATCGGGTCACGCCGATGCCCGAGCCGGGCCCGTCTTGAACGAGCGGATGCGAACGGGAGTGTGGGACCGCGGCGGGGTCGAGGTCGACGAGTGAGGTCGCGCTCTCGTCGAGGAAGGCACGATCGTGGCTCGCCATGAGTACCGGCCCTCGCCAGGCGGAGAGAACAGCGACGAGGTGGGCGCTGGCTTCGTCGTCAAGATGATTCGTCGGCTCGTCCAAGAGCAGTACATCCGGCGCTCGGAGCAGCAGCCACGCGAGAGCCAACCGGGCGTGCTGCCCGCCGGAAAGCGTACGGGTCGGGCGAGCGAAAGGGATCTCGGATAGTTGGAGCCCTGCCAACATCGCGCTGATTTTCGCCTCCACCTCCCACGCGCCCAGCCGATCGGCCGCTTCCAACGCCCCCGCGTATGCCGCGGCGGCCCGGGTGCTTTCCGGGTCCTGTTCAATCGCTGTGGCGAGATGCGTGATGGACTCAAGGGCACGCCGGGCCGGAGCGATAGCGGATTCGACCGCCTCGCCAACGGTGTCGGAGGGGGCGAAGGGCGGTACCTGGTGGAGGAGCCCGACCTCCGGTGCCCGGCCCGGGGCCGCTGCCCCGAACGTGCCTGCCGACGGTTCTAACCCGCCGGCGATGATGCGGAGCAAGGTGGACTTGCCCGCCCCGTTCTCGCCGATGAGACCGACCCGGTCGCCGGCCGGGACGGTGAACGAGACGTCGGTGAGGACCCGCCGCTCACCGAAGGCGAACGACACGCCGTCGAGCCAAAGATGGGAAGCTTCGGGAGCTGCATGGGAATTGCGAGAAGACATGAGTGTTCCAGGTCGGAGGAAAACCTGCCGGGCACCGGCCGCGGCCGCAGGTAGGGCACACTCAGTTCTTCACTCCGTCAACGTAGCAGATTCAGAAGACCCCGAGCGAGCTATTATGCCGGCCCGCGCGTTCGCCGCCGACGGGCCGACGCGCCGTGCTTGGTATCCTTCCGGCAGCCACAATCGTCGATGAAAGAGTGCGATGCCGACCACGGGTACGGACTTCACCAGCGGGGCCCTACTCAAGCAGTTGGTGACCTTCTCCGGTCCCATCATGGTTGCGAACCTGCTCCAGGCCTCCTACCAACTCGTGGACAATCTGTGGGTCGGGAACCTCTTGGGAGCGCAAGCGCTCGGCGCGGTGGCGATCTCCTCCACGCTCATCTTCACGGTGCTCTCGTTCGTCATCGGGATGAACAACGCTGCCCTAGCGATCCTTTCCCAGCAGCGAGGTCGGCGTGATGAGGAGGGATTGACGCGGTACCTCAACGCGTTCGTCGTCATCCTCTTCGCCGGTTCACTGGTTCTAGGCGCCGCCGGGTTCTTCCTCTCGGACCTTCTGTTGCAGGTGATGGGCACTCCGGCCGAGATTCTCGCGTCGGCCCGGGAGTATCTGCAGATCACGTTCCTCGGGATGCTGTTCCTGTTCGGCTACAACTTCATCTCCACGGTGCTGCGGGCGATGGGGGACAGTAAGACCCCGATGCGCTTCGTCACCCTCGCCGTCCTCCTCAACGCGGTTCTCGACCCACTGTTCATCCACACCTTCGGGTGGGGGATCCGCGGCGCTGCTGTGGCGACCGTCGTCTCCCAGGGCGCCGCATTCGTTTATGGGGTAGTGCATATCCTCCGGCGGCGGCTCGTGCCCGTCCAGGTCCCGCGCCTCCCCTCGGGGCGGGAGCTACGCACGATCCTGGGTCTCGGGATCCCTGCCGGGCTGCAGATGGCAGTAATTTCCGCCGGAGCCGCCGCGGTGATGAGCGTGGTGGCCGGGTTCGGGCCGGATGTCACCGGAGGTTTCGGCGCCGCTCAGCGGCTGGATTCCCTCATCATGCTCCCCGCCCAGGCTCTGGGGATCTCGGTCTCCTCGATGGCGGGGCAGAACATCGGGCGCCAGAACTGGAAGCGGGTCGGGGAGACCGCCCGGATCGGCGTTCTTTACAACCTCGCCATCATGGTCGCCATCGCACTGATAGTCATCCTCGTCGCTGACGGCGCGATCGCCTTATTCGTCGGCGACGGCGCGGCCGCTGACTTCGGGGCGCGTTACGTGCGGGTCGTCGCCCTGTGCTACCCCTTCCTCGGCATCAACTTCGTACTCAACGGGGTCGTGCGAGCCTCGGGAGCTATGTACCAAGTGCTCGCCCTGAACATCCTCTCGTTCTGGGTGCTGCGCTACCCTCTCACCGCGGGGTTCTCCCACTTGCTGGGTGAGATGGGCATCGGCGTGGGGATGGGCGCGAGTTTTATCGTCAGCAGCGTAGCCTCCTTCCTCTACTTCCGATTCGGGAAGTGGCGCGACAAACAACTCTTCGACGACCCTGTGCGCGCCTGACCGCTCACCACGGGTCGCACCGACGGCGCAACACCCCGGACAGCGGTCAGGTGGAGAGCGCGGCCTCGACCTCAGCGGCCGTCGCGGCGTCAAAAGCGACGATATACACCTGCCTCACGGAGGTGTCGGCGGCGCGGATGGCGCGGATCGCGGTGTCGATCGCGTCCTGCTTCGGCCAGGCGTACACCCCGGCGGAAATGAGCGGAAACGCCACCGACTCCGCGCCGAGCTCGTCGGCGACGGCGAGCGAGCGTGCGTAGCAGGACTCCAGCAGCGCGCCGTCCCGCTCGCCTGCGCCGTAGTTCGGGCCGACGGTGTGGATCACCCACTTAGCGGGAAGATTCCCCGCGGTGGTCCAGCCCGCCTCCCCCGTAGCCAAGCCGTTGGGGAAGCGCGCGATGCAATCGTCAAGGAGCGCGGGGCCTCCCGCGCGGTGAATCGCCCCGTCGACCCCGCCCCCGCCCCGCATCGCCCGGTTGGCCGCATTGACGATCGCATCGACCTCGACTGCGGTGATGTCTCCTTGAATAGCCGTGATTTCTGCCATGGACCCAGTATCTCCCGCCGGACGGAGGATGGGAAGGAAGGGGACCGGGGCACCGTGGGGGAGGGAAGGTCAGTAGAATCGAAGGCGTGACCTCTCTGCCGATACGTACTGACCTCGCCGGGTTCGAACCCTACGGGGCGCCGCAGCTCGATGTGCCCCACCCGTTGAACGTCAACGAGAATCCGTATTCGCCCCCGCCTCGGGTCGCCGAGGCGATCACTGAGGCGGTCGCCGCCGCGATCCCGACCTTCAACCGCTACCCGGACCGAGACTTCCCCGGCCTGCGCGCCGATCTCGCGGCGTTCCTGGAGAAGGAATCCCATGTGAGCGGGCTCGCAGCGGAGAACCTGTGGGCGGCGAACGGCTCCAACGAGGTGATGTTGCACCTGTTCCAAGCCTTCGGTGGGCCCGGGCGCAAAGCACTCGGATTCGCCCCGACCTATTCGATGTACCCCGAGTACGCGCGGGATACGTTCACCGAATGGGTGGTCGGGGAGCGGGAGGCGGACTACACGCTCGACCCGGTGAAGGTCGCGGCGGAGCTGCAGCGGGTGCGTCCCGCCCTCGTGCTGCTCGCCAGCCCGAACAATCCCACGGGAACCGCGCTGCCGCTCAACGTCATCGATGCGATCGCAACCGACGCGCGAAGCAGCGGACCCGAGGGGAAGTCGAGCATCGTCGTCGTCGATGAAGCGTATGCAGAATTCCGCCGCGAGGGCACGCCCAGCGCGCTGGAACTGCTCGAGAAACACCCCCACCTCGCCGTGAGCCGCACGATGAGTAAAGCGTTCGCGTTCGCGGGGGTGCGCCTGGGCTATCTCGCGGGATCGACGGCGATCATCGATGTGCTGCGGATCGTTCGTCTCCCGTATCACCTGTCCGCCGTCACCCAAGCGGTCGCCCGCGCGGCCCTCGCGCATTCGGATGACCTGCTCGCGCAGGTGGATTCGTTGCGCAAAGACCGCGATGACCTGTCGGCGTGGTTGAATGGGGAGGGGTACTCAGTCGTCGCGTCCGACGCGAACTTCATCCTGTTCGGGGAGTTCGATGACCGGCACGCCATCTGGCAGGGGCTCCTCGACCGAGGGGTGCTCATCAGAGAAACTGGACCCAGCAGATACCTTCGGGTGAGCGTCGGCACACCCGAACAAAATGATGCGTTTAGACGCGCCCTACTGGAGGTGACCGGCCGATGAGCCAGTCCACGCAACCTGCCCCGCGGACCGCCACGGTGGAACGCAACACGAGCGAATCCGAAGTGTTCGTGGAACTCAACCTGGACGGGCGGGGCCGCACCGAGATCTCCACCGGTGTGCCCTTCTACGACCACATGCTCACCGCCCTCGGTAAGCACTCCCTCATCGACCTCACCGTCCGCGCCGAGGGGGACGTGCACATCGACGCCCACCACACGGTGGAAGACGTTGCGATCTCCATCGGGCAGGCCCTGCGCGAGGCACTGGGGGACAAGGCCGGGATCGCACGGTACGGCGACGCGCTCGTTCCCTTGGACGAGGCGCTCGCGCAAGCGGTCGTCGACCTCTCCGGGCGGCCCTACATCGTGCACAGCGGGGAACCGGCGGGTCAGGAATACCACCTCATCGGGGGCCACTTCACCGGGAGCCTCACCCGCCACGTGTTCGAATCGATCGCCCTGCACGCAAACATCTGCCTGCACGTGCGCCTGATCTCCGGGCGCGATCCGCATCACATCGTGGAAGCGCAGTTCAAGGCGCTCGCCCGCGCGCTGCGTGCCGCTGTGGAGACGGATCCCCGGGTGGAAGGTATTCCCTCGACCAAAGGTGCCCTGCACCTGTAGGACAACCATGACTCACCCTGACGACGATTTCGATCTCGACGCCTTTGACGCCGCGTTCGCCAAGGAATTCGGCGAACCGCTCGCTGACGAACCCGAGGCGGCGGCAGAACCCGGCGAAGAAGAACCGGAAGAGGCCGCCCCCGCCGCGGATGCGCCGGCGGAGAACGACGAGCCCAGGACACTCATCGCGATGGTGCTCACCCCGGTCGCGGACGCACAGGTTCTCGCCAAGCTCATGGGGCTGGTGAAGATCACATGGCCCGTGTTCGCCACCCGCACCGGCGCCGTGGCCGCAACGACGCTCGAGGTCGACGAGATGGTTCAGCTCACCGGGACCGCGCCGCCCGAGGCCGTCAAGGTCGCACAAGCACTCTCGCGCACCTCGGAGTTCGGGGTTGTGCTCCTCACCTCCCAGGTGGGGCAAGGCGAGGACGGAGCGACCGGGCAGATCCAAGCCACGCGTTACGTGGGCGGTAAGGAGGTCGAGACCCTCTCACCGGGAGTGGTCCTCGCGGGAGTGGACGAAACGGTGGAGAAGGTCCTTTTCAGCCAGCTCCCTCCCCACGAAGCACAGGGCGCCCTCGACCCCACCGAAGCAGCTCAGCGTGACGACCCGAAACCCAAGCGGCGTTGGGGCCGCAAACCCCGCTGACCCCGCCCAAGGAGGGCACCATGAACCGTGAGCGGGCACCCGAGAACGCGTCCACGATCCCCCGGAGGAGCGCGCTCGCCTTCGGTGGCCTGCTGCTGATCCTATTCGTAGCCGGGTCGGTGGCAGATTACTCACTCGCAACCGCGCTGTTCAGCCCTGAGAACGCCCTCGGTACGGTGCTCGCCGCCTACGGCGAGGCGCCGGCGTTGCTCGCGCTCGTCGCCGCCGGCACGTTAGCGGTCACCGCGCGCCCGCCTGTTCACCTGGTGCTGCGTTGGCTCCTCATCATCGGGGGAGCCGGGCTCATCGTCGTGGGCACACTCGCCCTCATCATTCGCCCGGAAGAGTATTGGGCCCTTCCCGCGATCGTACGTACTCTCATCGCCCTCGCGCTCTCGGCGGCGGCGATCTGGGCAACCGCCCGCTTCTCCGCGGGTGCGACCTGGCAGGCGATGTGCACCCTCGCCGCCGCGCTGTTCGCCGTCGTCGCCGTAGAGATGGTGCTCGTCCAAGGCGTGAAGATCCTCTGGGAACGCCCTCGGATGCGGATGCTGGCGGAAACGGGCGCAGAGTTCTCCCCGTGGTGGTCACCGGGATACGAGGACCGCGATGCCCTCGCGGCCCAGGGCGTGGAGGCCAGCGAATTCAAATCCTTCCCCTCGGGCCACTCGGCGAACGCGGCGACGTTGATGATGCTCACCGGGTTCGCGCTCCTGCGGGAGGACGTGCGCCGGTACACCGCCGGGCTGTTCTGGGTCGGCGCGGCCTGGGCGCTCCTCGTAGCCCTCTCCCGCCTGACCGTCGGGGCGCACTTCCTCACCGACACCGCTGCCGGGCTCGCGGTCACGTTCGTCGTCGTCCTCATCATTTCCGCTCTCGCAGTGAAGGTCCTCGATGCCCGGCTCCTCGAGCGCCTCCCGCGTGGCGGCCCCCGGCCTGCGCCCGCCCCACGGCACGGGCGCGCCACCCATTAGGCTTGCAACTGGTACGGAGCCGGTAACTGAAGAAGAAGGAAACGCGAATGTCCCGTTTACAACTGCTGCCCGCGATCGACGTCGTCGACGGCCAGGCTGTTCGTCTTGTCCAGGGAGAGGCGGGCACGGAGACCTCCTACGGCAGCCCGCTCGAGGCGGCCCAGCGGTGGGTAGAGGGCGGGGCCGAATGGATCCACCTCGTCGACCTCGATGCGGCGTTCGGGCGTGGTTCCAATCATGAACTCATCGCCGAACTCGTCGCCGGCGCGGAGGTGCAGGTGGAACTCTCCGGGGGCATCCGAGACGACGACTCCCTCGCCCGTGCGCTGGCAACCGGCTGCCGCCGCGTCAACCTCGGTACTGCCGCGTTAGAAAAACCCGAATGGACCTCGAGGGTCATCGCCGAACATGGGGACAAGATCGCCGTCGGGCTCGACGTGCGCGGGACCACCCTCGCCGGCCGCGGCTGGACGAAAGAAGGCGGCGACCTATGGGAGGTGCTTGAACGCCTCGAACGGGACGGCTGCGCCCGCTACGTCGTCACCGACGTCACCAAGGACGGCACCCTGCAGGGCCCGAACCTCGACCTCCTGCGCGAGATCTGCCACCACACCAACGCCCCCGTGATCGCCTCGGGCGGCATCTCGGGGTTGCAGGACATCGACGCGCTCACCACGCTCGTGGACACGGGCGTGGAGGGCGCGATCATCGGCAAGGCTCTTTACGCCGGCAAGTTCACCCTTGAACAGGCCCTCGACATCGCGGGCCGGCCATGACCGACCCCGCCGACCACGGACACCGCCCGGATTTCGCTGCCGCCCGCGAGCCCGGTGACATCACCGACATCGAGAACCCGATGACTGAGAGCGAGGAGGGCCTAAAACCCTTCCCGCACACCTCCTCCTTCGCCGGCGACGACGGCACCACCCCCGCCGCCCTCGCCGCGGCATACGCGATGGAAGTGCCCCACCGGCTCGGCGCCGTCGTCGACGCGCTCCGTGGGGCGCGGGTGCTCATCCCCGTCGTCGCGAACATCGATGAGATGGAAGAACCCGCATACGAGGGGCAAGTCGTCGGAGATAAGCAGTCACACGCAGCGATGGTCACCGTCGCGGCCGCAGACGGCCGGGCCGCGCTCCCGGTTTTCTCCTCGACGGCGACGATGACGGCGTGGCGCTCAGATGCCCGCCCCGTGCCCGTGGAAGCTCGTAAGGCGGCCCTGGCGGCGGGAACCGAAGCGGACTCGCTGCTCGTGCTCGATCCGGGTACCCCGGAGGCCACGCTGATTCCGTCCCAGGCCGTTGCGGCGATCGCGACCGGGGAGGAGTGGAAGAACCCGCTCTTGGACACCGAGGTGCACGAAGCTATCGCGCAGATCGTCGAGGCGATCCCCGCCGCGACCCGCGCCGAGGTGCAGCCGGGCAAGGACGCCGAGATCCGGATCGTGCTCGCTCTCAAGCCCGGACTCGACCGGGTCGGCGTGCTCAACGCCTCGAATCACATGTCTGCCGCACTGGGAAGCACCCCGCTCATCACCGAGCGGATCGATTCCCTCGAGCTGCGGATCACGACCGCGAAAGGCTAAATGGCCTCATTGCTGCTCCACCACGCGCGCCGGGCGCGGACGTGTGGATAGTATCCCGCAATTAGTGTGGAAATCGGGCCCCAGTCACGTCGAGCGTTCTGGTACTGGGTGCGGGTTGCGGTGGTCATTATGGCAAACCGGTCCCAGGTTGCCGGAGCGCACCGCGGTTCTGTGGAGCGTTCCTCAGCGCCCGTTAGCCGTACACCGGCCCCGTGAACTTCTCACCCGGTCCCTGACCCGGCTCGTCCGGGGTAGGGGAGGCCTCCCGGAACGCCAACTGCAGCGAACGTAAGCCATCCCGCAGGGGCCGGGCGTGCCGATCCCCCAAGTCCGGAGCGGAGGCGGTGATGAGCCCCGCGAGGGCGTGGATGAGCTTGCGGGCCTCATCGAGGTCCAGATGGTCCGCCGCGTTCTCCTCCTCCGCCAAGCCGCATTTCACGGCGGCGGCGCTCATCAGGTGGATACAGGCGGCGCTGATCACCTCAACCGCGGGAACTTCAGCAATATCGCGGATTTGCTCGGTGTGCACGTGATCAGGATCGTAGTGGTCCGTGGCTTGGGTCTCATTCCCGGACTGCTCACTGTGTTCAGCGTTCATATCTGGTAGTGTGTCAGATCGACCGACTGATGAATAACTCGAGGTGAGAACCAAGAGGAAATCGTCAGGGTGCAAGTGGAGCAATCCCACCTCAGTCCAACTGCCGTTAGGCGACGGGGCTCGAGGTCAAGGTCCGGATCGTGAGCCTACCGCTGACGATCCGTGTTGGCCCAACCGGGCTTACTTACCTTGAGGCCTCCGCGTGCAACTGCAAGTGGGGGCCTTTCCCATTTGTAGCGGATAACCACCATGGTGAGTGAAGGAGAAAGCACATCAGCGAGCCCCGCATCAACGAGCGGATCAATGTGTCCGAAGTACGACTCGTCGGACCCAATGGTGAGCAGGTAGGAATCGTGCGCGTCGATGACGCGCTGCGTCTTGCTGGGGAATCGGGCCTCGACCTCGTCGAGGTTGCCCCAAATGCTCGCCCACCCGTGGCAAAACTCATGGACTACGGCAAGTTCAAGTACGAAGCCGACCAGAAGGCCCGGGAAGCCCGGCGCAACCAGGCCCACACCCAGCTCAAGGAAATCCGTTTCCGGCTGAAGATTGATACCCACGACTACGAAACCAAGAAGGGCCACGTTGAGCGGTTCCTTCGGGGCGGCGACAAGGTCAAGGTCATGATCATGTTCCGCGGCCGTGAACAGTCGCGGCCCGAAATGGGAATACGACTTCTTGAGCAGCTCGCCGACGATGTGGCTGAACTCGGTCACGTGGAAAGCGCCCCCCGCCAGGACGGGCGCAACATGACCATGGTGATTGGTCCGAATATCAAGAAGTCTGACGCGCAGCGCAAGCGGCGTCAGGAACGCGAACAAGCCAAGAAAGCTGCCAGTCAGGAAACTGACTAGTAACACGAGGAATTAATTACATGGCGAAGCAGAAGACGCACTCCGGGGCCAAGAAGCGCTTCCGGGTCACCGGCTCGGGCAAGATCATGCGCGAACGCGCCCGCAACGTGCACAAGTTCCAGGAACGGTCGAAGCAACAGGCCGCCCGCCTGGACAACGACGTGCCCGTGGCGAAGGCCGACGAAGCCCGAATCAAGAAGATGCTCGGCCTGTAGTCGGTCGAGAACAAGACTTTTAGGAGTAACCCGTGGCACGTGTAAAACGCTCGGTTAACGCAAAGAAGAAGCGCCGGTCAGTTCTCGAGCAGGCCAGCGGCTACCGCGGCCAACGCTCGCGTCTGTACCGCAAGGCGAAAGAACAGACCCTTCACTCGGGTGTGTACGCCTACCGGGACCGCCGCAAGCGCAAGTCGGACTTCCGCCGGCTGTGGATCCAGCGCATCAACGCCGCTGCCCGCGCCGAAGGCATGACCTATAACCGCTTCATCCAGGGCCTGAAGGCCGCGGATGTGGACGTCGACCGCCGGATGCTCGCTGAGCTCGCGGTGAACGACCCGGCTGCCTTCACTGCGCTGGTCAAGGTCGCGAAGGGCGCCCTGCCGCAGGACGTCAACGCACCCGCAGCGTAATCTGTGCGCGCCGCATCATCCGGCGCGAGGAAAGGCCCCCAGGATCTCGCCTGGGGGCCTTTTAGCTGCCGCGCCGGTCCCAGGGCATCAGCTCTGCTCGGCCGCCCAGGCAGCGACGCGGGCAGCGCTCTCCTCGTCGGAGAGATCTTCGATCCGGGTCATGATCGTCCACCGGATCCCGAAGGGGTCGACGATGGACGCGTAGCGGTCACCGGAAACGAAGTCCGCGATCGGCTCGCGCAAGGTTGCTCCCGCGGCCAGTGCCGCCTCGAGCCGGGCGTCAACGTCTGCGCAGTAGAGTCCGAGCGAATAGCACGCCCCCTCCGCCGGCGCGGGCACCGTGCCGAACGCGGGGCTGGGTTCACCGAGTTGGAGGCGACCGGCGCCGAAGTCGAGTTCCGCGTGCACGAGCGCCCCGCCCATCTCCGTGACCCCGAGCACCTGCGCACCGAACACGTCCCGGTAGAACTCGACGGCGGCTTTCGCTCGGGGGATGACGAGGAAGGGGGTGAGGGAAGTGAACGACGTCGGAACGCCTGAACGTGTGTATTTTCCGTTTGCTGAAGAAGCCATGTTCCCATTCTCCTCGCGGAGGAGGAGAGAATGCTTGTAGATTCACGACATGAAGCCGCTACCGCCCATCGAGCCGACCCCTGAGGACGGTCGCGGCGTGCTGTACCCGGCGAAGTTGCCCCACTTCACGCGGTACGCCGCGGGGGAAGAATGCGCGCATTTGGTGCAATGGTTCTGGGTTCCGCGCTGGCAGCTCCCCGATGGGGAATCGCTTCGGCAGGAGGTCCTCCCGTTCCCCGCCGCGAACCTCACGATCGCCCACGACGGCGTCGCGCTCACCGGGCCGAGCACGCGGCTCATCCACCGGGTGCTCTCCGGTGCGGGGTGGGCGCTCGGCATGCTTCTGCAGCCCGCGGGGCTCGCGGCACTGGGAGCCCGGCCACGTGATCTCGTTGACGCGGTGGTGGACTGGCCCGGCGTTGTCCCGGGTGGGGTGAGCGCGGCGATGGCCGCAGGCGACGATGATGCGGCGATCGACCTCGTTCGCGCGTGGCTGGGGGACCTGCCCGCTCCGCCGCAGCGCGCGCTGGAGGCGAATCGGCTCTTGCGTATCGCCGCCGAATCCACCGCCGTGACCACCCTCGGCGAACTCGCCGAGGCCCTGCACACCTCGCCCCGCACGGTGCAGCGCCTCGCCGAGGACTTCCTCGGCCTCAGTCCGCTTCAGGTGATTCGCCGCTACCGACTCCAGGAGGCTGCTCGACATCTGCGCGAAGGCACGGAGACCATCGCCGGGATCGCGGCTCGGCTCGGCTACACCGATCACGCCCACCTCACCCGGGACTTCCTCCGGACGTTCGGCTATGGCCCTCGCGAATACCGCGCTGGCAGCGAGTAGGGAACAATGGGCATCGTGCCTTCGATGACCAACCCCAACTCCGACCGTATCCGTAAGATCAGTATCCTGCGCACCGCTGCAGGCAGGCGACGCTCCGGTGCCTTCATCGTCGAGGGTCCCCAGAGCGTGCGTGAAGCCGTCGAACACACCCCCGGCTTCGTTCGCGACCTCTACTTGACCGTCGAGGCGTCCCAGCGCCATCCGGAGATCCTCGACGCCGCGACCGCCAGTGGTCTGTACCTGCACCTGTGCTCCCCAGATGTCATTGCGGCGATGAGTCCGGACGCCCAGGGGGTCGTCGCCGTGCTCACCTCACCCGACCGGCATCGCACCGACTTCACTGCGAGCGGGCGGCGCGGCGGGCGCTTCTTCGCCGGGCTCATCGAGGCCCGCGATCCGGGCAATACCGGCGCAATCATCCGCGCAGCCGATGCGGCCGGGGCCGGGGGAGTGGTGCTGAGCGCCGGAAGCGTCGAGATCGAGAACCCCAAGGTCGTGCGCTCGAGCGCGGGTTCTTTGTTCCACCTGCCGATCACCACCGGTGCCCGCACCCCCGAACTCATTGGCGCGGCGAAGGCCGCTGGCATCCAAGTGCTTGCGACGACAGCTCAGGGTGCGCACCGGTTGGACGAACTGGGCGCGCCCACGCCTCCCTCGGGGATCCGCCTGGCCGAACCCACGCTGTGGCTGTTCGGCAATGAAGCCCACGGTCTGCCGAGGGAGGCGCTGGAACTCGCGGACGCAACCATTGCCATCCCCATCTACGGGCACGCCGAAAGCCTCAACCTCGCAATGGCCGCGACGCTCTGCCTCTACGCGTCGGCCACGCACTGTGCCGCGCATCACAGCGCGTGAGTTGACATATCAACCATTGCCCTTTAGCTTCAAGATTAGGTCCAGAGCGCCAGCAACAAGCCCCGGCTAGCTGGCCGGCAACCCTCCAGTTGCGGTGGGGTGCCCCGGGTGACGACCAGGCCCATGAGGCAAGCGCTACGAGGCCAACTGGCCCGAGGAAGAGGAAAACATGTTGCACCATCAGGCACACTCGCAGGTTTCAACCCGCCCAGTGCTGAGCATGATGATGATGCGCATGTGTTGGTGCATGGCTGCCTAAGCCACCTCGACCGGCGTCTCGGGCTGACGTAATCGCCCCTTCGACTGCCACCCTCGGGAAGCGGCTCGCACACCCCAGGTCGCGTGACACGAACCTGCGTGCCTGCCCGCCTGAGTTACTTTCGCACACGATTGAAAGTGGCATCACCCATGGCTTCAATTTTCCCTACCCGCACCTCCGTTCTCGCTGTTGATCTCACCTCCACCGGCGCACCTACCGCGTGGCAACGAGACCGCGATCCCGAGACGGAATCCTTCATCATGGCCCGCCTCGCCGGCCTCGCGAAGCTGCTTGACCGCGCGGGCACCGACCTCATCGTCACCGGTGCGCCCTTCCGCCTCGGCGGACGCCGCCGCCGAGATGACTACTTGGACGGCGCGCTCGCACTCTCCCGGCTCGGGCAACACACCGGCTCAGTCCGACTTGCGGCGAGCATCCCGCTCGCCGGGAACACCCCCACCGGGGTCGCCTCCGCCGTCGCCTCCGTCCACAAATCGACGGCGAACCGCGGCGGATGGCAAGTGGATGCCCCCACCCCCGAACCGGCCCGGGGAGTCGAAGCGGTCACCGCGGCCTGGAAGGGTCGCGCGGAGGCCCCCGCCGTCGTCGTCAACGTTCGCAACGAGGTCGACGTCGAGATCGCGGCCGCCCGGGCTACCGTCGCCCGCCTCCGGGTAGACACGGTGGAAGACGCGCGGAACCTGCGCAGCGCCATCCGTTCGGCCGCCACGGACTGGGGGCGCAACCCGGACGACATCGCGGTGCTCGTGGACGTGCACGCCGTCCTCGCAAGCGACGGGCAAGAGGCAGCGAACCGGGCGGGCTTCATCGCTGACCTCGACGGCGAGCAACCCGCGGGCCTGCTCCAGCACGCCGGCACCGTCTCGACATTCGCGACCGTGTGGCAGAACTGGGTCCGGGCGGGGGCCGCAGACGGGTTCACGATCATTCCCGGTTCGATCCCCACCGACGTCCTCGCGATCGCCACCGGTCTCCTTCCGGAACTCGACCGCCGCGGCCTGCACGCGAAGGTGGACGCGCCCGTGGCCGCCCAGGAACCGGTACGCACCCGCCGACAGGCGATCGCGGCGTAGCCATACAATAAGGGTCATGACTACCTCCGCTTTTTCTGACGCATCCGCGCCCACCGAGGTTGCCCGCGCGATCACCGCGATCGCGAGCGATGCAAAAGCTGCCTCACGGCACCTCGCCCGGCTCACCCGCGCCGAGAAGGACGCGGCGCTGCAGGCGATGGCTGCGGCTCTGCGCAGCGAGTCCGCCCAGGTCCTCGCCGCGAACGCACGCGATGTCCAGCGCGAGCGCACAGGCGGGATGAGCGAGGCGATGATCGATCGCCTCACCCTCACCGAGGAGCGCATCGCCGGGATCGCCACCGCGCTCGGCGACCTCGCGGCGCTGCCCGATCCGATCGGGCAGGTGGTCCACGGTGAGCGCCTGCCCAACGGGCTGCGGGTGCGTCAGTTGCGGGTGCCGATGGGCGTCGTCGGGATGATTTACGAAGCGAGGCCCAACGTGACCGTCGACGCCGCCGGGATCGCCCTGAAGTCCGGGAACGCCGTCATCCTGCGCGGCGGGAGCGCCGCCGAGGAAAGCAACATCGCCATCGTCGGTGTGCTCCAGGACGCACTCGCCGGGGAGGGGCTCCCGCGGCTGGCGGTGCAGTCCATCGACGCCCACGGCCGGGACGGGGCCACGGAGCTCATGCGCGCCCGGGGGCTCGTCGACGTCCTCATCCCCCGCGGGGGAGCGGGCCTGATCGAGACGGTCGTAACGAATTCCCTCGTCCCGGTCATCGAAACCGGGGTGGGGAACGTGCACGTGTACGTCGATGCGTCGGCGGACCTCGAGCGAGCGGTGGAGATCGCCGTCAACGCCAAGGTGCACCGACCCTCGGTGTGCAACGCCGCGGAGACGCTACTCGTCCACGCGGAGATTGCCGAGGAGTTCCTGCCTCGAGTCTTCGACGCCCTCCGCGCGGAAGGGGTCGCGCTCCACGCAGACGAAGCGGCCTCGAGGTTCGCAGCCGCGGGCGAAGTGACGCCCGCGACCGAGGCGGACTGGCACGCCGAATACCTCGCCCTTGACCTGGCGGTGAAGGTCGTTGCTCACCTCGACGAGGCGATCGACCATATCCGGACCTATTCCTCAGGGCACACCGAGTCGATCGTCACACAAGATACGACGGCCGCGCACAGGTTCAGCACCGAACTGGATTCGGCGACGATCATGGTGAACGCCTCCACGCGGTTCACCGACGGCGGGGAGCTTGGGCTCGGGGCAGAGATCGGCATCTCGACCCAAAAACTTCACGCTCGCGGACCGATGGGGCTCGAGGCGCTCACGACGACGAGTTGGATCGTTGAGGGTGACGGACATATCCGACCGTAATCACCGAAAGTTTCTGCACCTGCCCAAAACCGTGGCAGACTGTACCTAGCCCGTCTTCGGCCCGTACGCTCATCGAAAGGATTGTTCATGCGCAGCTCCCTCGTCGCGGCCAATGAAATCGTGACCGAGATGCAGATGCCGCCGCTCGCCTACGGCATCGTCGCATTCACCATTCTTATTGCCCTGCTCGTGTTCACCTGGGGTTTCCGGTCAATCTGGACGCGGCGTAAGTAACGTTTCGGAACGGATGGCGTGGTGACACCTGCTTCTCAGGCGCCGACTCGCATCGGCATCATGGGTGGTACCTTTGACCCCATTCACCACGGCCACCTCGTCGCTGCGAGCGAAGTCGCCAATGAGTTCGAGCTCGATGAGGTGATTTTCGTTCCCACTGGGGCGCAGCCGTTCAAGCTCAACCGACGTGTTTCAGCGGCTGAACACCGATACCTCATGGCGGTGATCGCCACCGCTTCCAACCCCCGGTTCACCGTTTCCCGGATTGAAATCGACCGGGAAGGGGTCACGTACACGATTGACACGCTGCGCCGCCTGAATCGGCAGTACCCCGACGCCGAGCTGTTCTTCATCACCGGAGCCGACGCGTTGGATCAGATCCTGCAGTGGCGCGATGCCGATGAGCTGTGGTCCCTCGCGCATTTCGTGGGGGTGACCCGCCCGGGGCACCAGCTCGACACCGATGCGCTGCCGCCGGGCCAGTATTCGCTGCTGGAAATCCCCGCGATGGCGATCTCCTCCACGGACTGCCGCGCGCGGGTGCGGGCGGGGAAGCCCGTGTGGTATCTCGTGCCCGACGGCGTTGTACAGTACATCGGTAAGCATGGCTTGTACCTCAATGAATCACGAGAGGGTGAGCTCCCCTCGGAGCGGATTGCTCAGGGACAATCGTGAACGAAGAACTTCCCACACCAGACCAACCCCAGTTCTCTCGAGACGAGCTTGCCAAATTGGCGCGAGAGGACGGCCCACCCCTGACCCGCCGCGAACTGCGGCAGCAGGAACGCGCGCTGGAGACGGGTGCGCTCAAACGCATTGACGGGCGACTAGAGATCGCTGACCCCCAGCCCGCCGCGCAGGTTGAAAAACCGGTGGAAGAGCCCCCCGTCGTCACGTCGGCGGATGTGCTCGCGGGAAAGGTCTCGGCGGACTCGGGACTTACTCGGCGGCAACTGCGTGAACTCGCCGCGATGCACGAAGCGGAAGCGGTCGATACCGGTGAACTGGAGAGCACGGCCGAATCGGAGCCGCTGGAGGAACAACCGATAGAACGTGGACCGGGTACCGGGCCGCCACCCGCGCCCGTCACACCCCAGCGAGTGAGCACCAAAGTGGTTGCCTCCGAACTGGGGGAGCGGCCCGAACCTCGCGCGGAGTCGCCGGCTGAACAGACGGCTCGGCGCCCCGTAGTTCGCCCTGAGGGCGCCCACACAGGGGAGTACACCGGCGAGTTCGATCAGATCCGGCGTGCGATGGCGGACATCAACGCCGCGCCGGACACCCCGCCCAGCGCGCGCGGTACCGAGACTGGCGATGCGTCTCCCGCAGAGAACGCCGCCCCGAAGCGGCGATCGATTTTCGAAGCGGCTATCCCGCAGGGACTGAGCGAAGCAGCGGCGCAGTCGGCTGCCTCCCCGGTGGAAGACACCGACGCCGCGGACTGGACAGCTGTCATCGACACCCCTGTCGTCACCGACGATCTCCTTCCGGACCTCGAACCCGCCGAGCCGGCCCTTACCGAACCGGAGCCGGCCGAACCTGAAGAGGACGATGAGGGCGCAACTGGTGAGCCCGAGGCAGCGGAGCCCTCGATTCCCACCCCTGGTGATGGGAACTTCGACCTCCCCGACTGGCACACCCTCACCTCCCTACCAGCGGTGGAAGAACCCGGTGGGAGCGAGGCTCAGGAGCCGCTTGCGACGCAGGATGAGCGTAAGGGCCGCACACCGATGTGGCTGACGGTGTTGCAATGGATCGTGATCGCCGTTGTCGCCGTGGTACTGGGTCTGCTCGTGTGGTACGCGATCAATCGCGGCTTCGGTAGCGGCAGCGAGGATGCTGCCGGAATAGTTTTACGCCATTTCCCCTTATTAACATAGAAGGCTTCGTTTGCTTATGAAGGAGAACAGTGCCCGCTGAGGAACACGCAATAGATCTCGCGAAAACTGCCGCGCGTGCGGCGGCGAGCAAGTTTGGACAGGGCATCGTTGCCCTCGATGTCGCCGATAGGCTCGCACTTACCGACGTGTTCCTCATCGTAACCGGCGAGACTGAACGGCAAGTGGATGCGATCGTCGATGCCATAGACGAGGCGATGCGAGAAGCCGGCTCAAAGATCATTCGCCGCGAGGGCACCCAGGAACTTCGCTGGGTTCTGCTCGACTACGGAGACATCATCGTGCACGTGCAGCACGCCGAGGATCGCGACTTCTACGGCCTGGATCGGCTGTGGAAGGACTGCGAGGAGATCGAACTGCCCGCCGACCTGGCCGATCCTACCGTCACTGATTCCGTATCCAATGGGGAGGGGTTTGCTTGAACGCGGCCAACGTCATTTTGTGGAGACACGGGCAAACTGACTACAACGCCGCCGGCAAGCTCCAAGGACAGATCGATATTCCGCTGAACCTCACCGGCATCGAACAAGCGAACGGGGCCGCCGCTGTACTCGCGAAAGTCAGGCCGACGGCGATCGTTAGCTCCGACCTTTCTCGCGCCGTGGACACCGCGGCGGCGCTCGCCGAACGGATCGGGGTGGAGACGGTGGTCGACCAACGACTGCGTGAACGATCGTTCGGGCAGTGGGAGGGCCTCACGCACAAGGAGATGAGCAAAGGCTGGCCGGAGGCGTTCGCGCAGTGGCGCAAGGGCGGTCATCCCGATGGTGTCGACGCCGAGACCCGGGCAAACCTCGGCCTGCGGTTCGCGGAATCGGTGAACGAATGGGCAGCGAAATATGAGATCTCCGACACCGTGATCTTCGTCGCGCACGGTGCGGCGATCTCCACGGGCATCACCGCGCTGTTGGGGCAGAATCCTGAGGGATGGCGCGGAATCTCGGGGCTAAGCAACTGCCACTGGTCGGTCCTCCAGCCCTACCAGGGAGACCCCCAATGGCGGCTCACTCAGCACAACGTCGGTGCACCCTGATTTCCGATTTCGCATTTGCTCTTCGGATCGTCTAAGCTGAACATCGTCCACGGGGCTATGGCGCAGTTGGTAGCGCGCTTCCATGGCATGGAAGAGGTCAGGGGTTCGAATCCCCTTAGCTCCACCAC